>NZ_JAHDTH010000185.1 GCF_018531445.1 Pseudonocardia lacus
CGGGCGGGGCGGCGCCGCCGCCGACGCGCTGGCCGAGCTGGCCGACCTGGTGGCCCCCGGCACGACCGCGCGCACGGCGCCCGCGTCGCGCCCGCCGCTGCCGACCGGGCCGCTGGACGTCGGCTCCACCGCGTCGGTCATCGGCGCGCTGCTGCCCGAGGGCGCGATCGTCGTCGACGAGGCCGTCACCTCCGGGCTGGGGCTGCCGGGCGCCACCGCGGGCGCGCCCCGCCACGACTGGCTCACCCTGACCGGCGGCGCCATCGGCTGGGGCCTGCCCGCGGCCACCGGCGCCGCCGTGGCCTGCCCGGACCGGCCGGTGTGGGCCCTGCAGGCCGACGGCAGCGCCATGTACACGATCTCGGCGCTGTGGACGCACGCCCGCGAGGGCCTCGACATCACCACCGTGCTGTTCAACAACAGCGCCTACGCGATCCTGCGCGGCGAGCTGCAGCAGGTCGGGGTCACGGGATACGGCGAGAACGCCCGCCGGCTGCTGGACCTGGGCGGTCCCGAGCTCGACTTCACCGCGCTGGCCCGCGGCATGGGCGTGCCCGCGGTGCGGGTGCGCACCGCGGAGGAGCTCGCGGACGCGCTGCGCCGGGCCGCGGCCGAGCCCGGACCGCACCTCGTCGAGGCGATGGTGCCGCCGTTGGTCGCCTGACCTGCGTCGAACGGCGCCGCGGTGGCGCCGGTCACCCTGAGCGCCCGATCGGACACGTGCTGTACGGCCGTGCGGCGGAACTGGTCTCCGCGCCCAACGAACCTGACGACCGTTGGGCGCGGATGACCGACTGCTCACCGTGTTCCACCTGGTCGCGGACTCAGCGAGCCCGATCGGCGAGTCGTAAAGTGGCCACGTCGTGGCGCGGCGCCCGCCCAGCGGAGCCCGCCGGTCACGCGTTTCCCAGTGTCAGTTCCCACTGTCGTTGCTCGGGGCCGGGTGTGCGCCAATGGTGAGGACCATCGAGGACATGTCCCTCGTGGGTCACACGTGCGCCGTGCCGGTGAGCGACGAGCAGCTCTGGGAGGTCACCGCCGCGTGGCTGGCCGGCGGGCTCGCGGCCGACGAGCGCGTCGTGTACTTCGAGGACGAGACCGCGGGCGCGGTGCTCGGTCGCATGTCCGACGACGGCGTCCCCGTGCGCCGGGCCCTGGACGAGGGCCGCATGGTCATCGTCCCCACCGCCCAGACCAGGGCGGCCGCCGCTCGCCCGATCGCCCGGTACGAGGAGATGTTCCTCGACCAGATCGACCGGGCCGCCGCGCAGGGCTTCAGCGGGCTGCGGTTGAGCGGGGAGTGCGGCTCGGAGCTGCTGCGCGCCGGCGGGGTCGACCGGGTCGTCGAGTACGAGCAGGTGGTCGACCGGGTGCTGCGCGCGCACCCGTCCGCGCGCCTGCTGTGCCGCTACGACCTGCCCCGCTTCGACGACGACGCCGTCTCGCAGATGCGCGAGCTGCACGAGACGGAGCTGGTCGGCGAGGCCGTCTACGACGACAACCTGCTGCGCATCACCCGGTCCGACCCGTTCACCGCCCGGCTGGCCGGCGAGGTCGACCACAGCAACCGCCCGCAGATCCGCAAGCTCCTGGAGACCGTGCTCGACCAGGCCCTGCGCTCGCACTGGGCCTCCACCGACATCACCCTCGACCTGTCCTCGCTGCGCTTCCTGGACGTGGCCGGGGCGGTCAGCCTGGTGCACGCGGCCGAGGAGTTCCCCAGCACCCACCGGCTCGTCCTGACCGGCGTCCGCCCCCGGGTGGTGCGCGTCCTCGACCGCTGCGGGGCGCCGTTCGCCGCCCAGTTGGTGGTCGTGGCCCGCACCGGGCAGCACCGCCGCGACGGCGGCCGCCACCACAGCGCGCCGTGACCGCATCCGTGAGGACGTGGACGAAGTGGACGTGCGCGAAGAGGACGTGCGAGGAGGTGAGGACGCCCCGTGCGCGTTGAGAACACCCGCAGCGGGCGCTGGGTCCGCCTCCAGCACGCCGCCGCGTTCCACCGGTCCACGGCCGACCTGCTCGACCAGGTGCTGCCGATGATCACCGACGGGCTGCGGGCCGGCACCCCGGTGGCGCTGTCGGTCAACCCGTCCACCGAGGACGCGCTCTACGACGAGATCGGCAGCCCGGCCGGGCTGATCCTGCTCAGCCGCCCCGGCGGCCCCGACGGCGAGTCGGGGCAGACGCTCGCCGCGCGGCGCGCCCGCGAGCTGCGCGAGCTGACCACCGCGACCGGCCGCCCGGTCACCGTGATCAGCGAGCACACCTCCCGGCTCGACGGCGTCGACGGCACCTTCTGGACCGAGCTCGACGCCGCGTTCAACATCGCGCTCGCCGAGCTGCCGGTCACGCTGACCTGCTTCTACCCCGAGCTGCCCCTGCACCAGGAGATCCTCGACGGCGCCCGGCGCAACCACCCGCTGCTGGTGCTGGGCGGCGAGATGACCCACAACCCCCACCACATGGCCCCGCGCGAGGTGCTGGCCGAGCAGCCCGCCCCGGCCCCGGTGCTGCTCGGTCCCCCGGAGCTGCGGCTGCCCTTCGGCGCGTGGCAGCTGCACGACGTGCGCAGCGCCGTCGAGGACGCCCTGCTGTCGGCGAACTGCCCCCGCGAGCGCGCCGAGGACGTCGTGCTGGCGGTCAACGAGGTCGCCACCAACGCCGTCGAGCACGGCGACGCCCGTGCCGAGCTGCTCATCTGGGTGAACGACGACGGTGTGGTCTGCGAGATCCACGACGCCGGCAGCCTGCACGACCCGCTGCCCGGGCTGCAGGCGCCGCACTCGTCCAACCCGCGCGGGCGCGGCGTGTGGATCGCCCGCCAACTGTGTGACTCCCTGCACGTCTGGTCGGACGACCGGGGCACCCACGTGCGCATGCGAGCGAGCCCTTGAGTATGATCGGGGGAGGTGCTCGGTCGTCGGACCGTGATGATGGGGCCCGGACTGTGACCAATCCGGCCCTTGGCAAGACGCTCCACAACGAGAACACTTCTCCGCGGACTGGGCGCCGACGGGCTGCGCACGGCCCATCACCGCGCGGCACATCCGACACATCCGGCACTTCACATTTGGGACCACCATGTCTGACGATCAGCGACGATCTGCAACGACGCGGGCCCCTCACACCGCCACCCTCGGGCTCACATCCCACCGGGTGACGGTGCTCGGCTCCTTCACCCTCACCTCGCACGGGGCCACCGTGCCGCTGGGGGTCGATGCCCGTCGTCTCGTCGCCTACCTCGCTGTGCACCCGCGGCCGCAGGAGCGCGCCTCGCTGGCCGCCGACCTCTGGCCGGGCATCGCCGCCGAGGCCGCCGCCCGCCTGCTGTCCGACGCCATCGCCGCCGTCGACGTGCCGGGGCTGCTCACCGAGGACGGCCCGACGCTGTCGCTGGCCGCCGACGTCGAGGTCGACCTGGCCGACGCGCTGGGGCTCGTGCGCGGGCTGCCCGAGATCCCGGTCGACGACACCCCCGACATCTCGCTGCTGGCCGCCGACATCCTGCCCGGCTGGACCGCCTCCTGGATCGCCGTGGAGCGCGAGCGGTTCCGCCAGCTGCGCCTGCACGCCGTCGAGGAGCGCAGCCTGCGGCTGTCCGCCGCCGGGCTGCACGCCGAGGCCGTCGCGCTGGCCGAGTCGGCCGTCAAGGCCGCGCCGAGCCGGGAGAGCGCCCGCCGCGCCCTGATCGAGGCGCACCTGGCCCAGGGCAACATCGCCGCGGCGGTGGCCCAGTACGACGACTACCGCGAGCTGCTGCGCTCCAGCGTCGGCGGGCCCGACCCGTCCGGATTGGACGGGCTGCTGCCGCCGGCGCCGGTGTGGCCGGTGCTGCGGGCCCGGCGCCCGATGCCCCGCTCGGCCGTGCAGATCCCCGGCCTGCGCTCGGTGCGCGGCGGGGGCGGGGGCCGCCGCCTGGTGGCGGGCGGTTCCGTACCCGGCACCACCCGCTGACCGCGCAGCCTTCGACCGAACGCGCCAGGAGCCGCCGTCCCGATCGGGACGGCGGCTCCTGCGTTCACGGCTGTGGTCGCTGCGGTCAGTCCCCGAGCGGGACGGTGAAAGTGACGCGGGTGCCGGACCGGTTGCTGGTCACCCGCATGCCGACGGACAATCCGTCGATCATCGTGATGCCCCGGCCGCGGTAGGTCGGCCGCGAGCTCGCCGGCTTCCAGCGGCCCCGGTCGGTGACCGCGACCACGACCTCACGTCCGTCGTCGGTCTTGCGGACCGCCAGCTCGACGTCGACCGTCCCGGGCTCGACGGCGAGGTAGGCGTGCTCGATCGAGTTCGACACGGCCTCACCCAGCGCCAGCTGCAGGTCGGTCAGCTCGTCGTCGGTCAGCCGGTGCGCGGGCGCCCACGCGTCGATCCGCCTGCGCAGCGGTCGCAACTGCTCGACGGTGGCCGGGAGGCGCAGCACCAGCCGATCGGCGTGCGGCTCCGGTCCGCCCGGCGCGGGGGAGCGCCGGTCGGCCGGTCGGCTCCCCGGTTGCCCCTGCGCCGCTGCGCGATCCATCGTCTGTTCCCTCGCTCCGCCCACCGGTTCCGCTACCTCCCGCGCGGTCGCCCGGCCGCGGGTCGTGGTCAGCCGGTGCACTCGTGCAGGTGCCCGCCCCGGACCGGCGACAAACGGTGTGGTGCCCGAACGGCGGGAACACGCTTCGACCGGGCGCCGGGCGGGTACTGCTGGCGCATGCCTGGTACTTCCGAGGACGATGTGTCCGCCGACACCCACGTGGCCCGTACCCGCGAGACGGGGGGCGCGGACCCCGCACGCGACGGCCACCCCGGCGGGGCGGACGCCGACGACCCGGACGGTGCCACCACCACCGGGACGGACGAGAACGAGGAGTTCGTGGGCAGGGTGGCCGGCCAGGACGCCGGCTACGCCGGCGAGACCGGCGCCGAGGCCAGGTCCGAGGCGTCACGAGCGGAGGGGCGATGAGCAAGAAGGACGGCAACGAGCTGACCGGCCTGGCCAAGCTGGCCTACAAGCCGTTCGGCCTGGCCTTCGGCCTGCTCGGCGGTCTGGTGGCCGGCCGGGTGTTCGGGACCATCTGGAAGAAGGTCTCCAACGAGGACGGCACCCCGCAGCCGCTGTCGGACGAGTACAGCACCCGCGAGGTGCTCATCGCCGCCACGCTGCAGGGCGCGATCTTCGGTCTGATCAAGACCGCGGTGGACCGCTACGGCATGAAGTTCGTGCGCCGGTTCCTGGACGCGCCGCGGCCGTCGTCGGCCGGGCGCAAGCTGGCCGCCGCGAAGGCCGCCGCCGGGCAGGGCGTGGAGAAGGTCGGCGCGGCCTGACCCCGGTGCCCGCGACGACGGCCCCGACCGCGGTGCGGTCGGGGCCGTCGTGCGTAGGGGTCAGGCCAGTGCGCGCAGCTTGGGCAGGACGTCCTCGGCGAACTGTTCCAGGAACCGGCGCTGGTCGTGGCCGGGGCCGTGGAAGACCAGGTGGTCCAGGCCGGCGTCGACGTAGGGCTTGATCTGGGCGACCGCGTCGTCGGGGTCGGAGGCCACGATCCAGCGCTTGGCGACCTGCTCGATCGGCAGCTCGTCGGCCAGGCGCTCCATCTCCACGGCCGAGTCGACGCTGTGCTTCTGCTCGGGGGTCAGCGACAGCGGCGCCCAGAAGCGCGTGTTCTCCAGCGCGGTGTCCGCGTCGCGGTCGTAGGAGAGCTTGATCTCGATCATGCGGTCGACGTCGTCGGTCTTGCGCCCGGCCTTCTCGATCCCCTCGGCGACCGCGGGCAGCAGCTTCTCGGTGTAGAGGTCCATGCCCTTGCCCGAGGTGCAGATGAACCCGTCGCCGGCGCGGCCGGCGTAGCGGGCCACCAGCGGGCCGCCCGCGGCGATGTAGACCGGGACCGGCTGCTCGGGGCGGTCGTAGATGGTGGCGCCGACGGTCGTGTAGTACTCGCCCTCGAACGACACCTCCTCGGCGGTCCACAGCTCGCGCATGAGCCGCACCGCCTCGCGCAGCCGGGCGAAGCGCTCCTTGAACTCCGGCCACTCCCGCCCGGACACGGCGATCTCGTTCAGCGCCTCGCCGGTGCCCAGCCCGAGCATCACCCGGCCCGGGTAGAGCAGGCCCAGCGTGGCGAACGTCTGGGCCAGCACCGCCGGGTTGTAGCGGAACGTCGGGGTGAGCACCGAGGTGCCCAGCAGGATCCGCGAGGTCCGCTCCCCCACCGCCGTCAGCCAGGGCAGCGCGGCCGGCGCGTGCCCGCCCTCGTGCCGCCAGGGCAGGAAGTGGTCGGACACCACGGCGCTGTCCAGGCCCGCCTCCTCGGCCAGCACCGCGAACTCCACCAGATCCCGCGGCCCGAACTGCTCCGCCGACGCCTTGTAGCCGAACCGCAACCCCACGACCGTCTGCCTCTCCCGCTGTTCGTCGCTTGCTCCCCCACCCTGCCACTCGACGGCCGATCCGTCGCGATCACCGCCGGACCGCCGGAAAACGGCGTGCGCCGGGCTTCACCGCGACCTAACGTCGCGAGACCTATGAGCGCGACGAGCCAGGACTCCGACCACCCCCGCCGCGCCACCCTCGGGTCGTTGCGCCGCCTGGCGCCCTACGCCCGTCCGCACCGCGTCCGGCTGGTCACCGGCGGGGCCGCCGCGCTGGCGGCCAACCTGGTGGGGCTGTCGGTGCCGCTGCTCATCGGGGCCGTCGTCGACGGGCCCATCGCGCGGGGCGAGCTGGGGGCGCTGCCCTGGCTGGTGCTCGGGATCGCCGCGCTCGGGCTGGTCGAGGCCGGGCTCATCACGGCCCGCCGGCTGCTGGTCGCCCGGCCGGCCAACGCCATCGAGGCCGCCATGCGCGACGACCTCTTCGCGCACCTGCAGCGGCTCCCGGTGGCCTTCCACGACCGGTGGCCCTCGGGCCAGCTGCTGTCGCGGGCCACCACCGACCTGACCACCATCCGCTGGCTGTTCGCGTTCTCCGGGATCTTCCTGGTGGTCAACTTCACCACGCTGGTCGTCGGGGTCGGGGTGCTGGCCTGGCTGTCGCCGCTGCTCGGGGCGGTCGTGGCGGCGGTCGCGCTGCCGCTGGGCGCGCTGACGCTGACGCTGGAACGCCGCTACTCGGTGTTCGCCCGGCTGTCCCAGGACCAGGCGGGCGACCTGGCCACGGCCGTCGAGGAGTCCGCGCTGGGCATCCGGGTGGTCAAGGCGCTGGGTCGGGGCCGCGAGCTGACCGCCGCCCCTTCCTCGCCGATGCCCGCCGCCTGCGCGGCACGGAACTGGTCAAGGTGCGGATCATGGCGCTGCTGTGGCTGCTGCTGGTGACGCTGCCGGAGCTGGCGATCGCCGCCGTCGTGGCCGTGGGCACCGCCGGGGTGGCGACCGGGTCGCTGACCCTGGGCACCGTCGTCGCCTCGGTCACCGTGCTGACCTACCTCATCTGGCCGGTCGCCACCCTGGGCTGGCTGCTGGCCGAGGCGAGCAACTCCGCCGCGGCGGGCGCCCGCTACTGGGAGGTCCGCGACCTCGTGCCCTCGATCGTCGACCCGCCGCACCCGCGCGCCCTGCCCGACCCGGTCCGCGGCGAGGTCGAGCTGCGCGGCGTGCGCTTCGCCCACCCCGTCGACGACGGCGGGCCCGCCCCGGAGGTCCTGCGCGGGGTCGACCTGCTGGTCCGCCCCGGCGAGACCTTGGCGCTGGTGGGCGCGACCGGGTCGGGCAAGACCACGCTGACCGCGCTCGTGGCCCGCCTGCAGGACGTCACCGCGGGGAGCGTCACCATCGACGGCGTCGACGTGCGCGACCTGCGCCTGGCCGACCTGCGCACCGCCGTGGCCACCGCCTTCGAGGACCCCGTGCTGATCTCGGCCAGCGTCCGGGAGAACGTCGCGCTCGGCTCGCCCCGGCTGCCCGACGAGGCCGTCCGGGAGGCGCTGCGGGTGGCCAGCGCCGACGGGTTCGTCGCCGGGCTGCCCTGGGGGCTGGACACCCGCATCGGCGAGCAGGGGATGTCGCTGTCGGGCGGGCAGCGCCAGCGGCTCGCGCTGGCCAGGGCCGTCGTGGGGCACCCTCCGGTGCTCGTGCTCGACGACCCCCTCTCCGCGCTGGACGTGCACACCGAGGCGGAGGTGGAGGCCGCGCTGCGGCGCGTGCTGGGCGGGGTGACGGCACTGGTGGTCGCCCACCGGCCATCCACCGTGCAGTTGGCCGACCGCGTCGCCGTGCTCGCCGACGGCCGCATCCTCGCGGTCGGCACCCACCAGCACCTGCTGGCCACCGAGCCCGCCTACCGGGCACTGCTGGCCAGCCCGGACGAGCGCTCGCAGGTGCAGGCGTGACGGCCCCGGAGCACCCCGCGCCCCACCCCGAACCGCTCGCCGGCGGCGGGCCGGTCGAGGTCTGGCGCGGCCTGGCCACCGAGGACGAGGAGACCGACACCCTGCCGGCGGCCGGCATGGCGCTGCAGCGCCGCGCCCGCGCGCTGGTCGGCGACCTCGCCCGCCCGCACCGGCGCGGCCTGGCGCTGGCCGCGGTGCTGCTGGTCGCCGAGAGCGTCGCCATGCTCGCCGGGCCGCTGCTCATCGCGACCGCCATCGACGTCGGCGTGCCCGGCGCGCTCGACGGCCGTCCCGCGCCCCTGGTCGCGGCGGTCGTCGGCTACGCCCTCGCGGGCGTGGCCGCGGCGCTGCTGCGGGCCGGGTTCCTCGCGCTGTCCGGGCGCATGGGCCAGGACGCGCTGCTCGAACTGCGCGCGCGGGTGTTCACCCACGGCCAGCGCCTCCCGCTGGACTTCCACGAGTCCTACACCTCCGGCCGGCTGATCTCCCGGCTCACCAGCGACATGGACTCCCTCAACGACCTGCTGGAGAAGGGCCTGGAGGGGCTGCTCGGCGCGCTGCTGTCGATCGGCGGCATCGCGGTGCTGCTGGTCTGGCTCGACCCGGTGCTGGCCGCGGTGGTCATCGGCGGGTTCCTGCCGCTGGTGCTGCTCACCCGCTGGTTCCAGCGCCGGTCGCGGGCCGGCTACCGGCGCACGCGCACGACCGTCGCCCGGCTGATCGTGCACTTCGTCGAGTCGATGAACGGCATCCGCGCCGTGCAGGCGTTCCGCCGCGAGCGGCGCAGCGAGCAGATCATGCGCGGGCTCGGCGGCGCCTACCGCGACGCCAACACCGACGCCTTCGTCGCGGCCGCCTGGTACCTGGGCACGCTGCGCGCCGTCGGCAACGCGACCCTGGCCGTGGTGCTGCTGCTGGGCGCGCTGCGGGTGGCCGACGGCGCGCTGGCCCTCGGCTCGCTGACCGCGTTCCTGCTCTACCTGCGCCGCTTCTACGACCCGTCGACCAGCTGGCCCAGTTCTTCAACTCCTACCAGTCCGCGGCCGCGGCCCTGGAGAAGATCGCCTCGGTGCTGGACACGCCGATCGGCGTGCCCGAGCCGGACGTGCCGGTCGCCCTGCCCCGCCCGACCCGCGGCGAGATCGCGTTCGAGCGGGTCGGGTTCGCCTACCGGCGCGCCGCCGGCCGCGTCGTGCTGCCGGAGTTCGACCTGCGCGTCCCGGCCGGGCAGACGGTGGCGCTCGTCGGCGCGACGGGGGCCGGCAAGTCGACGCTGGCCAAGCTGGCCGCCCGCTACTACGACCCGACCGCGGGCGCGGTCCGGCTCGACGGCGTCGACCTGCGCGACGTCGCCGACGCCGACCTGCGCCGCGCGATGGTGATGGTCACCCAGGAGGCGTTCCTGTTCTCCGGGTCGGTGGCCGACAACATCGCCATGGGCCGCCCGGGCGCCTCCCGCGAGGAGGTGGTGGCCGCCGCGGACCTGGTGGGGGCGCGGGCGTTCGTCGACGCGCTGCCCGAGGGCTTCGACACCGACGTCCGCAAGCGCGGCGGGCGGCTCTCGGCCGGGCAGCGCCAGCTGGTGTCGCTGGCCAGGGTGGTGCTGGCCGACCCGGCCGTCGTGCTGCTGGACGAGGCCACGTCGTCGCTGGACATCCCGTCCGAGCGGGCGGTGCAGGCGGCGCTGGAGACCGTGCTGGCCGAGCGCACCGCGCTGATCATCGCCCACCGGCTGTCCACCGTGCTGATCGCCGACCGCGTCCTGGTGATGGCCGACGGCCGGGTCGTGCAGGACGGCAGCCCGGCCGAGCTGCTGGCCGCCGGCGGGGAGTTCGCGGCCCTGCACGCCGCCTGGCGCGACGCGCTCAGCTGAGCCGGTGACCCGCCGCGCGCCGGATGAGCCACGCCACCGCGCCGGCGACCGCGCCGACCACCACCCCGGTGACCAGGCTGCTCAGCACGGCGGCCCCGCGCACCAGCAGCTCGCCGAGCACCGGCGACGTGCCGGCGAGGTTCCCGCCCGGCAGTGGGCTCCCGTCCGGGAACTGGACGTGCCACAGCACCTGGTGGATGGCGGCGAGCAGCACCCCGTACGCGGCGCCGACCGCGAGCAGCGTCCGGAACGGGTGCGCCGCCCGGGTGAGCAGCACGACCGCGACCCAGACCGCCGGCGGGACGAAGACCAGTGCCGCGTTGACCGCGCTGCCCTCGGTGACCAGCCCCAGGTCGTGCAGCACGACCCGGGGCGCGGCGAGCAGGGCGAGCCCGATCACCGCCGGGACCGGCAGCCCGAGCCGGCGGCGGGACGTGGGGGCGGGAGCGGGGGTCGAGGCGGTTTCCATGACCACGACGCTAGGAACCGGCGCCGGCCGGCACATCCGCGTCGGGTCTCGACCCCACTACGTCCCCGGGCGACATCGGGCGGTCGCTCAGACGAACGCTGAGTGGCCCGTGATCGACCTCCCGACCACCAGCGTGTTGATCTGCCGGGTGCCCTCGAACGAGTAGAGCGCCTCGGCGTCGGCGAAGAACTTCGCCACCCCGTGCTCGAGCAGGATGCCGTTGCCCCCGACCACCTCGCGGGCCATGGCCACGGTCTCGCGCATCCGGCTCGTGCAGTACTCCTTGGCCAGCGCGGCGTGGTCGTCGTCGGCGGTTCCGGCGTCCTGCATGGCGGCCAGCCGCACCGACATCGCCAGCGAGGCGGTGGTGTTGCCCAGCATCCGCACCAGCAGGTCCTGCACGAGCTGGAACCCGGCGATGGGCCGGCCGAACTGCTCGCGCTGCTTCGCGTAGTCCAGGGCGATCTCGTAGGCGGCCATCTGGGTGCCGGTGGCGCCCCAGGCCACTCCCCCGCGGGTGCGCCGCAGCACGGCGTTGGTGTCCTTGAACGAGTTCGCCCCCTGCAGGCGGTCGGCCTCGGGGACCCGGCAGTCGCGCAGCTCGATCTCGGCGTTCTGCACGGTCCGCAGCGCGATCTTGTGTTCCATCTTGCGGGTCGTCATCCCCGGGTTGGCCTTCTCCACGACGAACCCCTTGACCTGGTCGTCGGCCTCGTCGCGGGCCCAGACGACCACGAGGTCGGCGAACGTGGCGTTGCCGATCCAGCGCTTGTCGCCGTTGATCACCCACTGGTCGCCGTCGCGGCGGGCGGTGGTCTCCAGCCCGCGCGCCACGTCCGAACCGCCGTGCGGCTCGGTCAGCCCGAAGGCGCCGATCAGCTCCATCCGGGCCATCGGGGGCAACCACCGCTCGCGCTGCTCAGCGGAGCCGCACAGGTCGATGCTGCCCATGGCCAGCCCGTTGTGGATGCCGAAGAAGCTGTTCATCGACGGGTCGGTGTGCGCGATCTCCAGCGCGATGAACCCGATCAGCAGCCGGCGCGCAGGCGCCCCGAGGTCGGGGTAGGGCAGCCGGGCGATGTCCAGCGCGGCGAACCCGGGGATGAGCTCGTGCGGGAACTCGGCGCGCGACCAGTGGTCGAGCGCGACCGGCGCGACCTCCTTCTCCAGGAACTCCCGCACCCGGGCCAGCGTCGCGCGCTCTTCGTCGGTGAGCTCGTCGGCGAAGCGGAAGAAGTCGCCCGCCAGTGGGTCGGCCGTCATCCCGTGACGATCGCACCGGCCGCGCCGGACCGCATCCCGAGCAGAGGGCGGCGCTACTCCCCGTCGTCTTCGGCCAGGTCGACCCGCCGGAGCTGCTCGCGTACGTCCGCCTCGATCCACCTGGCCCGGCCCGACCGCGGCGCCACGATGGCCGGGGTGATCCACCCCCGCTCTCGCCACCGTTGGATGGTGCGGGGGGTGAAACCGAGCCGCTTCGCCAGCTCACCAGTGCTGATGAGGTCCGCGCGCTCGGTCATGCGGATCAAGGTAGGCATGCCGACCCTGTCGCCTCCACCGCTCTGGTCCGCCCCGTCTCTTCATTCGTTAAAGACGTTTAAGTCGTGTCTGTCGCTTCAGGCACATTGCGTCGCTATGTTGACTGCGCGCACCCAGGCCGACACAGGGCGAGACCTGATCAACGGAGGAGGCGGCACACCACATGGCCGAGATGTCGGCAGTCGATGTCGTGATCGTCGAGGAGGCGGTGTGCAGGCACTGCTCGACCTCGATCGAGCGGGCGCAGGGCGGGTTCTGGCGGCACAGGCGCTCGTCGCACGCGCGGTCCCTGCGCCAGCGGTGCGCACCCGGCACCCGCAACGCGCAGATGGCGGACGCCGAACCGGGCAGCGTCCGGAGGGTGGCATGAGCGAGCTCGCCGACCTGCTCGGCCGCAAGGCCCGGGTGCTGGCGGCCTGCGGCGGCCTGGCCACGCTCCTCGTGGAGCAGCACACGCCGACGGACGGGCTGTGCCCGTGGTGCACCGAGGCGTACGAAACGGACGTGCCGTTCCCGTGCGAGGTCCGCGACCTGGCCGAGCGGGCGCTGTACCACCAGGCCGCCGAGCAGCAGCGCCGGGTCGGCGCCCGAGGCATCCCGTTGGTCACGTTCCGCAGCGCGCCGGGGTGGATCGACTAGCGGTCGCGCGTTCGCCGAACCGGCCACGGGCTGTCGGGAGCGACGCCTAGGATCGCCCCGGTGAGCCTCCCCGCGATCCACGACCGGGCGAGCACCGACCCCGTCGAGGTGCTGAACCGGGTCTTCGGCTACCCCGCGTTCCGCGGCGAGCAGCAGGAGATCATCTCGCACGTGTGCGCGGGCGGCGATGCCCTGGTGCTCATGCCCACCGGCGGCGGCAAGTCGCTGTGCTACCAGATCCCGGCGCTGGTGCGCCCCGGCGTCGGGGTGGTCATCTCGCCGCTGATCGCCCTCATGCAGGACCAGGTCGACGCGCTGCAGGCACTGGGGGTGCGCGCCGGGTTCCTCAACTCCACCCAGGACGCCGACGAGCGCCGCGCGGTCGAGGCGGCGTTCCGCGCGGGCGAGATCGACCTGCTCTACCTCGCCCCCGAGCGGCTGCGCAGCCCGTCCACCCCGGCCCTGCTCAACCGCGGGAAGATCGCGCTGTTCGCCATCGACGAGGCGCACTGCGTGGCCCAGTGGGGCCACGACTTCCGCCCCGACTACCTGGCCCTGTCCGAGCTGCACGAGCGCTGGCCCGACGTGCCGCGCATCGCGCTCACCGCGACCGCCACCGAGGCCACCCACGCCGAGATCGCGACCCGGCTCAAGCTCGACGAGGCCCGGCACTTCGTGGCCAGCTTCGACCGGCCCAACATCCAGTACCGGATCGCGCCGAAGGACGAGCCGCGCCGCCAGCTGCTCTCGCTGATCCGCACCGAGCACCCCGGCGACGCCGGCATCGTCTACTGCCTGTCGCGGCGCTCGGTGGAGGAGACGGCGGCGTTCCTGGTCGGCGAGGGCCTGCCGGCGCTGCCGTACCACGCCGGGCTGGACAGCCGCGTCCGGGCCGCGAACCAGGCCCGCTTCCTGCGCGAGGACGGCGTGATCATGGTGGCCACGATCGCGTTCGGGATGGGCATCGACAAGCCCGACGTGCGCTTCGTGGCCCACCTCGACCTGCCCAAGTCGGTCGAGGGCTACTACCAGGAGACCGGCCGCGCCGGGCGCGACGGGCTGCCGTCCACGGCCTGGCTGGCCTACGGCCTGTCCGACGTCGTGCAGCAGCGCAAGATGATCGCCGACTCGGAGGGCGATGCGGCGCACAAGCGCCGGCTGGGCCAGCACCTGGACGCGATGCTCGCGCTCTGCGAGACCGTCGAGTGCCGCCGGGTGCAGCTGCTCAACTACTTCGGGCAGAAGGGCGAGCCCTGCGGCAACTGCGACACCTGCCTGACGCCCGCCGAGTCCTGGGACGGCACGGTGCCCGCGCAGAAGGTGCTCTCCACGGTCTTCCGGCTGAAGAAGGAGCGCAACCAGTCCTTCGGCGCCGGGCACATCGTCGACATCCTGCGCGGCAAGCGCACGCCCAAGGTCGAGCAGTTCCGGCACGACTCGCTGACCGTGTTCGGCGTGGGCGAGGACCTCGGCGACGGCGAGTGGCGCGCGGTCATCCGCCAGCTGGTCGCGCGCGGCATGCTGACCGTGGAGAGCAACCACAACACGTTCGTGCTCACCGACGCCAGCCGCCCGGTGCTGCGCGGCGAGCAGCAGGTCATGCTGCGCCGCGACCCGCCCAAGGCGGCCCGGCCGGCGCGCGGCCGCGGCGCCAAGGGGACGCGCGCGGCGCAGGCGATCGAGGTGCCGGCCGAGGCGGCGGGCACGTTCGAGCGGTTGCGCGCGTGGCGCGCGGAGACCGCCCGCCAGTCGGGGCTGCCCGCCTACGTGATCTTCCACGACGCGACGCTGCGCGAGATCGCCGCCCGGATGCCGACCAGCCTGGGCGAGCTGTCCGGGGTGAGCGGCGTCGGGCAGAGCAAGCTGGCCAAGTACGGCCAGGAGGTGCTCACGGTGCTCGCCGAGGACGCCGGCGACCCACCGGACGCGGCGGAAGGCTCCGACGAACCGCTGTTGCCGCTGCCATCCGGTGACTAGCGTCCCCGCCGGAGGTTCGGCGGGTAGATCGCCGGCTCCGGGTTTTCCGCTGGCACGCCGGGGGCCGGCGTGGTCAGCGGGAAGCTGGGCCGCCGAAGTGGTTGGTGAACCTCCGGCGGTGGGCACTAGTTTGGGCGGATGCTGCTCGGCCGGGCGCGGGAGCTGAGCCGGATCGCGGACCTGCTGCGCGCCGCGGCGCGCGGCGACAGCGCGGCGCTGGTCCTGCACGGCGAGGCGGGGATCGGGAAGTCGGCCCTCGCCGACGCCGTCGTCGAGTCGGTCACCGGCACCGGCACCGGCACCGGCACGAGCACCGACACGAGCACCGACGGCCCGACGGCCGTGGTCCTGCGCACCCGGGGCATCGAGGCGGAGTCGTCGATCCCGTTCGGCGGGCTGGCCGACCTGCTGCGCCCCGCCCTGCCCCTGCTGCCCGAGCTACCCGGCCCGCAGTCGGCCGCGCTGGCCGGCGCGCTGGCGCTGGGCCCGCCGGCCGCGGCCGACCGGTTCGCCATCGCCGCGGCCACGCTCAGCCTGCTCGCGCTGGCCGGGCGGGGCCGGCCGCTGCTGTGCGTCGTCGACGACGCCCACTGGCTCGACGCCGCCTCCGCCGAGGCGCTCGTGTTCGCGGCGCGGCGGATGAAGGCCGAGGGTTCGGTCATCCTGTTCACCGTCCGCGACGGCGAGCCGGGCGCCGACCGCTTCCTCGCGCTGGACCCGCTGCCGCTGGGCGGGCTGGACACCGAGGCCGCCGGTGCGCTGCTGGCCCGCCGGGGCGCCGACGCGCCGCGGGCGGTGCTCGGCCGGCTGGTCGCCGGCACCGGCGGCAACCCGCTGGCGCTGCAGGAGCTGCCCGAGCTGCTCGACGCCGACCAGCTGGCCGGCACCTCGCCCATCACGGCGCCGCTGCCCGTCGGCTCGCTGCTGCGCGACAGCTTCCTGCGCCGCGTCGAGCGGTTGCCCGGGCCCACCCGCGAGGCGCTGCTGCTCGCCGCCACCAGCGACGTCGACACCGTCGACGTCCTTGACCAGGCCCTGCGCGACGCCGACCGCTCCCTGGCCGACCTGGAGCCGGCCGAGGAGGCCGGGCTGGTGGTGCTGGGCGGGGGCCGGTTGCGCTTCCACCACCCGCTGGTCCGCTCGGCGGTCTACCACTCCGGGCGCCCGGCCGATCGGCGTGCCGCACACCGCCGCCTCGGCGACGCCTTCGCCCGCGTCACCGCCCCGCAGGCCGACGAGCGCCGGGTCTGGCACCTGGCCGCGGCCGCGGTCACCACCGACGAGGAGGTCGCCGCCGCGCTGGAGGGGGTCGGGCACCGCGCCGCGCGCAGCCAGGGCCACGCCGCCGCGGTCCGGGCCCTGGAGCGGGCCGCGGAGCTGAGCCCGCGCCCCGGCGAGCGAGCCCGCCGGCTGATGGCCGCCGCACAGGCCTGCGTGCCCGCCGGCGCCACCCAGGACGCCATCCGGCTGCTGGAGGAGGCCGGGCGCTGGAGCGACGACCCGGTCCTGACCGCCCGCGCCGAGGCCGACCGGCTGCGCCTGGGGGTGTGGGGGGTCGACGCCGAGGCCAACCGGGCCCGGCTGTTCGACTTCGCCGACCAGATCGAGGGCCGGCTGCCGGCGGTGGCGGCGCACGCCTACCTGGCCGCCGCCCAGGCCAGCCTGTTCAGCTACGACGTCGCCGCGATCAGCCACGCCACCGGGCGCGCGGCGATGCTCGGCGGAGCCGACGAGCGGATCGGGCTGCTCTGCGACGTGCTGGCCGCGATGGCCGCCGCGCAGGCCGGCGACACCGCACGGGCCGCGAAGCTGATGGACGCGCGCCACGACCAGCTGATGGCCCAGCCGACCCTGGACATCGAGCAGCTGGTCACGGTGAGCGGGGTCTGCCACCTCGCGCTGGAGCAGCCCGACAAGGCCCGTCCGCTGCTGGGACGCGCGGTCGAGTCCAGCCGCCGGGCCAACACCGCGGGGCTGCTGGCCGTGCAGCTGCCCTGGATGGCGGTGTTGGAGTGGCAGTCGGGCAACTGGACGGTCGCGCTGGCGCTGGCCGAGGAGGCGGTGCGCCTCGCGCCGGAGACCGGATGGCTGGCGCAACTGCCCAACAGCCTGTCCACGATGGCCCGGGTGGAGGCCGGCATGGGCCTACCGGGCTGCCGCGGGCACGCCGCCCGGGCGATCGAGGCCGCCCGGCACAGCGGCAGCACGGCGACCCTCGTGCACGGCCTGGCCGCGCGCGGGCTGCTGGAGCTCGGCCTGGGCAACCACGCCGCCGCGGCCGACGACCTCGCCGCCGCGCTGGACGCCGCGCCGCCGACCGCGGCCCC
>NZ_JAHDTH010000186.1 GCF_018531445.1 Pseudonocardia lacus
CCACGACCAGGGTGCCGCCCACGCCGACCTCGACGGTCAGGTGCAGCGCGGCGCGCGCCCCGGCCGCGGCGCCCGAGCGCGCCTCGGCCACCCCGGCCAGGGTGGCGTCGTTGCCCACGAGCAGCGGCCGCTGCCCCGGCGGCGCGAGCGCGGCCAGGTCGACCGGCCCCCACCCCAGCGTCGACGCCTGCACCAGGTGCCCGTCGCGGACGGTCGCCGCCACCGACACCGAGACCGCCCGCAGCCGCCGCCCCCACCGGTCGAACGCGCGCCCGGTGGCGGCGGCGACCACCCGCAGGACCGCCTCCGGCTCGTGCGCGTGCCGCCCGCCCTCGACGACCTCGACCTCGCCGTCCAGGCCGGCCACCCCGACCCGCCAGTCCTCGTGGCGGACCTCGACCGCCAGCACCAGCGGCCCGGCCGGGTGCGGGCCGAGCACCGACGTCGGGCGCCCGCGCCCGGACGTCGCGGCCGCGGTCTCGACGACGAGGTCGAGCTCGCGCAGCCGGGCGGCGATCTCGGTGGCGGTCCCGCTGGCCAGGCCGAGGTCCCGGGCCAGTGCGGCGCGGGTGCTCCCGGGCTCGCGGCGCATCCGGTCGAGCACGGCCGCGGGACCGCGCCAGCGGGCCTGGTACGCGGACGCGCGCCCTGTCGACATGACCCCGGCCTCCCGATGCTCGTATGACGAGGTTATTGGTCCGGCGGGAGGCCCGATGCGGGCAGGCACCAGCGGCGCGCCGACCCGCCCCATCGAGCAGGTCGGCCTGCCCCGGGCGACCATCGGGTTCGCCGGCCGACCGCGCCCGTCCCCCACCGACCGGCCAGGACCGGTTCGCCACGTCCTGCGGCGGTGGGCGGCGGTCGTGGTGCCGATGCGGTGGCGCCGGCCGTCGCCGACCGGCCGCCCGCGCCGCGAGCGCGTTCCCGACCTCGCCCCGATCGCCTACCGTGGATCTCCTCGGCCCGGGAACGGGCCCCCGGAGGAGGCACGATGACAACGCAGTCGTCGCAGTCGTCAGTCACGCCGTCGTCAACAGCGCAGCCGTCCGAGACCGGCGCCCCCGGGCGCCTCGGCGACCCCCACCTCGAACTGCGCACCGACCCGCGCAGCGACCCCCGGATGGTGGCCGCGCTGGCCCCGTTCGGCCTGGACGGCGCCGGCGCGCCGCCACCGGTCGACCGCAACTCGCCGCGCGAGGCCCAGTTGGCCTTCCTCGCCGAGGCCGAGGCCGGCTTCGAGGCCGTGTTCGCCGCGCTCATGCAGGACCTCCCGCCCGTCGAGGGCGTCGAGCACTCGACCGAGACCATCACCGGGCCCGGCGGCACCCCGATCACCCTGTTCGTCAGCCGGCCGGCCGGCGCGGCGGGCCCGCTGCCCGGCGTCCTGCACGTGCACGGCGGCGGCATGGTCATCCTGTCCGCCGCCGGACCGGCCTACGTCCGCGTGCGCGACGAGATCGCGGCGACCGGGGCCGTCGTCGTGGGCGTCGAGTACCGCAACGGCGCGGGCGTGCTCGGCGCGCACCCGTTCCCGGCGGGCCTGGACGACTGCACGGCCGCCCTGCACTGGGTGCACGAGCACCGCGAGCGGCTCGGCATCTCCACCCTCACCCTGGCCGGCGAGTCCGGCGGGGCCAACCTGGCCCTGGCCACCGCGCTGCGGGCCAAGCAGGAGGGCGGGCTCGACGCGGTCGACGGCGTGTACGCGATGGTCCCCTACGTCTCCGGCCTCTACGGCGGTACCGAGACCGAACGGGTGCGGGCACTGCCGTCGCTGGTGGAGAACGACGGCTACTTCATCTCCTGCGCGCTGATGGACGTCATGGTCGCCGTCTACGACCCGGGCGGCGCGCACGCCACCGATCCGCTGGCCTGGCCGTACCACGCATCGGTCGACGAGGTGGCGGGGCTGCCGCCGCACGTCGTCTCGGTGTGCGAGGTCGACCCGCTGCGCGACGAGGGCATCGCCTACCACGAGACGCTGCAGCGGGCCGGCGTGCCGTCGACGCTGCGCGTCGTGCCCGGCACCTGCCACGCCGGCGACGTGATCTTCCGGGCGGCGATGCCGGAGGTGTTCGCGGCCACGATGACCGACATCCACCGGTTCGTCAGCGGGCTGTAGGGGGCGCCGACCGTCGAGAACGACGTTGTCGTGAATTGGACCGGTCCACAATGACAGCAAGTTCGTTCTCGACGGGGAGGGCTCGTCCGATCGGGTGACGAGTTGTGCCGGGTGGGCCCCGTTCACGTGTCACCAATGTGGAGCGCGTGCGCGGGGACACCGGTCCGGGGTACGAAGACGCCCCGACGGCACCGGTGCGGGGCGAGATGTTCGGCCCGTACCGGCTCGAAGGGCTGATCGGGCAGGGCGGGATGGGCGAGGTCCATCGGGCCTTCGACGTCGAGCGCACCCGGCTCGTCGCGCTCAAGCGGATGCCCCGCCACCTCGGCTCGGACCCCGAGTTCCGGGCCCGGTTCTCCGTCGAGGCGCAGATCGCCGCCCGCATGCGCAACCCGCACGTCATCCCGATCCACGACTACGGCCAGATCGACGGGCAGCCGTTCATCGACATGCGCCTGGTCGACGGCGTCGACCTCAAGTCGCGCCTGGAGGTCGAGGGCGCGCTGCGCCCCGAGCAGGCCGTGGCCATCGTCGCCCAGATCGCCAGCGCGCTCGACGCCGCGCACGCCGAGGGCCTGGTGCACCGCGACGTCAAGCCGTCGAACGTGCTCACCGCGGACGGCGACTTCGTCTACCTGATCGACTTCGGGCTGGCCAGGGACATGGCCGCCGCGCGGGTGACCCGCACCGGGGTGGCCGTGGGCACGCTGGCCTACATGGCCCCGGAGCGCTTCGCCGGGCCCGGCGACCACCGCGTCGACGTGTACGCGCTGGCCTGCATCCTGCACGAGTCCCTCACCGGCTCGGCCCCGTTCCCGGTCGAGGACTTCCTGGCGATCATGGGCGCGCACGTCACGGCGCCCCCGCCCAAGCCCTCGGCGTTCCGCACCGACGTCTCCGCGGCCATGGACGCCGTCGTCGCGCGGGGCATGCACAAGGACCCGGGGCAGCGCTACGAGCGCGCAGGCGACCTGGCCGCCGCGGCCAAGGCGGCGCTCGCCGACGCCGTCGCCAACCCGCGACCGACCCACGCCTCCGGCCCGACCGTCAGCGGTCCCGTCCGGCGCGTCCCCGCGCACAGCGGCCCGGTGGGTGGCGGGCCGGTCGGGTACCGCCCGACGGACAGCGATCCCCTCGGCCGGCCCCGCACGCCCACCGGCACGGTCCGCGGCGCGATGCCGCCGCTGCCCCCGATGCTGGTCCCGATGCCGCACGTGCCGGCGCCCCGGCGCCGGTCGCTGCTGCGCCCGTCGGTCCTGATCACCGCGGCGGGCGTGGTCATCGCGCTCCTGCTCGGGACCTACGCGGCGGTGCTGGACGGCGACGAGCCGGTCGACGGGGCGACGGTCGGCGAGTCGGGGGTGGCCTTCGACAGCGAGGGCGGCGGGGGCGAGGAGGTCCTCCCGGCCTCGGTCTCGACGACGATCGCCATCGGCGAGTCGCCGCGGAACCTGGCGATCACCGCCGACAGCAGCCTCCTGTACGCCACCAACCGCGACGACGACTCGATCTCGGTGATCGACACGGCCACCGACGCGGTAGTGCGGACGGTGCAACTGCTGGGCGGCAACGGCCCGGAGGGCATCGCGCTGACCCCGGACGGGAGCACCTCGTTCGTGGTCGACCACCTCTCCAGCAGCGTCGCCGTGATCGACAACGAGCGCGGCGAGGTGGAGCGCTACATCCCCGTCGACACCGGGCCGACCGACGTCGTCGTGGACGACCAGGGCTTCGCGTACGTGACCACCCTGGACGGCAGCTCGGTGCTGAAGCTGGACACCGAGGAGGTGCTCGGGGCGGTCACCGCCGAGGGCAGGCCGCAGTCGCTGGCCGTCTCCCCCGACGGCAGCCTCGGCCTGATCACCAAGGGCGAGAGCGGCTCGCTGGTGGTCATGGACCTGAGCGACTTCTCGATCTTCGACGAGATCCGGGTGGGCACGGGCCCCGACGGGGTGGCCGTCTCCGACGACCTGGAGACGGCCTACGTCGTCAACATCGGCGACAACACCGTCTCGGTCGTCGACCTCATCCTGGGCGAGGTGGTCAGCACGATCCCGGTCGGCGAGCGCCCGATCTCGGTGGCCCTGCACCCGGACGGGCGCACCGCCTACGTCACCAACAACAGCTCGGGCACCCTGTCGGTCATCGACACGGCGGCGAACCGGGTCACCGAGACGGTGCCGGTCGGGCTGGCGCCGGAGGCGGTGGCGGTGGCCCCGGACGGGCTGCGCGCCTACGTGGTGAACGCGGGCGACGGCTCCGTCTCGGTGGTCGACACCGCCCGCGGCTGACCGCCCGTCCGGGGCCCAAGACCCCCCTTCCCGGTCCTACCGGGGCGATCACTTCCTCTGCCAGGCTTGCCCCGGACGGCGGGTACGGAGGGGGTCTGGGTGGCGGTATCGAGGCGTGCGGCGGATCGACGCACCCGCTGGATCGGCCTGGCCGCCGCCGTGCTCGGCTCGGTGGCCACCGCGGCCTGCGGCGGCTCCGTCCCGCCCGCGACGAGCACCGAGCCCGTCGCCGCGACGAGCGCAGCCGCCGCTCCTCCCAGCACCGCGCCGCCGACCGCCCCGCGCACCACGGCGGCGGAGCCGACCACCAGGGTCGTGGCCGCCCCCAGAATGACCGTGATCACGCCCCCGCCGACGACCGCACCGCCGGTGTCCCCCGGCCGGCAGCGGCTGGTCGTGCACGGCACCGGCGACGTCAACCTCGACCCGGACTACGTGCCCGCCCTGCGCGCCGAGGGCTACGGGCACGCCTGGTCGGGCCTCGGCGACCTCTTCACCGCCGACGACCTGACCGTGGTCAACCTGGAGTGCCCCGTCTCCACCCGCGGCACCCCGGTGCCGGACAAGCAGTTCACCTTCCGCTGCGACCCGGCCGCGCTGCCGGCGGCCCGCGCGGCCGGCGTCGACGTGGTCAACCTGGCCAACAACCACAGCCGCGACTACGGCCCCGACGCCCTGCTCGACTCGATCACGCACTCCGAGGCCGCCGGGATCGCCCCGGTGGGCGTCGGCCCGGACGCGACAGCGGCCAACGCCCCCGCGATCGTCGAACGCGGCGGCTGGCGGATCGCGGTGCTCGGTTTCGGCGGGGTCGTGCCGGCCGCCGACTGGCTCGCCGGCCCGGACCGCCCCGGCATGGCCGACGGCGACGACACCGCCGCGATGACCGCGGCGGTGCGGGCCGCGGCCCGGCAGGCCGACCTGGTGTTCGTCTCGATCCACTGGGGCGCCGAGCTGGACACCGAGCCGCGCCCCGACGACGTGGCCAGGGCCCGGGCGATGATCGAGGCCGGGGCGGACGGCGTCTTCGGCCACCACGCGCACCGGCTGCAGCCGCTGGGCGCCCACGACGACCGGCCGGTCGCGTGGGGCCTGGGCAACTTCGTCTGGCCCCGGCTGTCGGCGGCCTCCGCGCGCACCGCGGTGGCGGAGTTCGTCGTCGAGCCCGACGGCACCGTGCACGGCTGCCTCCTGCCGGCGGAGATCGTCTCCTCCGGGCACCCGGTGCTCACCGGGCCGCGCGCCTGCCCCGGCTGACCCGGACGGCGCCGCTGGTCGCGGAGTTCATCGTCCGGGCCGGCGCTCAGCAGCTGGACGAACCGCTGTCGGACGACGAACTGCTCGACGACGAACCGCTGTCCGACGAGCTGCTCGACGATCCGCTGTCCGACGACGAGCTGCTCCAGCCGCTGTCCGAGCAGTGCGAACCGCCGTGGTCGGACGAGCCGGACCACCCGTGCTCGTGGCCCGCGTGGCCGCCCCCGGGACCGCCCGTGCCGTGCCCGGCGTGGCTCGGCCGGCCGCGGTCCGTCCAGCCGGCGTCCCACCAGTCGGCCGGGCCCGGGTCCGCCGACGCGCTCCCCCCGCGGGCCCCGCCGAAGACCGCGCTCATCTCGCGGTCGAGCGGCTGCATCATCCGGCGGAAGTTCCGCCGGATCGTCAGCACCACGGTGAGCGCGAGCCCGACGGCCAGCAGGACCCCGCCCACCGGGAACAGCCAGATGTAGTCCATGTCGTCCATGTCTCCCCCTCTCGTGGGGAGTATCGCCAGCCCGTCCGCGTGGAAGCCAGGGACTTGAGATGGACTTGAGCCGGCCCGTCACACCGACTGCAGGTCGTAGACCACCAGGCCGTCCTCCAGCGCGGCCACCGCGACCCGCAGGTCGAGGCGGTCGCCGCCGCCGGTGACCGTGCAGAGCGTCGACGCGCCGACTTCCGGGTCGAGCCCGCCGTCGCAGTCGGCGGAGTCGACGACCGCGCCGTACTCCTGCGCGATCAGGTAGGCGACGTCCTGCTCAACCACGTCCCGGGCGACCGCGCGCGCCTGCAGCGCGATGTCGAACTCGACCTCCGCGGCGGTGACGGCGCTGACCGTGACCACCGCGTCGACCGGCTGGCCGCCCACCGCGAACTCGCAGCGCACGCTGCGCCCGGTCTCGCCGATCAGCGCGCCGGGGCAGTCCGCGCCGCCGTCGACGTCGTGGCCCAGCGTTCCCACGTGCTCGTCGACGGCGGTCGCCACGTCCTGGGGGGCGACCAGCGGGGCGTCCGAGGTGGTGTCGAAGACGACCTGGTCGCCGCGCACCGAGCTGACCCGCGCGACCGCGCCCACCGCCCGGCCGTCGACGGTGTAGGTGCACCGGACCTCCGCCCCCACCTCGGCCGGCAGGTCCTGCGGGCAGTCGACGGCGGACGCGACGACCCCCCGCTCGCCCAGCTGCTCGGAGATCCCCGCGGCCACGTCCGCGCGCGCGACGCTCGGCGAGAAGAAGCCGAGCAGGGCGAGCACGCCACCGGCCGCCCCCAACAGCGCGACCAGACCTCCCACGACGGCCCACACGACCCCGGCCCGTGACCGCCGGGCGACGGGCGGCGGCGGGACCGGGTGGGGACCCGCGAGCGGCGGGACCCGGTGGGCGGGCGCGAACGCCGACGGCGGACGGGGCCCGCCCGGGCCGGGCATCGGGGTCGGGTCGGGGGTCGTGGTCGGGTGCATGGCGGGCCTCCAGTCGGATCGGTCCGCCCACGGTGGTCCGACCCGCTTGGCGCCGACTTGCCGCGCACCGACCGCCGGCGCGCCGCGGTCCGCGCCGACCGCAAGTCAGCGGCAAGTCCTGCCCCCGGGCCGGCTCAGTCCAGGACCTTCCCGTTCGTCTCGGGCAGCGTCAGGATCGCCAGGAAGGCGACCGCCGCGCCCACCGCGACGTACCAGAAGAAGAACTCGGCCAGCCCCGCCTCGCCCAGCGCGCTGACGATCAGCGGCGCGGTGCCCCCGAACAGCGCGACGGTCAGGTTGTACCAGGCGCCGATGCCCAGCCCGCGCAGCTCGGTCGGGAACAGCTCGCTCATGATCGCCGGCGCGATCGAGGTCATCATCGTGTAGAGCCCCAGGCCCACGCAGAACACGACCAGCAGGTTGCCCAGCCCCGGCCCGATGAGCGTGGACAGCGGCACGATCAGCACCGCGATGGCCGCCGCCCACACCAGCAGCTGCGGCTTGCGCCCGAACCGGTCCGACAGCGCGCCCATCGGGTACTGCAGCACGATGAACAGGCCGGTCGCGATCGACAGCGCCACGAACACGTCGTTGTCGCTCGCACCCCGGTAGTTGACGGCGAACGGGGTCAGCGAGGAGAAGAAGGTGTAGTAGCAGAGCGTGGACAGCAGCGTGAAGCCGATGAGCTGGCCGACGGCCATGGGGTGCTCGCGCAGCGTCGTCAACAGCGGGTTGCGCACCGACCGCGCCTTGGCCTTGTTGTCCTCGAACAGCTCGGTCTCGGGCATCGCCCGGCGCAGCCACAGCCCGACGACGCCGAGCACGCCGCCGATCAGGAACGGGATGCGCCAACCCCACGCGGCCAGGTCCTCCGGGCTGAGGGCCCCGGTCAGCAGGGCGCCGAGCAGCGAGGCCAGCAGCACCGCGGACCCGGTGGAGATGTAGAAGAACGCCGAGTAGCGGCCGCGGCGCGCGGGCGGCGCGATCTCGGCCAGGTAGGCCGAGGCGTTGGAGACCTCACCGCCCAGCGACAGGCCCTGCGCGATCCGGGCCAGCAGCAGCAGGATCGGGGCCAGCCAGCCGATCAGCGCGTAGGTCGGCAGCAGCCCGATCACCACCGACCCGCCCGCCATCAGCGTGATGGTCAACAGCATCGCGGTGCGCCTGCCGCGCAGGTCGGCGAAGCGGCCCAGCAGCAACCCGCCCAGCGGGCGGAAGAAGAACGCCAGCGCGTAGGTCGCCAGCGTGCTCAGCAGCGCCAGTGAGGCGTTCTCCTTGGGGAAGATCTGGGTCGCGAAGTAGATGCTGAACGTCACGTAGATCGTCCAGTCGTACCACTCGATGGCGTTGCCGATGGACGCCGCGACGAGCGTGCGCACGGGGAGCCGGTGGCGCTCCCCCGTGGCGACCGCGGACGTCGGATCGGAAGCGGGCGGCAGGTCGGACACGGCAACCCCCCCGGGGCGCGACGACAGGGTGCGGGCAACGTAAGCACGTGCGGTCGCGACCGCACCTTCTGGCGCACAGGACGCCGCGGTGCGCGGCCCGCTCGCGCGGCTCCGCGCCGGCGTTCCGCCGCGGGCCGGCCCGCACACCCGGCCGAGGGCCGGCCCGGCGGCTACGCTCACCCGGTGGAACCATCCGGACGAGCCCGTGGGAAGACCAGCACCGCGACGAGCACTGCGACCCCGACAGCGTGACCCGGCACGGGGTGAACGCCGACGCGGACCGGTCCACGACCGCTCCTCCCCGGGCGAGCGCCCGTCCGGCCGGGCCCGAGCACCGGCCGGCCACCGAGCCGCCGACCGTCGAGGCGCACCTGCTGGAGGGCTCGCGGACCGGCGTCATCGCCTGCGACGAGCGCCGGGTGGTGCGCTCGGCCAACGCCGCCGCCCTGCGGCTGCTGCCCGGCCTGGCCGTCGGCGAGGTCCTCCCGGCCGGCCCGGCCGGTCTCCCGAGCTCGGCCGACGGGGAGACCGTCGAGCTGGAGGTCGGGGGCCGTTCGCTCGCCGCCCGCCGCCAGGACCTGCCCCACGGGTGGTCGGGCTGGCACGTCGAGGACGTCACCGAGCCCCGTTCCCGCACCGACAACCTGCTCGCCGAGCGGGCCCGCTCCCGGTTCCTGGCCGAGGCCAGCAACCGGCTCAAGCTCTCGCTGCACCCCGGCCGCACGGCCCGCGCCGCCGCGCAACTGGCCGCCCGCCTGGCCGACGCGGCGATCGTCGTGCTGCCGGTCGCGGCCGGCACCGTGCAGTGGTTCCGCTGCGGCACCGACGAGGCCGGCTCCGGCCGGTTGCCGGCCCGCGAGCTGCCCGAACCGGTGGCCGCCGCGCTCGACGGCCGGACCGTGCCACCCGCCCCGCTGCTGCCCGCCGAGCTGGGCGGCGAGCCGTGGGCCCCGCAGGCCCCGACGGCCGGGGCGCTCGTCACCGCGCTGCCCGGCAACGGCAAGCCCGCCGGCGCGCTCGTGCTGCTGCGCCACGGCGACCGGCCCGACGACGCCGGCCCGGACGCCGCGCTCGTGCACGAGTTCGCCCAGCACGCCGGGATCGCCCTGGCCGCCGCCGCGCTCTACGCCCAGCAGGCCCGCACCGCCGGGGTGCTCAAGCGCAGCCTGATGGAGCCGCGGCTGCCCGAGGTCGAGGGCGTCACCCTGGGCGCCGCCTACCGGCCCGCCGAGGAGGGCCTGCTGATCGGCGGCGACTTCTACGACGTGCACCCCTGCCGCCCCGACGACCCGAACGGCACGATGCTGCTGCTCGGCGACGTCTGCGGGAAGGGCGTCGACGCCGCGGTCAGCACCGGTCAGCTGCGCCAGTCGGTGCGCGCGCTGCGCCGCGTCGAGCCCGACCCGGTCCGGCTGCTGGAACTGCTCGACGCCACGATGCTGGAGGCCGTCCCCGAGGACGCCGACCCCCGCTTCGCCACCCTGGTGCTGGGCACCGTCCGGCCGCTGCCCGGCGGCGGGCTGCGGCTCGTGCTGGCCGGCGGCGGGCACCCGGCGCCGATGGTCGTGCGCCGCGACGGCGTGGAGGTCGTCGAGATCGGCGGCACGCTGGTCGGCGGGATGCGGCGGGCCCGGTTCCGCAGCCGCACCGTCGACCTCGCCCCCGGCGAGGCCTGCGTGCTCTACACCGACGGCGTCACCGAGGCCCGCGGCGGCTTCGACGGCGCCCAGCTCTTCGGCGAGGAGCGGCTGGCCGAGACCCTGCGCGGCTGCCACGTCCTGCCCGCCCCCGGCATCGCCGAGCGGGTCGTCCAGCACGCCGACCGCTGGCTGGCCTCCGGCAACCACGACGACATCGCGGTGCTCGTCGTGCAGGCGCCGCTGCCGGTCGGCCCGGCGGCCGGGCGCCGCCACCTGCACGCCGTCACCGCGGCCGAGCCCACCACGACGGGAGCCGAGGAGGAGCCCGCTTGACCACCGCCCCACCGCGTCCCCCCGGCGTCGGCACCGGCGTCGCCGACGAGTTCTTCGACGCCTTGACCAGGGCCGACGAGCAGCACGCCCTCGACGTCGCCGGCGGCCTCGTCGCCGCGGGCACCCCGGTCGCCGACGTCCTGCTCGACCTGGTCGGTCCGGCGCAGCAGCGGGTCGGGCTGCTCTGGCAGCGCGGCGAGTGGAGCGTCGCCCAGGAGCACGCCGCCACCTGCATCAACGAGCGCGTCGTCGCCGCCGTCGGCGGCCTCGCCCGGGGCTCGGGCGAGCGCGGCCACATCGTGCTGGGCTGCCTGGACGGCGAGTGGCACTCGCTGCCCGCCCGGATCGTGGGCGAGGTCCTGCGCCAGCACGGCTGGCGGGTCACCTTCCTCGGCGCCAGCGTCCCCACCGCGCACCTGGTCTCCTACCTGCACGAGCAGGGCCCCGACGTGGTGGCGGTGAGCTGCGCGCTGCCGGTGCACCTGCCCGGCGCGCACCGCACGATCGCCGCCGCGCAGCGCACCGGCACCCCGGTGCTGGCCGGCGGGCCCGGCTTCGGCGCCGACGGCCGCTGGGCGCGGCTGCTCGGCGTCGACGCCTACGCCGCCACCGCCACCGAGGCCGTCGGGCTGCTCGACAGCGGCCGCTGGGCCGACGTGCCCGGCGGCGCCGGGCACGCGGCCGTCCCGGAGTCCGGCGGCGCCGAGTACTGCGGGCTGCGCGCTCGGCGCTCGGCGCTCGTCCGCGACGCCGTCGACGCCCTCGGCGGCGCCTCCCCGCTGGCCGGTGGCGGCGGCACCCTCGACGGCGACGCCTACGACGACACCGGCCAGCTCGTCGACTTCCTGGCCGCCGCGGTCTACCTGCAGGACCGCGACCTGTTCCTCGACCACGTCCGCTGGCTGGGCCTGGTGCTCGCCGCCCGCGGCGTGCCGACGACCGGCGTGCGCACCACCCTGGACAGCCTCGACGCCGGCCTGCACGACTTCCCCTTCGCCCAGGGCTGCATCGCCGACGCGCGGACCGTGCTCGCCGCGGAGGTGTCGCGGTGAGCCGGGCCGACCACCTCCGGGTCGGCGTCGACCCGTCCTCCGGGGTGGTCGCGCTGGTCGGGGAGCTGACCTTCACCACCGTCCCCACCCTCGACGACCTGCTCCGCGAGCACCTCCCGGCGCACCCCGACGTGGTCCTCGACGTCACCGGCCTCACCTTCTGCGACTCCGCCGGCCTCTCCGCCCTCATCGGCGCCACCCGCCGCGCCGACCTGGTCGGCGGCGGCGTCACCCTCATGGGGCTGCCCGCGCCGCTGGTCAGGCTGCTGCGGCTGACCGGGGTCGAGCCGCTGTTCACCTTCGCCGAGTCCGCTCCCGCGGCCTTCGAAGGGCGCGGCGAGCCCGCGTAGCGGAGCCCCGAGCCGACGTCGCAGGGTTTCCCTACCCGGCGCAGACGCCCGGGCGCCTGCGCCGGGTAGGGGAACCCTGCGACGTGCTCGGGAGGGGCGGTCAGGCCTGCGCGGCCGCGCGGCCCGGCACCGCGGGGTCCGGCGCGGCGTCCCCGCGCCGACCCTCCCCCAGCTTGACCACGCTGATCCCGAGCAGGATCAGCGCCCCGCCGACGACCTGCACCCAGCCGGGCAGCTCGTCGAGCAGCACCCAGGCGAACACGATGGCCGCGACGACCTCCAGCAGCGCGACGAACGAGGCCAGCCGGGAGCCCAGGGCGCGGATGGCGGCGATGCCGGTGACGTAGGCGATGGCGGCGGTGACGACGCCGAGGGCGAGCAGCGGCAGCCAGAAGGGGACGGTGGCGGCGGCGAACTCGACCGGAGCGGTGGACACCGCCAGCGGGACCACCCCGAGCAGCCCGGCGACCAGCAGCACGATCGAGCCGACGACGAGGCCGGCGGCGGCGAGCACCGTGCCGGGCAGGCCGTCGTCGCCGTCGTCGGCGCCGTTCGAGGAGAGCACGAAGTAGGTGGCGGCGCCGGCCATGGCGCCCAGCGCCCACAGGATGCCGACCGCGCTGACCTGCACCCCGGAGAGCAGGTCGAGCACCAGGACGAGCCCGGCGACGCCGATGACCGCGCCCAGGACGGTGAGCCTGCCGGGGCGCTGGCCGTGGCGCAGCCACATCCACAGCACCACCGGGACCGGCGCGGTGTACTCGATCAGCAGCGCCACCCCGACCTGCATGTGGGCCACGGCGTTGAAGTAGGCCAGCTGGCAGCCGGCCACCGCGACCAGCCCGTACGCGGTGATCAGGCCCGCGTTGCGGCGCAGCACCGACCAGCGCCCGCGCAGGTGGCGCAGCGCCAGCGGCACCAGCACCACCGCCCCCACGAGCAGCCGCACGACCACCGCCGCGGCCGACGACCACCCGGCGTCCATCAGCCCGCGGGCGAGCGACCCGGACAGCCCGAACGACGACGCCGACGCGACAGCCCAGAGCAGGCCGGTGGCCGGCGAGATCGTCCTGTCATGTGTCACGGTCGCCATGACCCATGACGCTAGGCGGACCCGAGTAATGTGTCAACATGGCTTTCGACCATGACACGGTCGCGTCGATGCGGGCCGCGGTCGCGCTCGTCAACTCCGCGGAAGCGCCGGACACGATGACGTCGCAGGCCGAGCTGGACGCGTTCTTCGCCGAGCACCACTACACCGGCGGGCGCACCCACGACGACGCCGAGCTCGACGCGGTGCGCGCCCTGCGCGCCCCCCTTCGCCGACTGCTCCTCGCCGACCGCGACACGGCCGTCGAGGTCGTGAACGGCATCCTCGCCGAGCACCGGGCCGTCCCCCAGCTGCTGCGCCACGACGGCTTCGACTACCACGTCCACGCCGTCGACTCCGACGCACCGCTCGCCGTGCGGATCGCGGTGGAGACCGCGATGGCGATGGTCGACCTCATCCGCGCCGACGAGCTGGGTCGGCTGTCGATCTGCGCCGACGACACCTGCGAGGGCGTCGTGGTCGACCTGTCCCGCAACCGGTCGCGCCGCTTCTGCAGCACCGCCTGCGGCAACCGGGTCGCCGCCGCGGCCTACCGCGCCCGCCGGGCCTGATCGCGCGCCACGGCGCCGACGGGCGAGGATGCCGGGGTGACCCTCGCGAGCCTGCTGAGCCTGCCCACGGTCTGGCTGCTCGGGGTGGTGATCAGCCGCCCGCTCGGGCTGGACTTCTCGCTCACCCGCAAGCTCCTCGCCGGGCTGCTCGCCTTCACGATGACCACGTCGGTCATCCGGGCCATCACCCCCGCGTCGGTGGTCGCGGAGGGCAGCAACTTCCCGGCCTTCTGGTACCTGCTGCTCGGCTCGCTGATCAGCGTCGTGGTCGCGATGGTGCTGCTGGTGCTGGTCGAGGCCCTGGTGCCCAGCGGGGCGCTGCCCGGCCCGGTGGCGCTGGCCAGGGCCACCCCGCGCCGGCTCCGGCGGGCCCGGCGCTACCTGCGGATCGCCCGCATCCTGGCCCGCCACGGGCTGGCCGCCTACGTCTTCACCCGCCAGCGACCCGACCTCGCCGGGTCCGACGGCCGGCGCAGGCTGGCCCGCTCGCTCGCCGCGGCGCTCGACGACGCCGGCGTCACCTTCGTCAAGCTGGGCCAGATCCTGGCCACCCGGGCCGACCTGCTGCCGGTCGAGTTCACCGAGGAGCTGGGGCGGCTGCAGACGGCGGCGAGCCCGGTGCCGTGGGAGAGCGTCCGCGCCGTCCTCACCGCCGAGCTGGGGCGCCCGCCGGAGGAGGTGTTCGCCGAGATCGCGGCCGAGCCGCTGGCCGCCGCGTCGATCGCCCAGGTCCACACCGCGACGACGGCCGACGGGCTCCCGGTCGTGGTGAAGGTGCAGCGGCCGGGCATCGAGCAGGTCGTGGACGGCGACCTGGACATCCTGCTGCGGCTGTGCCGGCGGCTGCAGACCCGGACCAGGTGGGGGCGCTCGCTCGGGGTGTCCGCGCTGGCCGAGGGCTTCGCGCAGGCGCTGCGCGAGGAGCTCGACTTCCGCATCGAGGCCCGCAACATCGCGGCGGTGGCCGCGGGCAGCGCCGTGCGGGAGGACCCGGCGGTGCGCGTGCCGGTCGTCGGGGCGGGGGCGGTGACCCGGCGGGTCCTGGTCATGCAGCGGCTGGTCGGGGTGCCGGTGGACGCCGCGCCGGAGGGCGTCGACCGGCCCGCGCTGGCCCGCACGCTGCTGGAGTTCCTGCTGCACCAGGTGCTCGTCGACGGCGTCTTCCACGCCGACCCGCACCCGGGCAACCTGCTGCTGCTCGACCCGGACCCGGACCCCGACGCCGACGGGCCGCGGGTCGGGCTGCTCGACCTCGGCTCCGTCGGGCGGATCGACGCGGTGCTGCGCGCCGGCCTGGCCCGGCTGCTGGTGGCCGTCGACCGGGCCGACCCGGTGGCCGCGGTCGCCGCCCTGACGGCCGTCGCGGACGTGCCCGAAGGCCTCGACGAACGCGCGCTGCAGCGCGACACCGGCCGCTTCCTGGCCCGGAACCTCGGACCGGGCACGTCGCTGTCCGCGGCGCTGGTCGGCGAGCTGTTCGCGCTGCTGGGCCGGCACCGGATCGGCGCGCCGCCCGAGCTGGCGGCCGTGCTGCGCGCCATCGGCACCCTGGAGGGCACGCTGACCCGCCTCGACCCGACCTTCGACGTGGTCGCCGGGGCCAGGGCGTTCGCCGCCCGCCAGGTCGGCGCCGAGCTCGCCCCGGCCGCGCTGCGGCGGACCCTCAACGACGAGCTGCTGTCCCTGCTGCCGCTGGTGCGCGGCCTGCCGCAGCGGGTCGACCGGATGGTCGCGACCCTGGAGGAGGGGCGGCTGACGGTGCGCCTCGCCGGGCCGCCGGGACTGACCGGCGGCGCCGGGCTCAACGCGCTGCTGTCCACCGCCATCGCCGCCACCACCGGGCTGATGGCGGCGCTGCTGCTGGTGGCCGGTGGCGGGCCACGGATCAGCGAGGCGATGTCGCTGCACCAGCTGTTCGGCTACCTGCTGCTGGTCGTGTCGACGATCCTCGGGCTGCGGGTGCTCGGGCTCGTGTACCGGCGCAGGCCGGGGATCGGGCCGTGAGCCGGCGGGTGGAGGCGGCCGTCCTGGTGCCGCTGCACCTCGACGACGCGGGCGAGCGCCGGATCGTGCTGATCGAGCGGACCCGCCACGGCGTGCACGGCGGCCAGATCGCGCTGCCCGGCGGGCGGCGCGAGCCCGGCGACGCCACGGCGCGGGACACGGCCGTCCGGGAGGCGGTCGAGGAGCTGGGCGTCCCGCGCCCGTCGGTCGTCCCGCTGCTCGACCTGCCCCCGGTGACCACGCGCAGCACCGGGTTCGTGGTCACCCCCGTGGTCGGCAGGCTGCTGGCGGTACCGCCGGTGTGGCGGCCGCAGGAGCGCGAGGTCGCCGCGGTGCTCGACGTGCCGGTGGCGGCGCTGCTCGACCCGGCGGCGTCCGGCGAGGAGAGCGTGGAGCTCGGCGTCGCCCCCGGGCGGGCGCGCGTGCCGGCGCTGCGGCTCGGCGAGCACGTCGTGTGGGGGCTGACGCTGCGGATCCTGCTCCCGCTGCTGCCCCGGATCGCCGCCGGCGAGTTCGACGATCCTCCGTTCGGGGGAGCAGCGACACCTAGAACGGTTCAGCGCTAATCTCCACTTGTCAACGGGTAAATCTGTAGTGCACGATAGAGACATCTCCGACCGAGGCCCACAGGTCCGGGTCGGGGTCGCATCGCAGACGCAGCCGCACGAGAGGAGAGAACCCGCGATGCTGATGCGCACGGACCCCTTCCGCGAGTTCGACCGGCTCGCCCAACTGGCGTTCGGAGGCCCGAACGGCCCCTGGGCGCGACCGACCGCCATCCCGATGGACGCCTACCGCAGCGGCGACGAGTACGTCGTCGAGCTCGACGTCCCCGGCGTCGAGCCGTCCGCGATCGAGCTGTCCGTCGAGCGCAACGTGCTGACCGTCAAGGCCGAGCGCCTGCCCGGCCCGCGCGACGAGCACGTGGAGATGCAGGTGGCCGAGCGCGGTCACGGCGTCCGCTCCCGCCGGCTCTTCCTCAGCGACGCCCTGGACGCCGACCGCGTCCGCGCCGACTACCACGCCGGCGTGCTCACCCTGCGCATCCCGGTGGCGGAGCAGGCCAGGCCGCGCACCATCAGCGTCACCGCGGGCGACCGCGAACGCCACGCCATCAGCGCTTGACCCCTGGATCACCCGCCGCGCGAGCACGAGGGGAGGTGTGCGATGACAACCGGACTGCCACCGGCCGCGACCCCCGCCGACCCGGACGCCCTCGGGTCGACCGCCGAGGTCGACCGGGCGTTCCTGGCGATCGTCGCTGAGCTGATCACCGCTGAGCCGATCGCCGAGGGTCCGCCGGACCGCGCGCCGCGCGACCGGCCCGACACCGACCGCACCCCTCCCCGTGCGCGCCGGGCGGTCGGGTGCGCCGCAGGGGGTCGCCCGGGCCCCGGCCGCCGGGGGACGGGGCCCGGCCCGGGGACCGGCCGCGCCCTCGGGGGGCGGCCGGTGCTGCCCCGGGAGCGCTCCCCT
>NZ_JAHDTH010000187.1 GCF_018531445.1 Pseudonocardia lacus
CTCAGCGCCACGGCGACCGCCGCGACCACGGCCAGCCGGCCGGTCGCGCGCGGCACGAGCACCGCCACGACGGCGAGCGCCGCGACCCCCACCACGGCCCAGCGCAGCCAGGGCAGGAAATCGGGGGAGCGCCCGAGCAGCACCCACGCCCACGCCGCCGTGCCCGCCGCGACCAGCGCCGCGACCGCCCGCGCCCACCGCACGGCGCGGTGTCGCCACAGCTCGCGTCCGCCGATCGCGACCAGCGCCGCGATGCCCGGCGCGAGCGCCACGGTGTAGTACTCGTGGAAGACGCCCTGCGCGAAGCTGAAGACCAGCGCGGTCACCACCGTCCAGCCGCCCCACAGCAGCAGCGACGCCCGGATGGGGTCGGTGCGGGGAGCGCGGCGGGTGAGCCACAGCCCGGCCGCCAGCAGCACCAGCGCGGCCGGGAGCAGCCAGGAGACCTGGGTGCCGGCCGACTCGTTGAACATCCGGGTGATCGACGGCGTGCCGCCGAAGCCGCCGCCACCGGGGCCGCCGATCCGGACCAGTTCGCCGCCGGTGCCGTCGGGGAGCGGCGGGAGCTCGGGGGGCATCGGCCCGCTCCCGCCGTTCCCGGCGCCGCCGAGGATGCGGCCCAGGCCGTTGTAGCCCAGCGCCAGCTCCAGCAGGCTGTCGGTCTCCGAGCCGCCGATGTAGGGCCGGTCCCGCGCGGGCCACAGGTCGACTACCGCGATGTACCAGCCGGCCGACACCACCACCGCGACGGCCGCGCCGCCCAGCCGGCGGACCCGCCGCCACAGCCCCGTCGGCGCGCACACCAGGTAGGCCAGCACGAACGCCGGCAGCACCAGGAACGCCTGGGCCATCTTGGTCAGGAACGCGAACCCGATCAGCACGCCGGCCAGCAGCAGCCAGCGGGTGCCCGCGCGCTCGGTCGCGCGGACCGTCGCGTACGCGGCGGCGACCATCAGCAGCACGAGCAGCGCGTCGGGGTTGTTGAAGCGGAACATCAGCACCGCGACCGGGGTCAGCGCGAGCAGCGCGCCCGCCACCAGCCCGGCGGCCGGGCCTGCGGCGCGGCGCACCGCCGCGTACAGCAGCGCGACGGCGCCGACGCCCATCAGCGCCTGCGGCACCAGCATGCTCCACGGGGAGAAGCCGAAGACCCGCCCCGAGAGCGCCATGACCCACAGCGCGGCAGGCGGCTTGTCGACGGTGACGGCGCCGCCGGCGTCTAGGGAGCCGAAGAAGAACGCCGCCCAGCTCCGCGTCATCGACTGCACCGCCGCGGCGTAGTAGCTGTTGGCGAAGCCGGAGGCGCCGAGGTCCCAGAGGTGGAGCGTTGCCGTTGCGACGAGCAGCACGGCCAGCGCGACCAGCTCGCGGCGCGAACGGGGTCGTGGTGACGGGCCCGGCGTGGGCGCGCCGGCCGGCGGGGCGAGGGTGGCGGTCATGCCGAGGTCTCCTGGTGGCTGGTGGTCGGGCGGCGGCCGCGGAAGATCCAGGACCGCAGGGCGACGAACCGCAGCACGGTGGCCAGCGCGTTCGCCGCGACCAGCACCAGCAGCTCGACGCCCCGGCTCGCCGCGGGCAGCCACGCGCCCAGCAGGGCGAGCGCCCCGCTGGTCAGGGCCAGCCCGAGGGCGACCACGACCAGCCCCTGGAACTGGTGGGTGGCGGCGCGGTCGCGCCCGCGCACGCCGAAGGTGAGCCGCCGGTTGGCCGCGGTGTTGGCGACCGCGGTCGCCACCAGCGCCACCAGGTTCGCCGCGAACGCGCCGAGGCCGGCCCGCAGCAGGACGTACAGCACCAGGTAGGCCAGCGTGCTCAGCACGCCGACGGCGGCGAAGCGCAGCAGCTGGCCGGGCAGCCCGCGGGGCACCCCGGCGACCTCGGCGTCCGGGCGGGCGAGCGCGCCGCGCCCGATCTGGCCGCGCAGCTCCTGCAGGGGCAGGTCGCCGCGGACGAGCGTGCGAGCGAGCCGGGCGATGCCCTTGAGGTCGGCGACCGCGGTGGCGACGACGTCGACGCGGCTGTCCGGGTCGTCCACCCAGTCCACCGGCACCTCGTGGATGCGCAGCCCGCCGCGCTCGGCCACCACCAGCAGCTCGGTGTCGAAGAACCAGCCGGTGTCCCGCACCAGCGGCAGCAGCCGGCGCGCGACGTCGGCGCGGATCGCCTTGAAGCCGCACTGCGCGTCGCTGAAGCGCGCGGCCAGCGCCCCGCGCAGCAGCAGGTTGTAGGTCCGGGAGATCAGCTCCCGCTTGGCCCCCCGCACGACCCGCGACCCGCGCCCGAGCCGGGTGCCGATGGCCAGGTCCGAGTGCCCGGACACGAGCGGTGCCACGAGCGGCAGCAGGGCGGCCAGGTCGGTGGACAGGTCCACGTCGCAGTAGGCCAGCACCTCGGCGTCCGAGGCCGACCACGCCGCGCGCAGCGCCCGCCCGCGGCCCTTCTCCTCCAGCCGCAGCACCGCCACGTGGGGGAGCTCGGCGGCGAGCCGGGCGGCGATGAGCGGGGTGGCGTCGGTGCTGGCGTTGTCGGCGACGGTGATGCGGAACGGGTACGGGAAGCGCTCGACCAGGTGGGCGTGCAGCCGGCGCACCGACGGCTCCAGGTCGGTCTCCTCGTCGAGGACGGGGACGACGATGTCGAGCACCGGTCCCGGTCGCTCGGGAGCCCCGGGTGCCGCGCCCGGGAGGCTGTCGACGGTCATGGCGACCACGGTCGCGGGACGCGCTGTCGGGGCCTTGTGCCCGACCTGTGCCCCGCCTGTGAGTCGTCGGGGACGACGTCAGGGGATCGGCTCCGCGTGGGGGAGGCGGACGGTGAAGGCGGTGCGGCCGGGGTGGCTGGCCACCTCGACCGCGCCGCCGTGCGCGCTCACCACAGCCCGCACGATCGCCAGGCCCAGCCCCGTGCTGCCGTGCTCGCGCGAGCGCGAGCCGGACCCGCGGGCGAACCGCTCGAAGACGTGCGGCAGCAGGTCGGGCTCGATGCCGGGGCCGTCGTCCTCGACCACCAGGACGACACCGTCGGCGTCCGGGTCGAGCGAGGTGGTGACGGTGGTGCCCGCCGGGGTGTGGGTGCGGGCGTTGGCCAGCAGGTTGGTGAGCACCTGGGTGAGCCGCGAGGCGTCGCCGGTGACCGGCACCGGCTCCTCGGGCAGGCGCAGCTGCCAGCGGTGGTCGCGGCCGGCGGCGTGCGCGTCGCTGACCGCGTCGACGACCAGCCGCGTCAGGTCGACCTCGGCGCGCTCCAGCGGGCGGCCCGCGTCCAGCCGGGCCAGCAGCAGCATGTCCTCCACCAGCGCGGTCATCCGCTCGGCCTGCGAGGAGATCCGCACCAGCGAGTGCGCGGTCGCCGGGGCCGGCTCGTCGCGGCGGGTCAGCTCGGCGTAGCCGCGGATCGCGGCCAGCGGGGTGCGCAGCTCGTGGCTGGCGTCGGCGAGGAAGCGCCGTAGCCGGGTCTCGCTGTCCTGGCGGGCCGCCAGCGCGGAGCCGACGTGGTCGAGCATCCGGTTCAGCGCGGCGCCGACCTGCCCGACCTCGGTGCGTGGATCGGCGTCGGGCACGCGTTCGGCCAGCTCGACCTCGCCGCGGTCCAGGCGCAGCGCGCTCACCCGCGTCGCCGTGGTGGCCACCCGCTCCAGCGGGCGCAGCTCCCGGCGCACCACGAGGAACCCGGCGACGCCCGCCCCGAGCAGGGCCGCGCCGGCGGCGATCAGCTCGATGACCACGACCTGGTTGACCGTCTCCCGCAGCCGCTCCTCGGACAGCCCGCTGACCTGCACCCCTGCGCCGGGCTCGGGGGCGGCGACGAGCCGGTAGGTGCCCAGCACCCCGAGGTCGGCGCTGACCGGCGGGGCGCCGGGCCGCACGGCGATCAGGTCGGGCAGTTCCTCGGCGGGGACGGCGCGCTCCTCGCCGCCCTTCTCGTAGACGCTCGCGGAGACGACGCGCCCGTCCTCGACGCGCGCGTCGAGGGTGTCCTGCAGGCGCGGCCCGCGCCCGGGTCCGTCGAGGTCGGGCAGCGCGGGGGGCGGGGTCCCGCCCGGCGGCGGGTCGACCCGGGCGAAGAAGCCCCTGGTGGCGCGCAGGTCGTCGTCGAGGCGGTCGATCAGGAACTGGCGCAGGGCCAGCGTCGTGGCCACGGCCATGACTGCGGAGGCCACGGCGAGCAGCAGCAGCGTCGTCGCCACCAGCCGCGCGCGCAGCGACCGCGCGCGCATCAGTCCGCGGCCGGCTTGAGCACGTACCCCGCGCCGCGCACGGTGTGGATCATCGGGGAGCGCCCGGCATCGACCTTCTTGCGCAGGTAGGAGATGTAGAGCTCGACCACGTTGGACTGGCCGCCGAAGTCGTAGTCCCACACCTGGTCGAGGATCCTGGCCTTGGACAGCACGATCCGCGGGTTGCGCATCAGGTAGCGCAGCAGCTCGAACTCCGTGGCGGTGAGCTCGACGAGCCGGCCGCCGCGGCGCACCTCGTGGCTGTCCTCGTCGAGCACGAGGTCGCCGACGGCCAGCTCGGAGCCCTGCCGGGCGGCGGTCATCCCGGAGCGGCGCAGCAGCCCGCGCAGCCGGGCGACCAGCTCCTCCAGGCTGAACGGCTTGGTCACGTAGTCGTCGCCGCCGACGGTCAGCCCGGCGACGCGGTCCTCCACCGAGTCGCGCGCGGTCAGGAACAGCACGGGCACGTCGGGGGTCTGCGCGCGCATCCGGCGCAGCACCTCCAGGCCGTCGAAGTCGGGAAGCATGACGTCGAGCACGACCGCGTCGGGCCGGAACGCGCGGAACTCCCGCACCGCCGACGACCCGTCCGCCGCGGTGCGCACGTCCCAGCCCTCGTAGCGCAGCGCCATCGACAGCAGGTCGGAGAGCGGGGCCTCGTCGTCGACGACCAGCACGCGCACCGGGCTGCCGTCGGTGCGACGCAGCGGCGCCGGCTGCTCCCTCATCGTGGCCATGGTAGGAGATCATCGGACCGGCGGCTGTGCCTTCGATGGGCCGAACCTGTGCGTCGGCTGTGCGCCTCAGCGCGCCCGCCAGTACCCCGTCGCGTAGACCCGGCGGCGGTCGATGCCGCGCTCGTCGAGCAGGTGCTTGCGCAGGTCCTTCACGCACGCGGCCTCGCCGGACAGCCACGCCTGGCCGGCACCGGCGGGGAAGTCGGCGGTGCGCACCGCCTCGGCGAGGGGCACGCCCGCCGGGCGGTCGCCGCGGTGGACCCACACGACAGTCGCCGTCGCCGAGCCCGGCAGCTCCTGCTCCTCGTCGGCGTCGGCCACCTCCAGGAACACCACCGCCGGCACCCCCGCGGGCAGCGCCTCGAGCACGGTCGCCACCGCCGGCAGCGCCGTCTCGTCGCCGATCACCACGTGGAACTCGGCGGCCGGGTCGGGCTCGTAGCGCCCGCCCGGCTCGGACACCGCCACCCACTGGCCCGGCCGGGCCTCGCGGGCCCACGCCGCCGCCGGTCCGTGGCCCTCGTGCAGCACGAAGTCGACGTCCAGCTCACCGGCGGCCGGGTCGAAGCGCCGCACCGTGTAGGTGCGGATGGCCGGCCGGGCCTCGCCGGCCGGCCAGACCGGTCCGCCGGACGCGGCCCGCGGCACGGCCGGGCGGTCCTGGCCGGGCGCGGGGAAGAACATCTTGATGCGGCGGTCCGGGCCCTCGCCGCCGAAGCCGGCCAGCTCCTCGCCGCCGAGCGTCACCCGGATCATCCGGGGCGTGACGCGCTCGCTGCGCTGCACCTGCAGCAGCCGTGGTGCGGTGGTACTCATCGCCGGCCATTGTGCGGGGTCGGCGATCCGCCCTGGACGCGGCCGTCGCCGCAGGCGGCCAGCCCGGTCCACACCATGTCCATCAGGCAGTCGGTGGCCTGGGCGGCGCTCACCGTGCGCACGCTCGCCCGCCACGCCGCCAACCTCTCGCAGGCCCCGGCGATGACCTGCGCCCACCCGGCCAGCCGGTACGGGTCGGCGCGCGGGGCGCGCTCGGCGAGCAGCGCCGCCACGAAGTCGGTCTGCTGGGCGCGGATGCTGTCCAGCGCGGCCGGGTCGGAGCACAGCAGCCGCCAGGTGGACTCGTTGCGCTCGACGTGGTTGAAGAAGGCCAGCGCGCTGAGCCGGAGCATGCCCTCCGGGGAGTCGGCCAGCCCGGCCGCCGAGGACGTCGCCTCCAGCAGCTCGGTCTTCGCGCGCTCCACGCAGGCCCGGAACAACCCGTTCGTCGAGCCGAAGTGGTCGCCGAGCAGCCGCTCGGCCAGACCCGCGCGCTCGGCCACCGCCCCCAGCGTCGATGCGGAGAAGCCGCGCTCCGTGAACACCGCGACCGCGGCGTCGAGGATCAGCCGCTCCCGCGCCCCTCGACCGGCGCGGCGCCGGCCCCCGGCCTGCACACCCGGACCGTACCTGATCACCAACCGGACCCCGCCGCCGCGAGCACCCGCGCACTAGGGTGTGCCGATGCCGGATGTGTACTCGATCGGGCTGACCGCCCGGTTCCGGGGGATCGACGTCCGAGAGGGCCTGCTGCTGCGCGGCCCGGCGGGTTGGGGCGAGTTCTGCCCGTTCACCGAGTACGACGACGACGTCTGCGCGCCGTGGCTGGCCGCGGCGCTCGAAGCCGCCGAGCAGGGCTGGCCCGAGCCCGTGCGCAACCGGGTCCCGGTGAACTGCATCGTCCCGGCCGTCGACCCCGAGCGGGCCAAGCGGCTGACCGCGGAGTCCGGCTGCGCCACCGCCAAGGTCAAGGTGGCCGACGACCCCGGCTCGCTGGGCGACGACATCGAGCGGGTCGCCGCGGTCCGCGACGCGCTGGGGCCGCGCGGGGCCGTGCGGGTCGACGCCAACGGCGCCTGGGACGTCGAGCAGGCCGTGACCGCGATCCGCGCGCTCGACGAGGCCGCCGGCGGCCTGCAGTACGTCGAGCAGCCCTGCGCCACGCTCGACGAGCTGGCGGCCGTGCGCAGGCGCGTGGACGTGCTCATCGCCGCGGACGAGTCGATCCGCCGGGCCGAGGACCCGATGCGGGTCGCCGTGGCCCAGGCCGCCGACATCGCCGTGCTCAAGTGCGCCCCGCTCGGCGGGGTGCGCCGGGCGCTGGCCGTCGCCGAGGCCTGCGGGCTGCCGTGCGTGGTGTCCTCCGCCCTGCAGACCAGCGTCGGGCTGGCCGGGGAGCTGGCGCTGGCCGGGGCGCTGCCCGAGCTGCCCTACGCTTGCGGGCTCGGCACCGGGGCGCTGCTGTCGACCGACGTCGTCGAGCTGCCGCTGGTGCCCACGGCGGGGTGGCTGCCGGTGCCGCGGCGGGCGCCCGAGCCGGTCCTGCGCGGCGAGGTGGCGGCCGACCCGGAGCGCACGAAGTGGTGGCTGGAGCGCCTCGACCGGGTCCGCACCCGCCTCTGACCCGCCCGGACGACGGGTGGGGCCGGCCGGGGAGCGCTGATCGGCGTGCGTCGATACGTTGCGGGCGTGGCAGTGGTGGTGGTCGGGGCGGGGATCGCGGGCATCGCCTGCGCGCGCGTCCTGCACGGGGCCGGCGTGGCAGTGCGGGTGCTCGACCGGGCCCGGGCGGTGGGTGGCCGGATGGCCAGCAAGTACCTGCACGGGCGGCCGGTCGACCTGGGGGCGGCGTACTTCACCGTTCGCGACCCGGAGTTCGCCGAGGTCGTGGGCGGGTGGCGGACCGCGGGCCGGGCCCGGCCGTGGACCGACGAGCTCGCCGTGCTGGGCGGTCCCGGCCGGCGGCCGGCTCCCGGGCCGATGCGCTGGGCCGCCCCCGCCGGGCTGCGCAGCCTGGTCGCCGACCTCGCCGAAGGGCTGGACGTCGAGCTGGACCACCCGGTCGCCGCGGTCGGGCCCGGACCCACCGTCGACGGCGAGCCCGCCGACGCCGTCGTGCTGGCGATGCCCGACCCGCAGGCCCTGCGCCTGGTCGCGGCCGACTCGGCGGCCGGGCGGGAGCTGGTCGGGAGGCGGTGGCGGCCGGTGGTCGCGGTGGCCGCCGGGTGGGAGCGCCGGCAGTGGGCGCCGCTGCCGGCCGGGTTCGTCAACGACCACCCGGTGCTCAGCCTGATCGCCGACGACGGCGACCGCCGCGGCGACGGCGCCCCGGTGCTCGTGGCGCACACCACGGCCCGGGTCGCGCGGGCCTACGACGCGCAGCCCGACCGGGCCGTCGGGCCGGCCGTCGCGGCCGTCCGGGAGGTGCTCGACATCGCCGGGCCGCCGGCCTGGACCCACGCCCACCGCTGGCGCCTGGCCTCCCCGGACGCCGACCGCGACACGCTGTTCCACCTCGGCGCCGACGGCGTCGGGTTGGCCGGCGACGGCTGGGGCAGCGCGCGCATCGAGACGGCCTGGCGCTCGGGGACGGCGCTGGGTCGGGCGGTGGTCGCGCGGCTGCGCGCCGGTTAGCGTCTGGCCCATGACCGCCGCCGCTCACGGCAGCCCCACGGCCGAGCTCCTGGCCGCCCTCGCCGTCGACCTCCCGCCCGACCGCCTCCTCACCGACGCCTCGGTGATGGCCTCCTACGTGCACGACGAGGCCGAGTGGGCGGAGCACGGCACGCCGGCGGTCGTGGTGCGGCCGCAGAGCACGGCCGAGGTCGCCGCGGTGGTGAGGGTCTGCGCCCGCCTCGGCGTGCCCGTCGTCACCCGCGGCGCCGGCACGGGGCTGTCCGGTGGGGCCAACGCCGTCGAGGGCTGCGTGGTGCTGTCCACCGAGCGCATGCGGGAGATCGTGGAGATCAACTCCGCGGAGCGGCTGGCCGTCGTGCAGCCGGGGGTGGTCAACGACCACCTGCGCGCGGCCGTCGCCGAGCACGGCCTGTGGTACCCGCCCGACCCGGCCAGCGCCCCCTGGTCGACGATCGGCGGCAACGTGGCCACCAACGCCGGCGGGCTGTGCTGCGTCAAGTACGGGGTGACCCGCGACTACGTCCTCGCGCTGGAGGTCGTCACGGCCGACGGCGAGGTCGTGCGGATCGGTCGGCGCACCGCCAAGGGTGTGGCCGGCTACGACATGGTGGGGCTGCTGGTCGGCTCGGAGGGCACGCTGGGCGTGGTCACCGAGGTCACGGTGCGGCTGCGGCCGCTGCGCACCACGGCACCGCGCACCGTCGTCGGGTTCTTCGACACGCTCGCCGCCGCGGGCGACGCCGTCTCAAGGGTCACCGCGCGCGGCCTGCAGCCCGCCGCGTTCGAGCTGATCGACCGGGTCTGCCTGCACGCGGTGAACGCCTGGAAGCACGCCGGTCTGCCCGAGGACGCCGCGGCGCTGTTGCTGGCCCAGACCGACCTGCCCGAGCCGGCCGCGCTGCAGGAGGCCGAGGCGATCCTGGAGGAGTTCACCGCGGCCGGGGCCCGCGAGGCGGTGCTGTCCACCGACCCGGTGGAGGCCGAGGCGCTGTTCGACGCCCGCCGGCTGGCCTACCCCGCCCTGGAGCAGCGCGGCGAGGCGATGCTCACCGAGGACGTCTGCCTGCCCCGTGGGCTGCTGGCCGAGATGCTCGGCCGGATCGAGCGGATCGCCGTCGAGCACGACGTGGTCATCGCCACGGTCGCGCACGCAGGCGACGGCAACCTGCACCCCCTGATGCTCACCCCGCACGGCGACGAGGCGGCCAAGGCGCGCACCCGCGCCGCGTTCGACGCGATCATCGACTCGGCCCTCGAACTGGGCGGCACGGTGACCGGGGAGCACGGCGTCGGGCTGCTCAAGCGCGACGGGATGCGCCGCGAGCTGGGCCCGGGTGTGCTGGCGATGCAGCGCGCGATCAAGGCCGCACTAGACCCGCGCGACATCCTCAACCCTGGCAAGGTGCTCGGGTGATCCCGCTGCTGCCCGCCCTGCTCGACCCGCCCGCGCGGGTGGCGCTGCGCTTCGGCGCCACCGACCCCGCCGAGCTCGACTACCGCGCGCTGGCCGGCGCAGCGGGGGCGGTCGCCGTCGCGGTGGCCGGGCGCAGCCGGGTCGCGGTGCACGCCACGTCGACCATCCACACGGCGGTCGCGGTCGCGGGGGCCCTGCTGGCCGGGGTGCCGGCGGTGCCGGTGAACCCCAAGCTGGGCACCCGCGAGCTGGGGCACGTCGTGGCCGACTCGGCGCCGGAGCTGGTGCTGGCCGGGCCCGGCGTCGAGCTGCCGGCGGCGCTGGCCGCGCTGCCCCGCGTCGACGTCGACCTGGCGGCCGAGGCGCCCGTGCCGGACGGCGAACCGCCGCTGGGGGCTCCGGCGCTGGTCGTCTACACCTCGGGCACGACCGGGCCGCCGAAGGGCGCGCAGCTGTCGCGACGGGCGGTGGCGTCCAACCTGGACGCCCTGGCCGAGGCCTGGGACTGGACCGCCGCCGACCTGCTGGCGCACGCCCTGCCGCTGTTCCACGTGCACGGGCTGGTGCTGGGGGTGCTCGGCCCGCTGCGCCGCGGCGGCACCCTGCACCACCTCGGCGCCCTCGACGCCGCCGCGCTGGCCGCGGCCGCGCCGACGATGGTCTTCGGCGTCCCCACCCAGTACCACCGCCTCGCCGGACAGCTGGAGTCCGACGCCGGGTCGGCCGCCGCGCTGGGACGGGCCCGGCTGCTGGTGTCCGGCTCGGCCGCGCTGACCGCCGTCGACCACGCCCGGCTGCGCAAGGCGACCGGGCTGGCGGTGCGCGAGCGCTACGGGCTCACCGAGACCCTGATCCTGACCGCCGCCACCGCGGCCGACGAGCCGGAGCCGGGCGCCGTGGGCCGCCCGCTCACCGGCACCGAGGTGCGGCTGGCCCCGCTGCCCGGCGACACCTCCGACGGCCTGGGTGCGGTGCAGGTGCGCGGCCCGTCGCTGTTCGACGGCTACCTCAACCGCCCCGACGCCACCGCCGCCGCGCACACCGACGACGGCTGGTTCGACACCGGCGACATCGGCCGCTGGACCGAGAACGGCTCGCTCGCGCTGGTCGGGCGCAGCGCCACCGACCTGATCAAGTCCGGCGGCTACAAGATCGGCGCGGGGGAGATCGAGAACGCGCTGCTCGAGCACCCGGGCGTGGCCGAGGCGGCCGTGGTCGGCGTGCCCGACGACGACCTGGGGGAGCGGGTGGTGGCCTTCGTGGTCGCCGCGGGTGAGCCGCCGGCCGAGCGCGAGCTCGTCGACCACGTCGCCGGGCTGCTGGCCCCGCACAAGCGGCCCCGCGAGGTGCGGTTCACCGACGCGCTGCCCCGCAACGACATGGGCAAGGTCGTCAAGGGGCGTCTTCCGGTGAACTGAGCGAACCGGGTGTTTCGGTCTCCCCGTGCACAGGCACTCGATAGGCATGACGACGGGCGCACGTGAGGAGACCAGGACCTACCGCGGACCCGGCGGCGCCGGCCGCCCGAACCTGGCCGGGTTGCCCGGGGTGCACCGCCACGACGATGGCGACGCCCGGGTGCTGGAGGTCGAGCGCTACGACACCGCCGACCGCTGCCTCGCCGCGGCCGGCCTCGCGCTGGCGATCCACCGCGACGGGGACCAGGGGCACTGGCGGCTGGACGGGCCGGGCGAGCCGCGGCTCGTGCCGCTGCCCGCCGACGCGCCGCCGTCGCCGGACGTGCCCGACGAGCTGGCCGAGCTCGTCCGCGGGGCCGCCCGCGCTCGCCCCGTCGGGCCGGTCGGTCGGGTGCGTACCGTCCGCACGCGCACAGTCCTCACGGTCGATGACGCCGACGTGGCCGAGGTCGTCCACGACGACGTCACCCTCGCCCTGCTGGGGTCCGTGGCCGACGTGCGCGGCTGGAGCGAGGTCGAGGTGCGCTCCCGCGGCGCCGCCGCGGACGTCCTCGACGGGATCGAGCAGCGGCTGCGCGAGATCGGCCTGCGCCCGGCCCCGCACGCCGGCGAGGCCGAGCTCGACCGGCTGCTGGGCCCGGTGCGGCGCGAGCGGCCCACCGGGCGCAAGGGCTCGGCCGGCGAGCCGCTCATGCGCTACCTGGCCGCGCAGACCGACCGGCTCGCCGCCGAGGAGCTGCGGGTGCGCGCGGCCGAGCCGGACTCCGTGCACCGGATGCGGGTCGCGTCCCGCCGGCTGCGCAGCGCGCTGCAGGCCTACCGCCCCCTCCTCGACCGCGCGCGCACCGAGCCGGTGGTCGACGCGCTTCGCGAGCTCGGGCGGGCCCTGGCTCCCGCCCGCGACGCCGAGGTGCTGCGCGAGGGGATCTCCGCCGAGCTGGCCGACCTGGACCCCGAGCTGCGCCTGGGCGGGGTGCAGGCCATGGTCACCCGGCACTTCGCCCGCGAGGAGTCCGAGGCCACCGCCGCCGCGCTGGCGGCGCTGGACGCCGAGCCGTACGCCCGGCTGCGCGCCGCCCTCGACGACCTGCTCGACCGACCGCCGCTGCGCAAGCGCGCGAGGCGCAAGGCCGGCAAGGAACTGCCCGCCGTGCTCGGCCGTACCGCACGACGCCTGGAGAAGGCCGTGCACCGCGCCACCGACCCCGGCGCCGAGGTGGGGCAGCGCGACGAGGCCACGCACGCCGCCCGCAAGGCCGGGAAGCGCCTGCGCTACGCCACCGAGGTCGCCGCCCCCGCGCTGGGCAAGCCGGCCAAGCGGTTCAGCAAGTCGCTCAAGCCGCTGCAGAAGGCGCTGGGCCACCACCAGGACGCCGTCGTCGCCGCCGACGCGCTGCGCAAGCTGGGCGGGCTCGCCCACACCGAGGGCGAGAACGGCTTCAGCCTCGGGGTGCTGCACGGGCGCGGGGAGGCCCGCAAGGAGCGCATCGAGCGCGAGCTGCCCGAGCTGTGGAAGCGCACCTGGACCCGCAAGGCCACCGCCTTCCTCCGCTGACTCCCCGTCCCCACCCCGGTCCGGGCGCGCGGGCCGGGCGGGAGACTGGGGGCGTGAGCGACGACGAGCGCCCCGGGCCGCCGACGACCAGCCCGTCGGTGCTGCTGCTGACGCTGAGCCGGCGGATCGAGGCCGAGCTGGCGGCCGCGCTGGCCCCGCTGGGGCTGACCGTCGCCCGGCTGGGGCTGCTCGGGCACATCTCCGGGGTGCCGGGAGCCTCGTTCAGCGAGCTGGCCCGGATGTCCGGGGTGAGCGTGCAGAGCGTGCACACCGCGGTGAAGGCGCTGGTGGCGGCCTCGCTGGTGCGGGACGGGTCGGCGCGGGCGGGGGCGGCGTCGCGGATCGAGCTGACCGAGCAGGGCGCGCGGCTGCTGCGGTCGGCGATGGCCGCGGTGGGCGAGGTCGACGCCCGGCTGTTCGGACCGGACGCCGACCCGGTCCTGCGCCGGGTCGGGGGCGCGGCCGCGGCGGCGTTCCAGGAGGAGGTGCGCGGCTGACCCACCTTCAGTGGTGTTGAAGGCTCTGCTAGCTTCAGGGCAACTGAAGGTGAGGGGGAGTCGTGGAAGGTGTCCTGCTGTCCGTGCACGTCCTGGCGGCCATCGTGTTCGTCGGCGGCTCGGCCGTGGCGGCGAGCCTGTTCCCGCGCTACGCGCCGGTCGCCGTTAGCGTGCCGGTGGGGGAGGGAGCAGCGGCGCGGCCGGAGGAGGAGCGCAACCGCGCGGTGGCCGTCGCGCTGCACCGCGTCACCCGCGTCTACGGCGTGCTGGGCCTCGTCGTCCCGGTCGTCGGGATCGTGCTGGCGATGGCCCAGGGCCGGATGGGCGAGATCTGGATCAACATCTCGATGGTGCTGACGGTGCTGGCCGGCGCCCTGCTCGCGCTGGGTGTCGCCCCGATGCAGCGCGACGCCCTGGCCGCCCCCGACGACGGCCGCCAGCTGCGCAGGCTGGGCATGCTGGCCGGGATCTACAACCTGCTGTGGGCCGCCGTCGTCGTGCTCATGATCGTCCGACCGGGCGGGCACTCCTGAGCCGTCGTCGGGGGCCCGTGCGACGATCGCGGATGTGACCACACCGGATGTGGGGCCCCGGGACGCGGTCGCCGACCTGCGGCGCATCGCCTTCCTGCTGGAACGCGCGCACGAGTCCACCTACCGGGTCCGGGCGTTCCGCACCGCGGCCGCGGTGCTCGTCCGGCGCACCCCCGACGAGATCGCCGCGCTGGTCCGCAGCGGGGAGCTGAAGCGGCTCAAGGGCGTCGGCGAGGTCACCGCGCGCTGCGTCGCCGAGTCGGTGGCCGGCGAGGAGCCGGTCTACCTGCGCCGGCTGGAGGCCACCGAGGGCACCCCGCTCGACGACGCCACCGTGGCGCTGCGGGCCGCGCTCAAGGGCGACTGCCACAGCCACACCGACGCCTCCGACGGCGGCTCGCCGCTGCGCGAGATGGTCGAGACCGCGCAGGCGCTGGGCCACGAGTACCTGGTGATCACCGACCACTCGCCCCGGCTGACCGTGGCCAACGGGCTGTCCGCCGAGCGGCTGCGCGCGCAGCTGGAGCAGATCGCCGAGCTCAACGCGGAGCTGGGGGAGGGCTTCCGGGTGCTCACCGGGATCGAGGTCGACATCAACGAGGACGGTTCCCTCGACCAGGACCCCGACCTGCTCTCCGAGCTCGACCTGGTGGTCGCCTCGGTGCACTCCAAGCTGCGCAGCCCGCGCGACGAGATGACCGAGCGCATGCTCACCGCGGTCGAGAACCCGCACGTCGACGTGCTCGGCCACTGCACCGGGCGGATGGTCACCGGCAACCGCAAGCGCCCCGAGTCGCAGTTCGACGCGGACGCGGTGTTCGCCGCGTGCGCCGCGAACGGCGTGGCCGTCGAGGTGAACTCCCGCCCCGAGCGGCTCGACCCGCCCAAGCGGCTGCTGCGCCTTGCCGTCGAGGCCGGTTGCCTGTTCACCATCGACACCGACGCGCACGCCCCCGGCCAGCTCGACTGGCTCGACAACGGCTGCGGGCGCGCGGCCGCGTGCGGCGTCCCGACCGACCGCATCCTCAACACCTGGCCGGTCGACCAGCTCCTCACCCGCCCCCGCTGACCCGTCGAGAACGAACTTGTCGTGATCATCGGGCCCTGTTGATCACGACAACATCGTTCTCGACGGGGCCGGTCAGGGGTGGGCGGCCAGGAGCTCCTCGGCGGTGGGCGGGTCGGCGCCCCGGCGCGAGCAGGTGATCGCGGCGGCCGCGGCGGCCTCGTCGAGCAGGGCGTCGAGGGTGGGCTCGTCGAGCGCGCGCAGCGCAGGGCGGGCGTCGGCACCGAGCAGGCCGCGGCGGTGCAGCCCGGCCAGCAGCGCCGCGGAGAACGTGTCGCCCGCGCCCACGGTGTCCACGACCTGCACCGGGACGCCCGGCCGGCGCGACCGCAGGCCCGCGGCGGTGCCGCCGATGACGCCGTCGCCGCCCAGGGTGACCGCGACGACCGCCGGGCCGCGCCCGAGCCAGTCCTCCAGCACCGCCTCCGGCGTGCTGCCCGGGTGCAGCCACTCCAGGTCCTCCGCGCTGACCTTGACCACGTCGGCCACGGCGAGCACATCGTGCACCCCGGCGAGCACGTCGGCCGGCTCGCCCATGAGCAGCGGGCGGCAGTTGGGGTCGTAGCTGACGGTGGCGGTGGCGGCCGCGCGCGACAGCAGCTCCCGCAGCGCGGCGGCGCCGGGCGGCGTGGTCAGGGCCAGCGAGCCGGAGTGCAGCGCGACGACCGGGCCGTCCAGCGCGCCCTCCAGCTCGGCCGGCGTCCACTGCCAGTCGGCCGTGCCCTCGACCCGGAAGTCGTAGGTGGCCCCGCCGTCGGGCCCGACCGCGACGATCGCGAGGGAGGTCTGCTCGGCGGCCGCGACCGCGTGGTCGAGCTCGACGCCGTTGGTCGACAGGTGCTCGCGGATGCGCACACCCAGCATGTCCTGCGCGATCCGGGCGAGCAGCCGGGCCCGCACGCCGAGCCGGGACAGCCCGACGGCCACGTTCGCCGGGCTGCCGCCCGGGGCCATCTCGAAGTAGCCGCCGACGGGCGCCGGCACCACGTCGACCAGTGCCTCGCCCGCGACCACCACGATGCCGCGCTCGTTCGCTGCGATGACGCCTCCCCTCACCGGTGCGGCTGCGGTGCCGCCCGTCGGGACATGCTGGCAACCCGGCCCCGGCCCGCGCCACCTCCCGGGCGGGCCCGGCCGGGGGAGATCAGCCGGTGACGACGCCGTCGAGCTTGGCCAGCACGCCGTCGTGGATGCGGGCCAGGCCCCGCGGGGCGAACGTGCGCTCGAAGAACCCGCCGATCCCGCCCGCGCCGTTCCAGGTGGTCTCCACGGCGACCTCGCTGCGGTCGGCGCCCTTCGGGGTGACCGTCCACGTGGTGACCATGCTGGAGTTCGCGTCGGACTCCACGATCCGGTCCTCGGTCGGCACGCTCACCTCGACCAGCTGGTCGCGCTGGCGCGACTTGGTGGCCTGCAGCACCCAGTGCACCCGGCTGCCCGCGCCCTGCCCACCGGACTCGACGCGGTAGTCGCGGTACTGCTCGGTGAGGATGCTCGGGCGCACCGTCTCGTAGTCGGCGAGCGCCGCGCGGACCTTGTCCGCCGGGGCGTCGATCGTGCGTGCCGTGCGGGCCGTCACCTGTGCCATGGGGCCCATCCTGCCCCGGCTCCCACGACCGGGGCAGGACGGGCCTCTCGCTCCCGGCTCGGGGACCGGGTTGCCTGTGGGGGGCTAGACCGGAGCGGCCTTCTTCCCCTCGGGGGTGATCGCGTACCAGGCGCCGCCCACGCCCTGGCCCTCGGTGGCGCCGGCGGCCTCGTCGCCGCTGAAGCGGTAGACCGCCCACCCGCCGACCGTCAGCTGGGTGCTGCCGTCCGGGCGTTCGAGCAGCCCGATGGCGGAGTCCTCCACGCCGTCGACGAGGAGCTTGGCGTTGCGGTCGACGACGAACGGCGGCCACTTCTCGGCGCAGTCGCCCACGCACGTGGTGGTCGGCGGCTCCGCGGAGTCCTTGTCGAACCGGTAGAGGGTGCGGCCGTCCTGGTCGACGAGCACCGTGCCGAGGTCGGCGACCTCCTTCGCGGGACCGCTCCTGCAGCTCGTCGGCCTCGGCCTGGGCCATGCTCAGCACCTGGGCGGCGCCCGCGGTGGCCCGCCTGCGCATCTCGCCTGCGTCGTCCTGCGCGATCTGCACCA
>NZ_JAHDTH010000188.1 GCF_018531445.1 Pseudonocardia lacus
ACCGGTTCCACACCGCGGCGACCGGCCCGCCACCACGCCCCGCCGCCGGCGCCACCCACCGAGCCGTTGCGGCTGCAGCCGCGCTCCGGGCGCAGCCGCACGGTGCTGCTGGTCCTGTTCGTGCTGCTGACCCTGGCCGCGGTCGCGGTCGGGTTCTACGTCCTGCGCACCGTGGTGCTCGCGGGTCCCGAGGCGCCCGGCACGGTCGTGTCCGGCTCTGCGGTGTCCGGCTCTGCGGCGTCCGGCACGGTGGTGTCCGGAGCGGCTGCCGGTACCGTTGCGGTGCGGGGACTGCCGCTGTCGGTGAGCGGTGCGCCCGGTGCGGTCGCCGTGAACGGTTCGTCGGTCGTCGTGGATGCGACGGCATCGGTCGGTGGCGCCCGGTGAACCCGCGCAGCCGACGGTCCGGCGCTCCGTGGGAGCCCGTGACCTCCCGGAGGGCGACGTGGCCCGGCAAGATGTCCGAATCATCCATGACTCCCAGGAACCGGCAGCGATGACCACCTCCCGACTGTTGTCAGATCGGTACGAGCTGGGCGAGGTGCTCGGCTACGGCGGCATGTCCGAGGTGCACCGCGGCCTGGACACCCGGCTCGGCCGCGACGTGGCGATCAAGGTGCTGCGCGCCGACCTCGCCCGCGACCCCCAGTTCCAGCTGCGGTTCCGCCGCGAGGCGCAGAACTCGGCCGGCCTGAACCACCCGGCGATCGTCGCCGTCTACGACACCGGCGAGGTGGAGGGCGAGTTCGGCCCGCTGCCCTACATCGTCATGGAGTTCGTCGACGGGCAGACCCTGCGCGAGATCGTCAAGACCGAGGGCCCGATGTCGCAGCAGCGCGTCGTCGAGGTCATGGCCGACGTGTGCGCCGCGCTCGACTTCAGCCACCGCCACGGCATCATCCACCGCGACGTCAAGCCGGCCAACATCATGATCACCCACGGTGGCGCGGTGAAGGTGATGGACTTCGGCATCGCCCGCGCGCTGGGCGAGGGCCAGAACGTCACCCAGACCGCCGCCGTCATCGGCACCGCCCAGTACCTCTCGCCCGAGCAGGCCAGGGGCGAGGCGGTCGACGCGCGCAGCGACGTCTACGCGGCGGGCTGCGTGCTGTTCGAGCTGCTCACCGGGGAGCCCCCGTTCACCGGCGACACCCCGGTCGCGGTGGCCTACCAGCACGTGCGGGAGGACCCGCGGGCCCCGTCCCAGGTCAACCCGAACATCCCGCCGGCGCTGGACGCGGTCATCCTCAAGGCCCTGTCGAAGAACCCGGCCAACCGCTACCAGTCGGCCGCCGAGCTGCGCGCCGACCTGGTCCGGGTGCGGTCGGGGCAGAACCCGATGGCCCCCGCGGTGATGAGCGAGGACGAGCGCACCGCGATGCTCGCCGCCTCCGCCGGCGGGCCCACCCGCCGGGTCAACGGCGGCCGCCACGGCCCGCCCACCGGCACCGGCCCGGCCACCGACTACGGCTACTACGACGACGAGCCCCAGCGCAGCACGGGCCGCATCGTCGGGATCGTGGTGGCGGTGCTGGCCGTCGTGGGCCTCGTCGGCTTCGGGGCCTACCAGTTCCTGGCCGGGCCGACGGAGCCGAAGAGGGTCGAGGTGCCCGCGCTGGTCGGGAAGTCCGAGCAGGACGCCCGCAGCCAGCTCACCGCGGCCGGGCTCCGGGTGGGTGAGGTCGTCCCGGTCCCGTCCAGCGTCGAGGAGAAGGACAAGGTCGTCCAGACCGACCCGCCGCTGGGGGCGCAGGTCACCGAGTCGACCCCGGTGAAGCTGTCGGTGGGGGCCGGTCCGGCCGAGGTCACCGTGCCCCGGCTGGTCGGCGAGGACCCGGAGAAGGCCGCCGATGAGCTGCAGGCCGTCGGGCTGGAGCTGGGCACCAACACCAGCCGGGAGACCCCGGACCAGGCCCAGGTCGGCAAGATCATCGAGACCGACCCGGAGCCGGGCGTGAAGGTGGCCGGCGGCTCCACGGTCAACATCGTGGTCGGCAAGAAGCAGACCACCGTGGAGATCCCCGACCTGCAGGGCGAGGACCCCCAGGAGGCGGCCAACCAGCTCGCCGCGCTCGGCCTGGACGTCAACCGCGAGGCCCCCGAGGTCGAGGGCCCCGGCGAGAAGGGCACGGTCGCCGAGACCGACCCGCCGGCGAAGACCAAGGTCGACCCGGGCAGCAAGATCCAGATCAAGGTCTCGGACGGCAGCCAGGCCGAGGTCCCCGAGCTGGAGGGCCTGTCCGAGGGCGAGGCCCGCGCCAAGCTCGCCGCGGTCGGCATCTTCAACATCAAGGTCAACGAGCAGGGCGTCGACGACGACGCCGACGACGGCAAGGTCGTCGACCACTCGTCCGAGCCGGGCGAGTCCGTCGACAAGGACGACCAGTTCGAGATCGTCATCGGCAACAAGGACTGAGCCGCGCACCCCGTGGGGGTGTCCTCCCGGAACCGGGAGGACACCCCCACGGTCGTTCGGGGACACTGGGCCGATGCGCGTCCTGGTCGTCGACAACTACGACAGCTTCGTCTACAACCTCGTCCAGTACCTGGCCCAGCTCGGCGCCGACACCGCGGTCCGGCGCAACGACGAGGTCGACCTCGACGAGCTCGACGACGTCGACGGCGTCCTGGTCAGCCCCGGCCCGGGCACCCCGGAGCGGGCCGGGATGAGCCTGGAGGTCGTCCGGCGCAGCGCCGAGCGCGCCACGCCCCTGCTCGGGGTGTGCCTGGGCCACCAGGCCATCGGCGTGGCCTTCGGCGGCGTGGTCGACCGCGCCCCCGAGCTGCTGCACGGCAAGACCTCGCTCGTGCACCACGGCGCGGTCGACGGCGCCGACGTGCTGGCCGGCCTGCCCGACCCGTTCGTCGCCACCCGCTACCACTCGCTGTCCATCCGCCCGGAGACGCTGCCGGCCGAGCTGGAGGTCACCGGCCACACCGACAGCGGCGTGATCATGGCGCTGCGGCACCGCGAGCTGCCCCTGCACGGGGTGCAGTTCCACCCCGAGTCCGTGCTGACCGACGGCGGGCACCGGCTGCTGGCCAACTGGATGGCGGCGGCGGGCCACCCGGTCCCGGAGCCGATCGTGACCGCGCTGACCGAGGAGACCGCGGCGGTGGCCGCCCGCGCGTAGCGGTGCGCGTCCGCCACGCAACGGGATACCGGCAGCTCACCCGCGCCGTCCGGCACGCTACCGTGGAGCTCAGGTTCCGCACGCCGGGTCGGTCGTCCGGCCGTGCCCGATACGAGGCCGTCGCGAGGTCAGCACATGCCCAAGTCCAAGGTCCGGAAGAAGACCGCCTACACCCCGCCGTCGCGCGACGCCAGCAACCGCACGCCGGTGAAGGTGAAGGGCCCGACCCACCCGATCTACATCGCGGTGATGCTCGGCCTCATGCTGGCCGGGCTGGCCTGGCTGGTCGTCAACTACCTGGCCGGCGACCGCATCGACTTCATGCTCGCGCTCGGCTCGTTCAACTTCCTGATCGGCTTCGCGCTCATCGTCGTCGGGCTGCTGATGACCATGCGGTGGCGCTAGGACCGCTCGTCGGTCCCCCGCTGTGGACAACCCCTGTGGACAACTGTGGCTGAGGGCGCGCGCGAACGGGAGTGGAGCCCGGCCCCCGGCCTGGTCGTCATCGGGTGGGCGGCGGCCGTGGCCGCCGCGGCGTGGTGCGTGCTGCTCTGGTCGTCCCACGGCGATCCCGCCGGCCTGCTGATCGCCGGCACCACCGCCGTCGGCCTCGTCGTGGCCGCCCTGTTCGGCACCCGGGCCCGGCCGCGGCTGCGCGCCGACGCCGACGGGCTCACCGTCGGCGGGCTGCTGCGCGCTCGGCACTACCCGTGGCCCCTGGTGGGCGACCTACGGGTGCTGCGCACGCGCCGGCTGGGGCTGCGCGGCTCGCTGCTGGAGATCGACGCCGCCACCGCCGACGGCCGGGAGCGGCTGCTCGTGTTCGGCCGGCTCGACCTGGACCAGGACCCGCAGGACGTCGCCCCGCAGGTGCTCGCCCTGCGCCCGGCCCGGGGCCGCCCCGTCCAGCCCGACGACTGATCGGGCCGGACGGGCGGTCAGGTCAGCGTCGTCACCCACATCAGGGCGAGCACCAGAACGGTGAGCGCGCCCAGCAGCACGGCCTGCATCGAGGTGCGGTGGCGCCCCGGTCCGTAGACCAGCGCGGCCGTCGCCGCCGCTCCGACCACCAGCCCGCCGAGGTGCCCGGTGATCGAGATGCCCGGGATCACGAAGCTGATCACGATGTTCACCACGATCAGCCCGACGACCTGCCCGAGCGGGAACCGCATCCGGCGCAGCACCACGGCCAGCCCGCCCATCAGGCCGAACACCGCACCGGAAGCCCCGGCGACCTCGATGCGCGGCAGGTCGAACACCATCACCGCGGCCGAGCCGCCGAGCATCGCGATGAAGTAGACCGCCAGGAAGCGCCCGCGCCCGAGCACCGACTCCAGGTCGCGGCCCAGCACGTAGAGCGCCAGCATGTTGAACACCAGGTGCACCGGGCCGATGTGCAGGAACCCGGCGGTCACCACCCGCCACCACTCGCCGGCGCCCACCAGCCGCGGCACCAGCGACAGCGCGCCGAACACCGGCGCGTTCGCGTTCGCCGTGACGCTGCCGGCCTGCAGCACGGTCCACAGGAAGAGCGCGACGTTGACCGCGATCAGCGTCGGCACGACCACCACCGGCCGCCGACCGGGCGCGGCCCCGGCCACGGTGCGCCCGCGGCGCGCCCCGCGCTGCCCCTCGGCGACGCAGTCCACGCACTGGTAGCCCACCGAGGCCTCGCGCAGGCAGTCCGGGCAGGCCGGGCGACCGCACCGGGTGCAGGTGAGCCCGGTCGGGCGGTCGGGGTGGCGCACGCACACCGCGGGGGCGGCCGGGGGCGGGCCGCCGTGCTGGGGGCCGGGGGGTCCGGCCGAGGTCACCTGGGGTGCCGCCTAGTCCGCGATCTCGACGCGCTGGATGACGACCTCGTCGAGGGGGCGGTCGTTGCGGTCGGTGCGCGCGGCCGCGATGGCGTCGACGACCTGGCGGGACTCCGCGTCGGCCACCTCGCCGAAGATGGTGTGGCGGCGGTTGAGGTGCGGCGTCGGGGCGACGGTGATGAAGAACTGCGAGCCGTTGGTGCCGGGCCCGGCGTTGGCCATCGCCAGCAGGTACGGGCGGTCGAACTTGAGCTCGGGGTGGAACTCGTCGCCGAACTTGTACCCGGGGCCGCCGCGGCCGGTGCCGGTCGGGTCGCCGCCCTGCAGCATGAAGCCGCTGATCACCCGGTGGAAGACCGAGCCGTCGTAGAACGGGCCGCTGTTGCCGCCGGAGGCGTTGGGCTCGGTGTACTGGCGGTGCCCGCTGGCCAGGCCGACGAAGTTGTCGACCGTCTTGGGCGCGTGGTCGGGGAACAGCACCAGCCGGATGTCGCCCTTGTTGGTCCGCAGCGTCGCGGTCGTCTTGGAACTGGGTGGTTGGGTCACGTGGCCCATCGTGCCAGCACCGCGGCCCGTGCGTCGGTGCAGACCCTCACCCGAGCACGTCGTCGAGGAACCCGGTGACGGTCCGCTCGTAGCCGGCGGGGTCGGCGTTCCAGGAGCCGGTGTGCTCGACGTCGGGCACCTCGACCAGGCGCATCGGCCAGTCCAGCCGCGGCGCCTCGGCGGCCAGCGCGCGGCTCGACGACAGCGGCACCGCGGTGTCGATCGTGCTGTGCACGACCAGCGTCGGCGGGCGCACCGCCGGCGGGCGCCTGCGCAGGTCGAAGCGGTCGAAGTCGATGCCGATGCGGCGCTCGGTGACCGCGCCGGCCAGCGGGCTCAGCTGCGCCGGGAGCCTGCGGTTGCGCGCCTGCTGGCGCAGCGTGGCCCGCCAGTCGACCAGCGGCGCGTCCCACACCAGCGCCGCGACGCAGGCCGCCGCGGGCGAGCGGTCCAGGAAGGCGCCGGTGATGGCGGCGCCCATCGACCAGCCCATCAGCACGACCCGGTCGGCACCCCGACCGCGGGCGTAGCCGACGGCGGCCTCCAGGTCGGTCCACTCGGTGTCGCCGAGGTGGTAGAAGCCGTCCGGGCTGGGCGGGGCGCCCTCGTCGTTGCGGTAGCTGATCAGGAGCGCCGGATGGCCGCGCCGGTGCAGGGCCGGCAGGATCCGCAGCCCCTCGCGCAGGGTGCCGCCGCGACCGTGCACCAGCACCACCCACGGCCGGTCGCCGCCGGGCACGAACCACCCGGGGTAGGCGCCCAGCGGACCGGGCACCTCGACCGCCTCGAACTCCAGCCCGACGGCGCCGGGGTCGGGGTCGTAGGGACCGGTGTCGAGCACCGCCTCGGTGCCGACCGGCGGCACCGGGCCGCCCCGCAACTCGCGCACCACCGAGCGGCGGTCGTCGCGGACCACCGGTCCGAGCGCGGCGAGCCCGTCGGCCCAGCGCAGGCCCCAGATCCCGGGCTGGCGGGTCAGCCGGTTGGCGACCAACGTGACGCTCTCCCGGTCGGCGGCGAGGACCCGCTCCGGGTACACCGGGCGGGCGGTCGGGTCGAGCAGGATCGAGGAGTACAGCCAGCCGATCCCGGCGACGGCCCCGGTGCCGAGGCCCACGCCGAGGCCGGCCCCGATGCCCCACCCGAGCGCGGCACGCCGCGCCCCGCCGTTCGACGCGATCAGCCCAGCGGCCACGGTCCCGGTCGACGCCACCGGACGATGATCCCCGATCCGGGCCCGGCTCAGCGCGGGGTCACCTCGCCCATCTTGTTCCAGCCGCTGCCCTCGACGCCCTGGATGCTGACGATGTCCGGGGTGGTGGCCACGACGTCGGGCATCCACCCCATCGCCGTCTTGAAGTGCTCGGAGTTGACGTGGTCGCCGCCCGCGTCGTCCTGGAACGCCTCCACCAGCACGAACTGGTTGGGGTCGTCCACGCTGCGCGACCACTCGAAGAAGATGTTGCCCGGCTCGGCCCTGGTGGCGGTGGTGAAGTCGGCGACCAGGTCGAGCCACTGCTCCGCGCGCTCCGGGCGGATCGTGAACTTGACGACGATGAAGATCACAGCGGTCCTCCAGCTCCGTGCCGACTCCGTTGCCGACCACGGTCATTCTGGTCGCAGACGGGGGCCGGGTCACCTCGCCGATCGAGCGGGCCGCACCCGCCGGCGCTATCGTGCCGGGCGGGGGACCACCCAGAGGATCGCGAGGTGGTCGCCCCATGGCATCCGGCGGAATCGGCGGGCTCGACGCGCAGGCCGTGGCCGAGCGGTTCTGGGCCACGGGCGGCGAGCGCCTCGACCTCGACGGCGCGACGCTGGTGCGGCACTCCGCGGCGCCCGACCAGCCCCTGGGGACGTTCCTCACCGGCGTGCGCACCACCTCCGCGGAGCACCTCCAGGACGTCCTCGCCCGCTGCGACGACCTGGTCGACGGCGGCTGCCGGCGCGTCGTCGTCGACGCCGCGACACCGCCGGTCGTGGCGGCCCACCTCGCCATCGAGGACTGGACCCCGACGACGCAGCTGCTGCTGGTGCTGCCGGGCGCCGTCGCGGTGCCGGGCGCGGGCATCGCGCCCCGCCCGGTGAGCACCGACGAGGACTGGGCGCGGGTCACCGAGCTGTTCCGGGCCGACCACCTGGAGGAGGACGCCCGCCACGCGCGCAGTGCCCGGCCCGTCGCCACCACCACCGCCGCCGTGGCCCTGCGCCGCAGCCTCGCGCCGGCCGCGACCTGGTTCGCCGTCGAGCGCGACAGCGGGTTCGTGGCGATGGTCGCCGCCTGGGCCAGCGAGCAGGGCGTCGGGGTCGTCGAGGACGTGTACGTGCGGCCGGAGGCGCGCCGCGCCGGGCTGGCCCGCGAACTGCTGCGGTTCGCCGTCGGGCACGCGCGGGCGGGCGGTGCGGGCCCGGTGCTGATCGGGGCCGAGACCGACGACAGCCCCAAGCACCTCTACGCCCGGTTCGGCTTCCGGCCGGCGGCGGTCGTGCACGGGTGGGAGCGCGGAATATGAGGTGGTTCCACGTGGAACACGTGCGACGGTGAGGCGTGACCGACACCGCGCGCGAGAGCCTCCGCACCACCTTCGACACCGCGGCCACGCGCTACGACGCCGCGCGGCCCGGCTACCCCCGGGCCATCGTCGACGAGCTGGTGCGCCTCGCCGGCGTCGGCCCCGACGACCACGTGCTGGAGATCGGCTGCGGCACGGGCCAGCTGACGGTGCCGCTCGCGGAGCGCGGGCTCCGGGTGACCGCGGTCGAGCTCGGCCCCGAGCTGGCCCGCGTGGCCCGGCGCAACCTCGCCGCGCACCCGAGGGTCGAGGTCGTCGTCGGGGCGTTCGAGGAGGTGGCGCTCGAACCCGGCTCGTTCGACCTGGTCGTCGCGGCGACGTCGTTCCACTGGCTCGACCCCGCGGTGCGCGTCGAGCGGTCGGTCGAGCTGCTGCGCCCCGGCGGCGCGCTGGCCGTGATCGGCACCGAGCACGTCGCGGGCGGGAGCTCGGCGTTCTTCGCCGATGCGCAGGACTGCTACCTGCGCTGGGACCCGGCGACCCCACCGGGGCTGTTCCTGCGGCCGGCGGCGGCGATCCCGACCGCCCTCCCCGAGCTGGACGACGCGCCGCGGCTGGGGACGGTGCACCTGCGCCGGCGGCAGTGGGACGCGGAGTACACCACCGAGCAGTACCTGGACGTGCTGCGGACCTACTCCGGCCACATCGCCCTGCCGCCCGGCGGCCGGGACGGCCTGCTCGGCTGCATCGGCGCGCTCATCGATGGCCGCTACGGCGGGCGGATCACCAAGCGCTACCTGACCGAGCTGCGGGTCGCCCACCGCACCGGGTAGCGGTAGTGCCTGCTGTACCCGAGGTCGGCAGCTGACGGGATCGAGCCGGGGGCCGTTCCCGGACACGCTTGGCGGGTCCGCAACCCCCGACCACCGCTGGAGCACCTTCGATGTCCGACCCCCACGGCCGACCTCCCCGCACGACCCCCCTCACCATGAGGACCTCCCCGTTCACACCGCGCCGGGTGGTCACGGTGCTGGCGGCGCTCGCGGTCCTCGGCGGGGGTACCGCGCTGGCCGTGTCCGAGGAGTTCGGCGCACCGGCCGCCGGTGCCACGGCGGCGACCCACAGCACGCCCGACGCCGTCCAGCCCGACGCCGTCCAGCCCGACGCCGTCCAGCAGAGCCTGGACGCCCTGGTCCGCGACGGCGGCTTCCCCGGCGCGCTGGCCGCGGTGCGGGACGCGGACGGGCAGAGCCGGAACTACACCGCCGGCGTCGGCGACCTGGCCACCGGGGAGGAGGTCCCGGTCGACGGGCGGGTGCGCATCGCCAGCAACACCAAGATGTTCACCGCCACCGTCGTGCTCCAGCTCGTCGCCGAGGGCCGCGTCGACCTCGAGGCGCCGATCGAGACCTACCTGCCGGGCGTCGTGCGCGGCGACGGGATCGACGGCCGTCAGATCTCGGTGCGCCAACTGCTGCAGCACACCAGCGGCATCGCCGACTACGACGACAAGCTCGCCGCCGACCTGATCGCGTTGCGCGACGGCCACCACGAGCCGCTGGAGCTGGTCGAGCTGGGCCTGAGCAGCCCGGCGCTGTTCGCCCCCGGCCAGGGCTGGTCCTACAGCAACACCAACTACGTGCTGGCCGGGCTGCTGGTCGAGGCCGTCACCGGCAACCCGGTCGGCGACGAGATCACCGAGCGGATCATCGAGCCGATCGGCCTGGAGGACACCTACTGGCCCGCCGCCGACGACCGCACCATCCGCGGCCCGCACCCGCACGGCTACGTCACCGTCGACCCGAACTCCCCGCCGGTCGACTTCACCGAGCAGAACGTGACGGCCGGCTGGGCCGCCGGTGCGCTGATCGGCACCCCGTCCGACCTCAACCGCTTCCTCGTCGCCCTGCTCGGCGGCGACCTGCTGGAGCCCGCCGAGCTCGCCGAGATGCAGCGCACCGTGGACGCCCCCGAGTTCGACACCACCGGCAAGGCCCGCTACGGGCTCGGCCTGGCCGGCTTCACGCTGAGCTGCGGCGAGGTCGCGTGGACCCACGGCGGCACCGCGCTGGGCTACCTGACCGCCGACGCCGTGACCGAGGGCGGCCGTGCAGCGACGGTGGCGGTCACCGCGCTGCCCACCTCGCTGGAAGCGGCCGAGCAGCTCGAAGCCGCGCTCGACACGGCCCTCTGCCGCTAGACCGAACCAGCCCTGGCCATGTCCTCGTACATCCACACCAGCCGGTCGATCCGCCACAGCTGGGCGAGCACCACGAGCACCGCGCCGGTGACCGTCGGCCACACGTCCAGCGCGACCAGCCCCCACGCCAGCAGCGCGATCCCGACGATCCCCGGCACCGCGACCAGGCGGAACGCGGTGCGGTGCGCCGGCGGCACGTCCGTGCGGCGGCGCGCCCACACCATCTCCCCGTGGATGCCCTTCGACGCCCACGCCGTCGGGTGCTCGACCGGCGGGAACACCCGCGGGTTCAGCCACAGCCACACCGCGACGACCGCCAGCGGCAGCAGGCACCACCACCCGATCCACGCCCGGCTCCAGATCGACAGCACCAGCGGCGGGATCGCGGCGAACCGCGTCCACACGCTCCACGGGTTGGCGTGGCGCATCCAGGCGTCGTCGGACATCGAGAAGGCGCGGGCGATCGCGCCCGTCGCGCTCACGGTCGGCTCCCGGTGGTGACGAGCCCGGTGGCCAGGCTCTGGATCGTCAGCTCCAGCACGTGCGGGTACTGCGCGCCGTGGTCGGCGCGGTGCAGGACGACCAGCCCGACCATGCGCAGCACCCCGACCACGGCCATCGGCGGCGCCGCCACCAGCTCCCCCGCGCGTTGGGCCCCCTCGACGAACTCCAGCAGCGGCCCCAGCAGCACCGGTTCGACGCGGCGCAGCTCCTCGGCCCCCATCCGGCGGGCGACGGCGGCGAGCTCCTCCGGGTGGGTGAGCAACCGCCGGTAGAGCGGGTCGCCGTCGAGCAGGTCGACCGTCGTCCGCATGACGGCCACCAGCGCGGCGCGGACGGGCCGCTGCGCCACTGCCTCCGCGAGCCGGTCGGCGTGCGCGGGCGCCCGGCGCAGCAGCAGCTCCAGGTAGAGCGCCTCCTTGGCCGGGAAGAAGGCGTAGAAGCTGCTCGTCGCGATGCCGGCCGCGGCCGCCAGCTCGGCCAGCGAGGTCTTGCGCAGGCCCTGCGTGGTGAACAGCTCGGCCCCCGCGACCACCAGCGCCTCGGTGATGCGCTGCCGGTCGGGTGCGTCGAAGGCGACGGCCATCCTAGCCTCGAACCAATGAACACTTCATTCTTTCGTTCATAGCCCTGTCGGACGACGGCCGCAAGCCCGCCGACACCACGTGTGCGGTCAGCCCGCGGCGCGGGCGGCCCGCCGCCGGGCCGCCCTCCGCGCGGTGTAGCGCTCCATCTTGCGAGCCGTGCCGCAGTCGCCCATGTCGCACCAGCGGCGGCTGCCGTTCTTCGACCGGTCGAGGAACACCCACGGGCACGCCCCGCACCGCTTGATCCGCGCCAGCCCCGGGGCCACGGCGAGCCGGCCGGCGGCTCCGGCGGCGGCGAGCAGGAGGGCGTCGGCGGCGGGGAGGTGGGACCAGTCGTGGGTGGTCGCTCCCGGTTCGCCGACCAGTTCGGCGTGGGCCACGGCCTCGGCGACGACAGGACGCAGCGCCCGCCACGGTGCGGCCAGGTCGGTGCCGTCGGCGGCGGCGCCGAAGAAGCCGGCGACCGCCGTCCGCAGGTCCTGCGCCCGCCGGACAAGGTCCGCCGCCTCCTCCGCGTTCGCGGCCAGCCGGCGCGCGCGCTCGGGGGCCAGCGCTCCGACCGCCTCGGCCCACGCGCCGATGTCGTCGGCCGTGCCCAGGTGGTCGTGGTGCTGCGGGCCGCCCGGGTCGTCGACGGTGTTGACCAGGTGCGCCGTGCAGTTCGTGGACGTCCTCGGCGTGACGGCACTGGTCACCGCCCTGCCGCGGATGCTGGACGAGCTCGGCGCGGGGCCCGGGTGGGGCGTCCTCGCCGTCACCGTCTACGCGGCCCTGTTCGGCGGCCTGCTGCTGCCGGCCTCGCGCTGGGGCGAGCGGATCGGTCACCGCCGGTGCGTGGTGGTCTCCGTCGCGGTCTTCGCCGCCGGGGCGCTGGTCGCGGCACTCGCGACGACGGCGTGGCTGCTCGTGGCGGCGCGCGCGGTGCAGGGCGCGGCCGCGGCGGCGTCGGTGCCGTCGGCGCTGGCGCTGATCACCACCCACGTCCCGGAGGGTCCGCGGCGGCGTCGTGCCGTGGCGGCGTGGAGCGCCGCCGGCGCCGCCGCCGGGATCTCCGGGTTCCTGGCCAGTGGGGTGCTGACCGAGTTCGCGAGCTGGCGCGCCGTCCCGTGGACGATGGTGCTGGTCGGGGGCGCGCTGGTCGTCGCCGTGCTGCGGACGGCCCCGGCCGACCCGGCGTCCGACGCACGGTCACCGATCCCGTGGCGCTCGGCGGCGGTGCTGCTGGGCGGGGTGGCGGGCCTCGTGGCCGGGCCGGCGCTGCTGACCGAAGGTGGGGCGGCACCCGCGGGCCTCACCGTCACCGCGCTCGGCGCCGCCACCGTCGCGGTGTTCGCCGTGCACGAGCGCCGTGGGCGCCTCCCACTGATCCCGGTCGGCGCCCGCCGCTCCTCCGCGGTGCGGCGTGCCGCGCTGGTGTCGTTCGTCAACACCGCCGCGACCGGGTCGTCGTTCACGGTGGCGACGATCCACCTGCAGCGCGACCTCGGCCTGACGGCGCTCGACACCGCCGGCCTGCTCGTCGGGTTCAGCGTCCTGGTCATCGCCGGATCCGCACTGGCCCCGACCCTCGTGGCGCGGATCGGCACCACCCGCACGCTGACGACGGGGCTCGCCGCCATCGCGGCCGGCAACCTCGTCCTCGTCGCCCTGGACCCGCCCGCGGCGGTGGGGATCGCGGCCGGGATCTGCGGCGCCGGGATCGGGATCTCGTCCGTGGCCGCCAACGACCTGGGCACCTCGGTGCGGGCCGACCTGCGGGCCGTCGCCGCCGGCGCGCTCAACACCGCCGCTCAGCTCGGCACCGCGATCGGTACCGCCGTCCTCGTCCTGCTGGCCACCCAGGCCACGCCCCGGCTCGCCTGGGGCGCGGCCGCCGCGCTCGCTCTGGTGACGGCGGCGGGTCTGGCGGTGTCACCGTTCGCCGTGGGCTTCTTCGCGTACCCGCCCCGGATCGGTCAGCGGCGCACCCGGTAGCGCAGGTGGAGCACCCGGTCGCTCTGGATCACCACGTCAGGATCCTCCAGCAGGTGCTGCGCGTGGACCGACCCGAAGTAGCGCTTGCCGGACCCGAACACCACAGGCACGACGTCCATGCGCACCTCGTCGACCAGGCCCGCGGCGAGCGCCTGGCCACCGACGTCGCCGGCGGCGACCTCGACCACGCGGTCACCCGCAAGCTCCTGCGCCTTGGCCACGGCCGCCTCGACGCCGTCGACGAAGTGGAACGGTGCCTCGGGGTCCCAGCCCTCGGGCTGTGGCCGGTGCGTCACGACGACCACGTGGTCGATGCCGCCCGGAGGCTTCCCGTCCCAGCCGTCGGTCAGGTCGAAGACGTGGCGGCCGGCGACCGTCACCCCGATCTGGTCCCAGTACGGCCGGGTGTAGTCGTAGGACGTCTGCGACACCTTCACCGCGCCGCTCTCGTCCAACGCGACGTCACCGCTGGACAACCAGTCGAACAGCGGACCGGGCTGGTCCTTCTCGTCCGCGATGAAGCCGTCCACCGACACCGAGCTGTACATGACAACCTTGCCCACAGGGCTCTCCTCTGCAATGGAGGCCCCAAGTTAGTGGGTCGTGAGCTGTCGCTCTTGTAAGAAATCAATCGGCCGGCAGCGGCCAGCTGTCCAGCACGTGGTCGGGGTGTTCGCGCAGGAACCGCCGCCGGACCTCGACGTACCGGGTCGGCGTGAGCCCGGTGAACGCCCGGAACTCGTGGCCGAAGTGGGCCTGGTCGAAGTAGCCCGCGCCACCGGCGACGTCGCCCCAGTCGATCGGTTCGGCGAAGTCGATCGCGAGCATGGTGGCGGCGAAGCGCTGGGTGCGGGCCAGCCGCTTCGGCGTGACGCCGATCAGCTCCTTGAACCGTCGCGCCAGATGGGTGCTGCTGACACCGGCCGCCACGCCCAGCTCGCCGATCGCCACCGACCCGCTGGTCGCCGCGATGACGCTGCTCGTACGGCGGACCAGCCCCAGGCCGGCGGTCTCGCCCAGCCGTCGCCTCAGCTCCTCCTCGAGCAGCGTCAGCATCTCGTGCGGTCCGTCCGCCGTGGCCAGCCGGTCCCGCAGCCCGGCAACGGCGGCCCGGCCCCACACCTGCTCCACCGTCACCGGCCGGTCACACAGCTCGGCCGCGGGCATCGGCAGGAACGGCGCCGGCCCCCACGGCTTGAAGTGCACGCCGACCGACCGGGTGCGGGGTGGGTAGCCGAACTCGAACGCGCGGGTGGGCACGGTGACCACGCAGCCGTCGGCGTACTCGGCCGCCTCGATCTCGGTGCCGGCGCGGATGCGGAACGGCGCCCCGAGGTTGACGATGAGCAGCGCCCCCGGAATCGGCGGCAGCATCAGCCGGGCGTACGGCGGTTCGCCCTCCAGGTAGTAGAGGTCGTCGATCAGCCCGTCCAGCGGCGGTCGCGGCACTCTGGACACGTACTCCACGCCCACAGCATCGCCGACGCCCCCGCAAGGCGCCGATCCCGGACATCCCCGGGCCCTCGACCGGTTCTGGCTGCCCGTCGAAGCCGGCGGCCGCGAGTTGACCTCGCCCCAGGGGCGACGCCCATGCTAGTGGCGTGAACGAACTGACCGCCGGAGAGTTCCAGGCCGTGACCGGGTTGTCGGCCAAGGCGCTGCGGCTCTACGCCGAGCGCGGCATCCTGGTCCCGGCCTCGGTCGACCCCGACTCCCGCTACCGGCGGTACCGGCGCTCGCAGGTGCGCCACGGGGTCATCGTCGACCTGCTGCGCCGGGCCCAGGTGCCGCTGGCCGAGATGGGGTCGGCGCCGGCCTTCGACTTCGACGACTGGCGCGAGCAGGTTCAGATGCGGCGCACCATCGAGGACTTCCACCTCGCCGTGGCCGAGCGCGTCGCCGCGTTCGACCCGGGGCAGTTCCGCGCCCACAGCAGCCCCGCACCAGCGCAGGACTGGGTCGGCGTGATCGTCGACGACGAGCTCCCCGCCGACGTCGAGGCCTGGATGGAGGCGCTGCCGGGGCTGGCGGTCGACCTGCCGGCGATCGACCGCGCGTTCGGCGAGGCCCTCGGCGACCTCGGCGTCCGGCCGCCCGACCGGGTGTGGACCGCGGTCCCCGACACCGGTCGCGCAGCCACCACGCAGATACTGCTGGCCCGGCCGGTTGCCGTCGGTGTGGACGCGCGGTCGCGGACGCTGATCGAACAACGCGTGCGGGCCGGGAGCGGGCGCGCCGTGCGCGCGGTGACCGGCACGCTGCCCGACCGCGTGGAGATCACGTTCACGGCCACCGCCGTCGGCGGCGAGCCGACCGGGGAGCCGTCGACGGTCGAGGAGGCCGCGGCCGGGTACCTGCACCTGCTGGCGTTCGACGAGCACGTCGCCCGCCACCGCCTCACCGCGATCGGCCGGACCGCCCGCCAGGTCGTGCAGGGCCCGTGGCTGTACGACCTGGGACAGGCCCAGCCCGTGAGCGTCTTCGACGTCCACCGGGCCACCGGTTAGGCCGGCCGCGGTTCGCACGGATCCATCGCCGCACGGAACGGGGCGTTGGTCCTGGCGTGGCAGTACTCATCGACACCGGCCGTGAGCCGGCGCAGGATGCGGCGCGCGCCTCGGCCTCGGTGGTCGTCGACCCGCGCAGCCTCAGGGGTGGAGACGAGGGGAATCGAACCCCTAACCCCCGCCTTGCAAAGGCGGTGCTCTGCCAATTGAGCTACGTCCCCCGACCGAGCGGGGCGGACCCGCTCGGCAGAGCGGCGCGCGCTACCTCAGTTGCCGGAGGTGGCGTCGTGCCAGAGGTCGTCGTCCGAGCGGGAGGACCGGACCTTCGAGAAGACGAGGGCGCCCGCTGCCAGCGCGACGACGACGGCGAGAAGCTTCTTCATTGATTCACGTCCTGCCTGTCCCGGGGATGGGGAGTGGGCCCAGCTGGATTTGAACCAGCGACCTCGTCGTTATCAGCGACGCGCTCTAACCAACTGAGCTATGGGCCCGTGCGGCGAGGACGAGGTTACACCGCCGTCCCCGACCGCCGGCAACCGGATACCCCTTGGGGAATCCGCAGGTCACGGGGTCGGCGTCCGACCCAGCGCCGGCCGCGGGTCAGTCGCGCTCGGAGAGCGTGACCTCGATGCCGCCGACCAGGTCGGCCGAGACGTTGTAGACGAACGCCGCGACCGTCACCCCCACCGCGAACAGCAGGCTGTTGATGGCGCCGACCACCGCGGCCAGACCCAGCACCCGGCCGGCGCTGATCAGCGAGCTGCCCGTGGCCGCCTCGCCGGAGACCAGGTCGGAGTAGGTGCCGTTGAGCTTGTCCCACACGCCCATGCCGTCGAGCACGCCGTAGAGCACGCCCACCGCGACCAGCCAGATGAAGAACAGCACCACCGCGAGCACCAGGGCCAGCTTGAGCACCGACCACGGGTCGAGCCGCTTGAGCTGCAGCGCCGCCTGGCGGGGCGGCCGGCTGCGGCCCGGTCGGGCCGCCGGCCACCCGCCGCTGCGGGTGGTCGCCTGCTCGTCGCCGCCGTCGGGGGCGTCCCGGGGCGGCGGCGGGGTGATGCCGCGGTCGTTGACGTCGATGTAGGTGGTCGGGCCCTCCTGGAGGAGCTCGCCCACCGAGGCGTCGGCCGTCACGACCTGCTGCGGCTCCTCGTAGCGGGACGCGGCCTCCTTGCCGGGCACCCGGTTCCACGGCGGGGCGGCCGCCGGGGCCGGGGCGGGCCGGGTGGCGGCGGCCGCGTCGA
>NZ_JAHDTH010000189.1 GCF_018531445.1 Pseudonocardia lacus
GGGGCGACCCGGCTCGACGCGGTGGCCGAGGCCGCGGCCGGGGCGGCCGCCGCTGCGCTGCGCTCCACGACCCGCCAGCTGCCCGAGCTGGCCAGGGCCGGTGTCGTCGACGCCGGCGGGCTGGGCATCTACGTGGTGCTCGACGCGCTGGCGGCGCTGCTGGGCGGGCGGCCGGGCGCGGTCGAACTGCCGGCCGCCGCCGGCGCCGGGTCCGACGCGGTCTGCCACGTGCCGGCGCAGGAGGGCCAGCGGGAGGCCGACGAGTACGAGGTGATGTACCTGCTCGACGGCACCGACCAGGCCCGCGTCGACGTGCTGCGTGCCGCCCTCGACGGCATCGGCGACTCGGTCGCCGTCGTCGGCGACGGGGTGGGCGGTACCTGGAACGTGCACGTCCACTGCGCCGACGTCGGCGCCGTGATCGAGGCGGGGGTGGCCGCCGGGCGCCCGCACCGGATCAGCGTCGTGCGCTTCACCGACGCGCCGCCCGAGGTCGCCGCCGTCGGTCCGGGCGGGGGGTTCGAGCGGGAGCGGGCCGTCGTCATGGTGGTCGGGGCGCCGGAGGTGGCCGAGCTGGCCCGGTCCGCGGGCGCGCACGTCGTCGAGCGCGAGCAGGACGGCCCGGTCGAGGTCGGCGTGCTGCACGCCGCGCTGGTCGCCACCCGGGCCCGCCACGTCGTCCTGCTGCCCGACGACGTGGAGCTGACGGCCCCGGCGGAGCGGGCCGCGTCGATGGCCCGCCGCGACGGCCAGGAGGTCCTCGTGGTCCCGACGGCGTCGGTGCTGCAGGGGCTGTCCGCGCTGGCGGTGCACGACCCGGACCGGCGGGCGGGCGAGGACGTGGTGGCGATGGCCGAGGCCGCCGCGGGCACCCGGACCGCCGGGCTGCTGGTGGCCGAGTCCGAGGCGCTCACCTGGGTGGGCCGCTGCGAGCCCGGCGACGTGCTCGGGATCTCCGACGGCGAGGTGGTGCTGATCGCCCCGGACCTCGCTGTCGGTGCCCTGTGGTTGGCTCACCGCATGCTCACCGCGGGTGGCGAGATCGTCACGGCGCTGCTCGGCGCCGGGGCCGACGACGCGCTGGGCGAGGGGCTGGCCGCCGACCTGCGCCGCGCCCACCCCGAGGTCGACGTCGTGGTACACCGGGGCGGCCAGCACGACTACCCGCTCGTCCTGGGCGTGGAATGAGCCGGGATGAGCCGGGAATGAGCCGGAGCGGAACGAGGATGGCAGCGCAGGGATGACCGCGATCGACGCGCAGATCGACATGGACACGTCGCTGGTCGACGTGCTCGGCAAGAAGTCGGCCGACCTCCTGACGGCCCAGCTCGACCTCGCCACGGTGGGCGACCTCGTGCGCCACTACCCGCGCCGCTACGTCGACCGGGGCAAGCTCACCGACATCGCCGGCCTGGAGATCGGCGAGCACGTCACGGTCGTCGCCGAGGTCGAGCAGGCCACCCTGCGGCCGATGCGCGCGCGCTCGGGAACGCTGCTCGCCGTCGTCATCCGCGACGACCGCGGCGGCCGGCTGGACTGCACGTTCTTCAACGGCCACAAGCTCAAGAACGTGATCGTCCCGGGCGTGCGGGCGATGTTCGCCGGCAAGGTCGGCACGTTCAACCGGAAGCTGCAGCTGACCCACCCGCAGTTCGAGCCGCTGGACGAGGAGGAGAACGTCCGGCCGTTCATCTCGGTCTACCCGGCCACCGGCAAGATCAAGCCCGGCATGATCGCCCGCTGCGTCCGCCAGGTCCTCGACCTCCTCGACGACCCGACCGACCCGCTGCCCGAGTCGCTGCGCCGCCGTGAGGGGCTGGCCGAGCTGGGCCGGGCGCTGCGGCGCATCCACGTCCCGGAGACCGAGGCCGACATCCACGCGGCCAAGCACCGCCTCGTCTGGGACGAGGCGGTGGGCGTGCAACTGGCGCTGGCGCTGCGCCGTCAGGCCACGGTCTCGCGCCCGGCCCCGGCCTGCCCGCCGGTGCCCGGCGGCCTGCTCGACGCCTTCGACCAGCAGCTGCCGTTCACGCTCACCGAGGGCCAGCGGGCCGTCGGGGCCGAGATCGCGGCCGACCTGTCCCACCCGCACCCGATGAACCGGCTCGTGCAGGGCGACGTCGGCGCCGGCAAGACGATCGTCGCGCTGCGGGCGATGCTGCAGGTCGTCGACGCCGGCCAGCAGGCCGCGATGCTGGCGCCCACCGAGGTGCTGGCCGCGCAGCACGCCCGCTCGCTGCGCTCGATGCTGGGCGCGCTGGCGCAGGCCGGCGAGCTGGGCGCGGCCGAGCGCGCCACCAGGGTCACGCTGCTGACGGGCTCCCTGGGCGCCAAGGCGCGGCGCGCGGCGCTGCTGGAGGCGCAGTCCGGGGAGGCCGGCATCGTGGTCGGCACGCACGCGCTCATCCAGGACCACGTCGGCTTCGCCGACCTCGGCCTGGTGGTCGTCGACGAGCAGCACCGCTTCGGCGTCGAGCAGCGCGACGCGCTGCGCGGGCGGGGCGAGCGCGCCCCGCACATGCTCGTCATGACGGCCACGCCGATCCCGCGGACCGTCGCGATGACGGTCTACGGCGACCTGGAGGTCTCCACCCTCAAGGAGCTGCCGCGCGGGCGCTCCCCGGTCGCGACGACGGTCGTGCCGCTGGCGGAGAAGCCGCAGTGGTTCGAGCGCGTCTGGCGGCGGGTGAAGGAGGAGGTCGCGGCCGGCCACCAGGCCTACGTGGTGTTCCCGCGGGTCGGCGACGGCGAGAAGGCCGGCGACTCCGACCCCGACGCCGACCTGGTCGACCTCGACGCACCCGACGAGGGCGCCGCCCCCGACGACGGCGGGCGCCGCGCGCCGCTGGCCGTGCTCGACATCGCCCCGAAGCTCCGCGAGGGCGCGCTGGAGGGCCTGCGGTTGGGCGTCCTGCACGGCAAGCTGCCGCCCGACGAGAAGGACACCGTGATGCGCGCGTTCGAGGCCGCCGAGCTCGACGTGCTGCTGGCCACCACCGTCATCGAGGTCGGCGTCGACGTCCCCAACGCCACCGCCATGGTCATCCTCGACGCCGACCGGTTCGGCCTGTCCCAGCTGCACCAGCTGCGCGGGCGGGTCGGCCGCGGCTCGGCGCCGGGGGTCTGCCTCCTGGTCACCGACGTCCCGGAGGGCACCACCACCCGCGAGCGGCTCGACGCGGTGGCCGCCACCACCGACGGCTTCGAGCTGTCCCGGGTCGACCTGGAGCTGCGCCGCGAGGGCGACGTGCTGGGCGCGCTGCAGTCCGGGCGGCGCTCGGGGCTGCGGTTGCTCAGCCTGCTGCGCCACGAGGAGGTCATCCGCAAGGCGCAGGTCTACGCCACCGACATCGTCCAGCACGATCCCGGCCTCGCGGAGCACCCCGGTCTGGCGGCGCTGGTCGGCGAGACGGTCGGCGACGAGGAGCGGGCCGCCTACCTCGACAAGGTCTGAGCTACCGGATCTGGACTACGGGCTCCGACTCAGGCGGGCAGCTGGCCCCGGGCGGCCTCGTCGAGGGCGGCCTGGGCGGGCAGCGGAACGTGCAGCACGCCGGCCGCGTCCAGCTTGGTGAGCTCGGCGCGGGCGCGGGTGTAGGCGGCGAGGCGCTCGGGCTCGTTGTCGGAGTCGCGCGCGGTGGTGAGCAGCTTGATGATCCGTTCGACGGTGGCCCGCTCGGCGGGGTCGAGCCCGGAGAGCCGGATCCGCTCGGCGGCCTCGCGGGCGGCCCGCCACGCCCGTTCCGCGCGGTCGACGGCCGCGACGAACGCGGTGGCGTGCCCCGGGCCGGGGAAGGCGTCGGTGTCCAGGGCCTGGGCCTCGGCGAAGGCGTCGACGAACCGGCCGGTGCTGGGCACCGTCACGTCGGCCAGCGCGGGCAGGCGCAGCACCTGCATCGCGTCGCACTCGAAGGCGGCGTAGTCGGAGCGCAGGCGGTGGAACCGCTGCTGGGCGTGCGCCCAGACCCGGTCGGGTCGCGGCAGGGCGGCCTGCCGGCCGGGGAGGGGCGCGAGCCCGGCGCCACCGTGGCGCAGCTCGCGGCGGCGCCGGGCGCGGCGCCGGCCGACCCCGATCGCCACGGCGCCGACGACGAGCACCGGCAGCACGTTGACCAGCAGGAAGATGCCGGCCATGGTGATCCCGATGGCCAGCAGGCCGACCATCAGCCCCACCAGGACGGCGACGGGCAGCACCACCGCGACGGCGACGGGCCCCATCGAGCGGGAGCGCCCCGCGACCCGCGCGGGGCGGCGGCGGTGGGCGGTCGGGCTGAGGTGGTTCACCGGTCGTCGGCGCACCCCTCCTTGGTACCGGAACGAGGCCCGGCCGCGCAGCGTCCTCAGCGCAGTCTCAGCAGAAGCGCAGTCTCAGTAGGAGCGCAGTATCAGGAGGGCAGCTGGCCGCGGGCGGCCTCGTCCAGGGCGGCCTGGGCGGGCAGCGGCACGTGCAGCACACCGGCCTGGTCGAGCCTGCGCAGCTCGGCGCGGGCCAGGGCGTAGGCGGCCAGGCGCTCGGGCTCGCTGTCGGAGTCGCGCGCGGTGGTGAGCAGCTTGACCACGCGGTCCACCCGGGCCCGCTCGCCCGGCGACAGCGTGGAGTGCCGGATGCGCTCGGCGGCGTCGCGCGCGGCGCCCCAGGCGCGCTCGGCCGCGTCCACGGCCGCCACGAACCGCTCGGCGTGCTCGGAGCCCGGGAAAGCGTCGGTGTCGAGGGCCTGTGCCTCGGCGAAGGCGTCGACGAACCGGGCGGTGCTGGGCACGGACACGTCGGCGAGCGCGGGTAGCCGCAGGACCTGCATGGGGTCGCACTCGTAGGCGGCGTAGCCGCCGCGCAGCGCCCCGAACCGCTCCCGGGCCCGCGTCCACCGCTGGTCGGACGGCGGGGGAGGCGGGGGCAGCGGGGGCGCCGCCGCGGCGGCGGAGGCGGCCACCGCGCGCAGCGCCGTGACGCGGTTGAGCGCGACGAGCGCGAACAGGATGCCGACCAGCCCGATGCCGGGCGAGAACGGGCCGGCCGTCGCCGCCGAGACGACGATCACCATCGCCAGGATCACCGTGGCGTGCACCAGCGGCGCCGCGCGCCGGGGCGGCCCGTGCGGGCCCGATCGGTGCGACCGCACCCGGTGGCGCTGGCGCCGGCGCCGGGCGGCCTCCTCACGCAGCCGGCGCCCGTCCTCGAACGCGCGGAGGTCCCGCGGGCGGAACCGGGCCGGATCGTGACGCACATCTCCTTGGTACCGGACGAGGGCCGTGAACGGCACCCGTTCGGGGCGGCGGGATCGGCCCCGGTCAGCCGCGCTGGCGGGCGATCCCGCGCTCGCCGCGCCGCCCGGACCGGGCGAACTGGACGTGGCGGACCACCACGAGCGCCGCCGCCGCCCCGACCACCAGCAGCATCACCACGCCCGCCTTGGCCTCCATCACCAGGCCCAGCACCACCAGCAGCGTGAGCACCAGCAGCACGTCGGCCGCGACGAGCAGCACGATCGTCGCGGCCCTGCTGCCTGCGTCGTCCACCGAGCGCGGGTCACCCACGCGACATTCGTACCGCCTCCTCCGGAACGGGTGACGGCCGCCCCTCCGTTCCGCGACCGCGGCTGCGGCGCGTCAGGGTGGCAGCGCGCGCCGCGCGGCCGCGTCCAGGGCCGCCTGCGCGGGCATCGGCACGTGGACGACGCCGGCGGCGTCGAGCCGGCCCAGCTCGGCACGGGCGCGGGCGTGGGCGAGGCGGCGCTCGGGCTCGTTGTCGGAGTCGCGCGCGGTGGTGAGCAGCTTGACCACCCGCTCGACGGCGGCCCGCTCGGCGGGGTCGATGCCCTGCAGCCGGATGCGCTCGGCGGCGTCCACGGCGGCCCGCCAGGCCCGCTCGGCGCCGTCCGCGGCCTCGGTGAACGCCTCGCCGATCGGCGCGCCGGGGTAGCGGTCGGTGAGCAGGGCCTGCGCGGCGGCGAAGGCGTCGACGAAGCGCGCCGTGCTGGGCACCGAGACGTCGGTCAGCGCGGGCAGCCGCAGCACCTCCAGCGGGTCGCACTCGACGCGGGAGTACTCGGCCCGCACCCCGGCGAACCGCTCCCGCGCGGCCTCCCACGCGGCCTCCGGGGCCACCGGCGGCGGGTCGTCCCCGGCCTCGTCGTCGCCGTGGTCCTCGTCGTCCGCGCCCTCCCCGGCACCGGACGCCGCGAGGGCGCGCCGCGACCGCTGGTTGAGGGCGACGGCGACCGCGGCGCACAGCGGGACCACCATCGTGGCGACCACCCCCGCGGTCGCCGAGTGGGTGAGGACCAAGGTGGCCACGAAGATGACGGGCAGTACGGCGAGGCCGCCGATGACCGCGAGGCAGCCCACCAGCGCCGACCCGCCCGTGCCGCTGTCCGGCGCGCTCGGTGGCCCGCGCCTCGGTGTCGCGCTCGGCCGGTCGGGCGGTCGTCGCTCGGCCGCCCCTCCTCCCGCAGGAGGTTCCCCCTCGTTCCCCCGCACCCCTCCTTGGTACCGGAAGCGTGACGCGCTTCGCGCGGTCCGCGACCACCACCGCCGGTAACGTTCCGGCTGCCGCTCGCCCGTCGCAGGTCAGGAGCCCGTGTGTTCCAGAAGTTGCTGGTCGCCAACCGTGGAGAGATCGCCATCCGGGCGTTCCGCGCCGCTTACGAGCTGGGCGTCTCGACGGTGGCGGTGTTCCCGTACGAGGACCGCAACTCGCTGCACCGGGCGAAGGCCGACGAGTCGTACCTGATCGGGGAGCGCGGCCACCCGGTGCGCGCCTACCTCGACGTCGACGAGGTCATCCGGGCCGCGCGCAAGGCCGGCGCCGACGCCGTCTACCCCGGCTACGGGTTCCTGTCGGAGAACCCCGACCTGGCCCAGGCCTGCGAGGACGCCGGGATCACGTTCGTGGGGCCGCCCACCAGGGTGCTCGACCTGACCGGCAACAAGGCCAGGGCGATCAAAGCGGCGCGCGAGGCGGGCGTGGCTGTGCTGCGCTCGTCGGAGCCGTCGACGGACGTCGACGCGCTGCTCGACGCCGCCTCCGACATCGGCTTCCCGGTGTTCGTCAAGGCGGTCGCCGGTGGTGGCGGCCGGGGCATGCGCCGGGTGGGCGAGCCCGCCGAGCTGCGCGACGCGATCGAGGCCGCGATGCGCGAGGCGGAGTCGGCGTTCGGCGACCCGACCGTCTACGTCGAGCAGGCCGTGGTCAACCCGCGCCACATCGAGGTGCAGATCCTGGCCGACGGCGAGGGCAACGTCGCGCACCTCTACGAACGCGACTGCTCGGTGCAGCGGCGCCACCAGAAGGTCATCGAGATCGCCCCGGCGCCCGACCTGGACCCGCGGTCGCGCGAGCGGATCTGCGCCGACGCGGTCGCGTTCGCCCGCCACATCGGCTACGTCAACGCCGGCACCGTCGAGTTCCTGCTCGACGAGCGCGGCGAGCACGTGTTCATCGAGATGAACCCGCGCATCCAGGTCGAGCACACGGTCACCGAGCAGGTCACCGACCGCGACCTGGTCATCGCCCAGCTGCGCATCGCCTCCGGGATGACCCTGCCCGAGCTGCGCCTCACCCAGGACGAGGTGCGGCTCAACGGGGCGGCCCTGCAGTGCCGGGTGACCACCGAGGACCCGGCCAACGGCTTCCGGCCCGACACCGGCACGATCTCGGCCTACCGCTCGCCGGGCGGGCCGGGCGTGCGGCTGGACGGCGGCACCACGCACACCGGTGCCGAGGTCAGCGCGCACTTCGACTCGATGCTGGTCAAGCTGACCTGCTACGGCCACGACTTCCCCAACGCGGTGCGCCGGGCGCGGCGGGCGATCGCGGAGTTCCGGATCCGCGGGGTGTCGTCGAACCTGCCGTTCCTGGCCGCCGTGCTCGACGACCCCGACTTCCAGGCCGGCCGGGTGACCACGAGCTTCATCGACGACCGCCCGCAGCTGGTGCGCGCCCGCCAGTCCGCCGACCGCGGCAGCCGCATCCTCAGCTACCTCGCCGACATCACGGTCAACCAGCCCAACGGCGCGCGGCCGCAGGTGATCGAGCCGGTCGACAAGCTGCCCGCCGTCGACCTGTCCGCCGCCGCGCCGCCGGGCTCCCGCCAGCTGCTGCGCGAGCTCGGCCCCGAGGGCTTCGCCCGCCGGCTGCGCGACCAGACCCCGGTCGCGGTGACCGACACGACCTTCCGCGACGCCCACCAGTCGCTGCTGGCCACCCGGGTGCGCACGCGCGACCTGCTGGCCGTGGCCCCGTACGTCGCGCGGTCGGTGCCCCAGCTGCTGAGCCTGGAGTGCTGGGGCGGGGCCACCTACGACGTGGCGCTGCGCTTCCTGGCCGAGGACCCGTGGGAGCGGCTGGCCGCCCTCAGCGAGGCCGTGCCCAACATCTGCACGCAGATGCTGCTGCGCGGGCGCAACACCGTCGGCTACACGCCGTACCCGACCGAGGTCACCGACGCCTTCGTCTCCGAGGCCGCGAAGACCGGGATGGACATCTTCCGCATCTTCGACGCGCTCAACGACGTCGCCCAGATGCGCCCGGCCATCGACGCGGTCCGGGCGACCGGTACTGCCGTCGCCGAGGTCGCGCTCTGCTACACCGGCGACCTGTCCGACCCGGGGGAGCGGCTCTACACCCTCGACTACTACCTGCGCCTGGCCGAGCAGATCGTCGACGCCGGCGCGCACGTGCTGGCCATCAAGGACATGGCCGGGCTGCTGCGCCCGCCCGCGGCGCGCCGGCTGGTCACCGCGCTGCGCGAGCGCTTCGACCTGCCCGTGCACCTGCACACCCACGACACCGCGGGCGGCCAGCTGGCCACGCTCGTCGCGGCCATCGACGCCGGCGTGGACGCCGTCGACGGGGCGGTGGCCAGCATGGCCGGCACGACCAGCCAGCCGTCGCTGTCGGCGCTGGTCGCCGCCACCGACCACACCGAGCGGGCCACCGGGCTGCGGCTGCAGGCCGTGGGCGACCTGGAGCCCTACTGGGAGGCGGTGCGCAAGGTCTACGCGCCGTTCGAGTCGGGGCTGGCCTCGCCGACCGGGCGCGTCTACCACCACGAGATCCCCGGCGGGCAGCTGTCCAACCTGCGCCAGCAGGCGATCGCGCTGGGCCTGGGCGACCGCTTCGAGCTGATCGAGGACCTCTACGCGGCGGCCGACCGGATGCTCGGCCGGCTGGTGAAGGTCACCCCGTCGTCGAAGGTCGTCGGTGACCTGGCGCTGCACCTGGTCGGCGCCGGGGTCTCGGCGGAGGACTTCGAGGCCGAGCCGGGCAGGTTCGACGTGCCCGACTCGGTGATCGGGTTCCTGCGCGGCGAGCTGGGCGACCCGCCCGGCGGCTGGCCGGAGCCGTTCCGGACCCGTGCGCTGGAGGGCCGCCCGCCGGAGAAGCACGAGCCGGAGCTGACCATCGAGGACCGCCGCGGCCTGCGCGACGACCGGCGCGCCACCCTCAACCGGCTGCTGTTCCCCGGCCCCACCCAGGAGTACCTCGGCCACGTCGAGGCCCACGGCCGTACTGCGGTGCTGTCCACCAAGGACTTCCTCTACGGGCTCGAACCCGAGACCGAGCACACGGTCGAGCTCGAACCCGGGGTCATCCTGCTGATCACCCTGGAGGCCATCTCCGAGCCCGACGAGCGCGGCTACCGCAACGTGATGGCCACGCTCAACGGCCAGATGCGCCCGGTGTCGGTGCGCGACCAGGCGGTCGCCACCGACGTCAAGGCCGCGGAGAAGGCCGACCGCTCCGACCCGCGCCAGATCGCCGCCCCGTTCGCCGGGGTCGTCACGCTGCAGGTCGGCGAGGGCGACGCCGTGCAGAGCGGGCAGACCGTGGCGACGATCGAGGCGATGAAGATGGAGGCTTCGATCACCGCGCAGCGGGCGGGGAAGGTGGCCCGGCTGGCGATCGGCCAGGTGCAGCAGGTGGAGGGCGGCGACCTGCTGCTGGAGCTGGCCGACTGAGCCCGGTCACCCCGCGAAGCGGCTCACCGCGTCGGGCTCGATGACGACGCGGACCCACCGCTGGTCCAGCATCGCGGCGAGCTCGGCGGCCCGGGCCGGGTCGTCGAGGTCCCAGTAGCGGGCGCCGAGGCGCGCGCACAGGTCATGGCCCCCGTCGGGTTCCACGCGGGCGCGCCCGGCGACCGACACCCAGTGCTCGCGCTCGCCCACCGGGGCGGCGACGACGAGCGAGGCGCGGGGGTCGCGGCGCAGGCGGCGGACCTTGACCGAGTCCGGGGCGGTGAACAACTGGACCGCACCGGATCCGGTGACCTCGAACCACACCGGCCGGGGTTGGGGCGGGACCGGGCCCCCGGCCACGGTCAGGAACCCGTGCAGGGGGCGGCGGAGGAACTCGAGGTCCTGGTCGGTCGGCGAAGCGGTGCTCATCAGGGTCCTTCCGGTGGGGGACGGGTCGATCGGACGATCATCGCCGCCAGGCGCCCGCCGCGGCGGCCCGCACGACGTAGTCCTCGAAGGCCCGGGGCGCCCGCCCCAGCACGGCGGCGACGTCGTCGGTGGCCTCGGCCAGCAGCCCCTTCTCCATCAGCACGAACATCTCGGCGACGTGGTGGGCGTCGTCCTCGCCCGCGCCCGCCTCGACCAGCGCGGCCGCGTACTCGGCGGGGGTGACCCGACGGTAGGCGATCGGCAGGCCGCCGGCCCGCGAGATCTGCTCCACGGCTTCGGCGAAGGTGAGCGCGCGCGGCCCGGTCAGCTCATAGACGCGCCCGAGGTGCCGGTCGGGATCGGCCAGCACCGCGGCCGCGACGTCGGCGACGTCCTCGACGTCGACGAACGGCTCGGGCACCTCGCCGGCCGGCAGCGCCAGCTCGCCGGCGACGAGCGGGGCGTGGAAGAGGTCCTCGTCGAAGTTCTGGTCGAAGTTCGACGCGCGCAGGACGGTCCAGCCCAGCGCCGAGCCGCGCACGGCGTCCTCGGCCGAGCGCATGTCCAGCCCGAACGTCGAGTCGCCCCAGGTGTCGGCGCCCCGCCCGGACAGCAGGACCACGTGCTTGACGCCGGCGGCCTCGGCCCGGGCCACGAACTCGTGCGCGGGGCCGGGGACGCTCGGGGCCACCAGGTAGACCGAGGTGGCGCCGCGCAGGGCCGCGTCCCAGCCGGTCGGGTCGGACCAGTCGAACCGGACCGCGCTGGAGCGCGAGGCGGCACGCACGGGGGTGCCGTTCAGCCGCAGCCGTGCGGCGACGCGCCGGCCGGTCTTGCCGGTGGCGCCCAGGACGAGGGTGCTGTCGTTGCTCATGACCCCATCCAACGGGCCGAGCTCGGACGGATCCATAGGTGAGAGGCCGGATCTCCTGTGTCATCGTCCAAATCCGGGCTAGCCTCGCCGGGTGGACGTGTTCGACGACCTCTGCCGGGGAGTGCGGGCGCAGGGCTCGCTGTTCGGCAGCTCGACCCTCACCCCGCCGTGGTCGCTGCACTTCGTCGACGGCGCGCCGCTGACGCTGTGCACCCTGCTGAGCGGGTCGGGCTGGATCGTGGCCGAGGACCACCCGCCGCAGCGGCTGCGCGCCCGCGAGACGGTCGTCGTGCGCGGGCCCGCGACGTTCCGCTTCGTCGACGAGGTCGACACCGGCGCCGAGCCGGTCTCCTGCGGCGAGCACTGCGCGACGCCCGAGCAGGGCGGCACCCGACACCGGCTGGGCTGGACCGACTGCGGCGAGGGCGCGACCACCCTGGTCGTCGCCGCCTACCCGGTGCGCGGCGAGATCAGCCGGCCGCTGCTGGACGCGCTGCCCGTCGTGCTGCGCGTGGACGCGGGCGGCGCGGACGACCCCGTGCTGGACCACCTGGCCGCCGAGGTCGCCGTCGACGCCCCGGGCCAGCAGGTGGTGCTCGACCGGCTGCTGGACTGGATGCTGGTCTGCACGCTGCGCGCCTGGTTCGACCGCCCCGGCGGCGAACCCCCACGCTGGTGGGCCGCCCAGCGCGACCCGGTCGTCGGCGGCGCGCTGCGCCTGCTGCACGCCGAACCGGCCGCGCCGTGGACGGTCTCCACCCTGGCCGACCGCGCCGGGGTGTCGCGCTCGACGCTGGCCAAGCGGTTCACCGACCTGGTCGGCGAGCCCCCGCTGACCTACCTCACCCGCCGGCGCATGACGCTCGCGGCCGACCTGCTGGTCGAGCGGCAGGCGGCGACGGTGGCCGAGGTGGCCCGCGCCGTCGGCTACGCCGACCCGTTCGGCTTCAGCGCGGCGTTCAAGCGGGTCCGGGGCGCCAACCCGAGCGAGTACCGGCGCACCGCGACCGCGCCGCTCGTCCCGTCGGGGTCGTGAGGGAGCGGGGGAGCGCTCGGGTGGCAGACTCGGCGCCCGTGCCCGCCGCCGCCACCTCCCGCCCGTGACCCGCATCGTGGCCGGCGTGGCCGGCGGCCGGCGCCTCACCGTGCCGCCGAAGGGCACCCGGCCCACCTCCGACCGGGTCCGCGAAGCGCTGTTCTCCGCCCTCGTCGCCGACCCCGGCCTGGACGGCGCCGCGGTGCTCGACCTGTGCGCCGGTTCCGGGGCGTTGGGGCTGGAGGCGCTGTCGCGGGGGGCCGCGCACGCCCTGTTCGTCGAGTCCGACCGGCGCGCCGCGGACGTCCTGCGGCGCAACGTGGCCGCGGTCGGGCTGCCGGGCGCGGTGGTGCGGGTCGCCCCGGCGGCCGCCGTGCTGGGCGCACCGGCCGAGCGCGGCTACGACGTCGTGCTCGTCGACCCGCCCTACGAGCTGGCCGACACCGAGATCACCGGCTGGCTCGCCGCCGCGGCGCGGCACGGCTGGCTGGCCGAGGACGCCGTGGTCGTCGTCGAGCGCCGCGCGGCCCGCCGGCCGTTCGAGTGGCCCCCGCCGCTGGCCGGCGCGCGCGAGCGCCGCTACGGCGACACCGTCCTGCACGTCGCCCGGCACGACCCGGCCGGTTGAGATCACACGGGACGGGCGCTCGCAGCTGTTAGCGTCGGCGCCCATGAGGCGTGCGGTGTGCCCCGGCTCCTTCGACCCGCCCACCAACGGCCATCTCGACGTCGTCGGACGGGCAGCGCAGCTGTTCGACGAGGTCGTCGTCGCCGTGCTGGTGAACAAGAGCAAGAAGAGCCTGTTCACCGTCGACGAGCGGATGGACATGCTGGCCGAGGTCGTCAAGCCGTGGCCGAACGTCGTCATCGGCTCGTTCCACGGCCTGCTCGTCGACTACTGCCGCGACCACGACATCCGCGCCATCGTGAAGGGCCTGCGGGCGGTCACCGACTTCGACTACGAGCTGCAGATGGCCCAGATGAACCAGCGGCTCTCCGGCGTCGACACGCTGTTCATGTCGACCAGCCCCGAGTACAGCTTCGTGTCCTCCTCCCTGGTGAAGGAGGTCGCCACCTACGGCGGCGACATCGCCCACCTGCTGCCCGACAGCGTGCACCGCAGGCTGCTGGGGCGCCTCGCCGAGCGGAGCTGACCCGGCCCACCGCACGGACACGCTGGTCGGGCGCAATCCGGCGCCCGGTCGCGCTGCGGTGCGAGAATGGCGGTCGTGTACCGGGTCTTCGAGTCGCTGGACGCGCTCGTCACGGTCGTCGAGGAGGCCCGCGGCGTCCCGATGACGGCCAACTGCGTCGTCCCCCGCGGCGACGTGCTGGAGCTGCTCGACGACGTCCGCGAGGCCTTCCCCGGCGAGCTCGACGACGCCCAGGACGTCCTCGACCGCCGCGACGAGCTGGTCGACGACGCCGCCCAGGAGGCCGAGCAGACCCGGGCCAGCGCCCGCGCCGACGCCGAGCAGATGCTCGCCGAGGCCCGCGCCGAGGCCGAACGCACGGTCGCCGAGGCCCGCGCGGAGGCCGAGCAGCTGCTCGCCCAGGCCCGCCACGACGCCGAGCGCACCGTCGCCGAGGGCCGCCACCACTACACCGAGCTGACCGACCGCGCCACGGCCGACGCCGAGCGCATCGCCCAGTCCGGCCGCGCCGCCCACGACCGCTACATCGCCGAGGGCCAGGCCGAGCAGGCCCGGCTGGTCTCGCAGACCGAGGTCGTGCGCGCGTCCCAGGCCGAGGCCACCCGCATCGTCGACGAGGCCGACGCGGAGGCCGACCGCCTGCGCCGCGAGTGCGACGGCTACGTCGACGCGAAGCTGGCCGAGTTCGAGGAGACCCTGACCAAGGCCCTGCGCACCGTCACCCGCGGCCGCAGCCACCTCTACCGCGGCCACCCCGCGCCGGTCCCGGGCGGTCGCACCGGCACCGGGATGGACCTGATCGACTGATCACGGAGTGGTCCCGGCGTGCACCGGCAGTGATCGGCGCGCCCCCGATCGGGGTAGGCTCCCGGCGTGGTGCGGCAACAACCCGAGCCGGATCCGTCGTCCTGGTGGGACCGCTACGGCCATCGGGTCGCCGCCGGCCACGACCGTGCGGGGACGGGACGATCCGGGGGCACTGTGCACGAGAACGGCTCGGCTGCGGCCGACAGCGGCGGGAACCCCGCCGTGGAGACGACGACCGCCACGGCCGTCGACGACAGCACCGCGACCGGGGCGGACGAGCCCGCCCGCGAGGAGTTGACCGGCGACAGCATCCTGCGCACCCGCCCCGACGAGCCCTCCTTCGGGTGGCGCCGCGCGCTGCTGCGGGCCACCGGCGGACTGGTCAACCCCGGCCCGGGACCCGAGGAGCTGCGCCGCCGTGACGTGATGCACCGCATCCGCCGCCCGCTCGTGCAGTCCCACCGCATCGCCGTCACCTCCATCAAGGGCGGCGTCGGCAAGACGACGGTGTCGACCCTGCTCGGCCTGGTCATGGCCGAGCACCGGGGCGACCGGGTGATCGCGCTGGACGCCAACCCCGACGCCGGCACCCTGGCCGAGCGGCTCACCGGCGAGTCGTCGGTGACGGTCCGCGAACTGCTGCGCGACCTGCACCGCATCGATTCCTGGACCGAGGTCTCGCGCTACACGAGCCTGGCCGGGCGGCTGCAGGTGCTGGCCTCCGAGCAGGACCCGGCCGCGGGCGACGCCTTCAACCGCCAGGAGTACGAGCAGATCTGCGCCCTGCTCGACCGCTTCTTCAACGTCATCATCACCGACTCGGGCACCGGGCTGGTGCACTCGGCGATGGAGGGCACGCTGAAGCTGGCCGACAGCGTCATCATCGTGGGCGCCCCCACCGTCGACGGCGCCGGCCGCGCCGCCAAGACGCTGGACTGGATGCACGCCCACGGGCACGGCTCGCTCGCCGCCGACGCCGTCACGGTGCTCTCCTGCGACCGCACCAGCGTCGACGTCGACCTGCCCCGCATCCGCGAGCACTTCGCCACCCGGTGCCGGGCCGTCATCGAGATCCCGCACGACCCGCACCTGGCCACCGGCGGGCGCGTCAGCCTCGACCGGCTTCGGCCCCGCACGCGCGAGGCCGCCTACGAACTGGCCGCCGTCATGGCGGACCGGTTCGTGCCGTGACCGGCACCACCGACCAGCCCCCCACCAGCGCGGCCGCCCTCACCGAGGACGCCATCGTCCGGTTCCGCGGCGACCGCCCCCGGCGCGGCTGGCGGCGGGCGGTGCTCCGGCTGAGCGGCGGGCTGGTCAACCCCGGCGTGGGGCCGGAGGAGGCGCTGCGCCAGCAGTGGCGGGCGCGCATCCGTAGCCCGCTGCGCGGACCCCACCGCATCGCCGTCGGGTCGATCAAGGGCGGGGTCGGAAAGACGACTGTCGCCGCCTGCCTCGGACTCGTGCTGGCCGAGAACCGCGGCGACCGGGTCGCCGTGCTCGACGCGGACACCGACGCCGGCACCCTGGCCGACCGGCTCGGCGTCGACCCCACCGAGTCGATCCGCAGCCTGGTCGACTTCGCGGCCGCGCAGCCCGGCCCCGTCACCGCGCTCACCGACGTGGCCCCCTACCTCGGGCTCGCCGGGCGCCTGCACGTGCTCGCCTCCGACCAGAGCCCCACGGTCAGCGAGGCGCTCGCCCGGGCCGACTACGAGCGGGCGGGCGAGGTGCTCGCCCGCTTCCACGACATCCTCGTCACCGACTCGGGCACCGGCATGGTGCACCCGGTCATGCGCGCCACGCTCGCCGCCGCCGACGGTCTCGTGGTCGTCGGCAGCCCCACCGTGGACGGCGCCAGCCGGGCCGCCCAGACGCTGGACTGGCTCTACGCCCACGACCTCGACCACCTCGCCGCGGACGCCGTGGTCGCCCTCTCGATGGACCGCACCAGCGATGCCGTCGACCTGCGCCGGGTGCGCGAGCACTTCGCCCGGCGGTGCCGGGCGGTGGTGGAGGTGCCCCACGACCCCCACCTGGCCGCCGGGGCCGTGATCGAACCCGCCCGCCTGGCCCAGCCGACGCTGGACGCGTTCCTGGAGATCGCGGCGCTGCTGGCCGACCGGTTCCGCGGCGCGGCGCCGCCCCCGCAGGTCTGACGCCTGCACCTCCGACGGCCTGCACCTCCGACGGCCTGCACCTCCGACGGCCTGCACCTCCGACGGCCTGCACCTCCGACGGCCTGCACCTCCGACGGCCCCGGAACGGCGACTGCCGCGCACCCCCCGGGTGCGCGGCAGTCGCTGATCGGTCCGCGGGCTCGCTGCCCGCCTCGTCCTGCCCGCCTAGTGCGTTGTCCACTTAGGTTCGCCGGTTTGGCGACACGCCGCCCGATGTCCCGAGGCTTATGTCGCGGTGCTCGCACCCTCGGTCCCGACAGCGAGCTGGGATCGAGGAGGAGGGGCAGGGGTGGCCGAGCCCGTCAAAGCGCGCCGGTTGACCGACCATGAAGGTCAACGGCTGACTCAGATCGTGCGCCGCGGGCGCGGGAACCCGATCCGGGTC
>NZ_JAHDTH010000018.1 GCF_018531445.1 Pseudonocardia lacus
TCGGCCGACCGCGCCGTCGCCGACGCCGTCCAGCCCGGACCGGCCGCCCCGGCGACCGCCGCCCGCACCTCCGAGGTCCCCACCACGACCGCCGCCGCGGTGCCGGTCAGCCCGCCGGCGCGCACCCCGGCCCCGGCCTCCGAGCTCCCCGACGACCGCTACCTCAACCGCGAGCTGTCCTGGCTCGACTTCAACGCCCGGGTTCTGGCGCTGGCCGAGGACCCCAGCCAGCCGCTGCTGGAGCGGGCCAAGTTCCTGGCGATCTTCGCCTCGAACCTCGACGAGTTCTACATGGTCCGGGTGGCCGGGCTGAAGCGGCGCAACGACACCGGCCTGGCCGTGCGCAGCGCCGACGGGCTGTCCCCGCGCGAGCAGCTGGCCCGCATCGCGATCCGCTCGCAGGCGCTGGCCGAGGCGCACGCGCGCGTCTTCCTCGACGAGGTCCGCCCCCAGCTCGACGCCCAGGGCATCCACATCCGGCGCTGGACCGACCTCGACGACGAGCAGCGCGCGGGCCTGTCGGAGTACTTCCGGGCCAAGGTGTTCCCGGTGCTGACCCCGCTGGCGGTCGACCCGGCGCACCCGTTCCCCTACATCTCCGGGCTGTCGCTGAACCTGGCCGTCACGGTGCGCGACCCGGAGGGCGGCACCGAGCGCTTCGCCAGGGTCAAGGTGCCCGACAACGTGCCCCGGCTGATCGAGGTGCCCTCCGCCGACACCTCGCCCCGCGAGGGCCGGGTCACCTTCCTGCCGCTGGAGGACCTGATCTCGGCGCACCTGTCGGAGCTGTTCACCGGCATGGTGATGGCCGAGGTGCACGTCTTCCGGGTCACCCGCAACGCCGACGTGGAGGTCGAGGAGGACCGCGACGAGGACCTCCTGCAGTCGCTGGAGCGCGAGCTGGCCCGCCGCCGGTTCGGCCCGCCGGTGCGCCTGGAGGTCACCGAGACGATGAGCGAGCACGTGCTGGAGCTGCTGCTGCGCGAGCTCGACGTCGACCCGGCCGACGTGATCACCGTGCCCGGCCTGCTCGACCTCACCGCGCTGTGGGCGGTGCACGGCGTGGAGCGCCCCGCCCTCAAGGACGAGCCGTTCGTCCCGGCGACGCACCCGGCGTTCGCCGAGCGGGAGACCCCGCGCAGCGTGTTCGCGACGCTGCGGGAGGGCGACGTGCTCGTCCACCACCCGTACGACTCGTTCTCCACGAGCGTGCAGCGGTTCATCGAGCAGGCCGCGTCCGACCCGAACGTGCTGGCCATCAAGCAGACCCTCTACCGCACCTCGGGCGACTCCCCCATCGTCGACGCGCTGATCGACGCGGCCGCCGCCGGCAAGCAGGTGGTGGCCCTGGTGGAGATCAAGGCCCGGTTCGACGAGCAGGCCAACATCCGCTGGGCGCGCGAGCTGGAGAAGGCCGGGGTGCACGTCGTCTACGGCCTGGTCGGGCTCAAGACGCACTGCAAGACGTCGCTGGTCGTGCGCCAGGAGGGCAACACGATCCGCCGCTACTGCCACGTCGGCACCGGCAACTACAACCCCAAGACCGCCCGCCTCTACGAGGACATGGGCGTGCTCACCGCCGACCCCACCATAGGCGCCGACCTGACCGACCTGTTCAACTCGCTGACCGGCTACTCCCGCCAGACCTCCTACCGCAGCCTGCTGGTGGCGCCCTACGGCGTGCGCCGCGGCATCGTCCGGCGCATCGAGGACGAGGTCGAGGCCTTCCGCGCGGGGAACACCGCCGCCCGGGTCCGGATCAAGGTCAACTCGCTGGTCGACGAGCAGGTGGTGGACGCGCTGTACCGGGCCTCGCAGGCCGGGGTGCCGGTCGACGTGGTCGTGCGCGGCATCTGCGCGATCCGGCCGGGCCGCGAGGGGCTCAGCGAGAACATCCACGTCCGCTCGATCCTCGGCCGGTTCCTGGAGCACTCCCGGGTGTTCCACTTCGGGGCCGCCGACGAGTACTGGATCGGCAGCGCCGACATGATGCACCGCAACCTCGACCGGCGCGTCGAGGTGCTGCTGCGGGTGGCCGAGCCGCGGCTCGCGGCCAAGCTCGGCCAGGTGTTCGACTCCTGCCTCGACCCGGCAACCCGCTGCTGGACGCTGCACGCGGACGGCTCGTGGGAGCCGTCGCCGCCCGTGGACGCGGGCGCGGGCGTCACGGTGCGCGACCACCAGGCCGAGATGATGCTCGCGCACGCGGTCTCGGCCGTCCTCGACTCCGAGTAGCCGCCAGACCACCTGGGAGCACCAAGACCACCTGGGAGCACGTTGTGAGCTCGTTCGGCCCGCCCGGCGACACCGCCGCCGCCGATGTCCTGGCCGCCGGCGCGGTGCTGTGGCGCCTGGCGAACGACGGCCCGCGCATCGCGCTCGTCCACCGCCCCCGCTACGACGACTGGGCCTACCCCAAGGGCAAGATCGACGACGGCGAGGACCTGGCCACCACGGCCGTCCGCGAGGTCACCGAGGAGACCGGCCACCGGTGCCGGCTCGGCGCCCTGCTCGGCGACGCCCACTACCCGGTCCCGGAGGGCGACAAGCTCGTCCGGTACTGGGCGGCCGAGTCGCTGGGCGGCGAGTTCGAACCCAACTCCGAGACCGACCAGTTGGAGTGGGTCACCATCGACCGCGCCGCCGACCAGCTGTCCTACCGCCACGACATGGCGGTCCTGCAGCGGTTCGTCGACACCGGCCCGCCCACGGCCACGGTCGTGCTGGTCCGCCACGCGAAGGCGGGCAGCCGCGGCCGTTGGGACGGCGACGACCTGCTGCGCCCCCTCTCCGGCGCCGGCCGCCGCCAGGCCGAGGCCCTCGCCCCGTTCCTGCCGCTGCTCGGCCCCGACCGGCTCGTCACCGCCCCGCCCCTGCGCTGCCGGCAGACGATCGTCCCGCTGGCCGAGCGGCTGGGCGGCGCCCCCATCGAGGAGGAGCCGCTGTTCGGGGAGGACCACTACTGGGACGACCCGACCGCCGCCCGCGAGCGGCTCCTCGACCTGGCCGCCCTCGGCGGGGTGACGCTGGTGTCCAGCCAGGGCGGCGTCATCCCCGACCTGGTCGGCTCGCTGGCCAAGTCGGCCGGGGTCGACCCCGACGACGTCCCGTCGAAGAAGGCCAGCACGTGGGTGCTGAGCTTCGTCGACGGCGTCGTGCAGAACGCCGACCACTACCCCCCGCCGGACGTCTGAGGAAGGGCCGCTCCGGCGGGCGCAGCGCCGGGTGGGCGTCGCAGCCCGGGCCGGGTGCTCGCAGCCCGCCGGCGGGCTGCGACGACCCAGCCGGATCTGCGAGGAGCCCACATCCCGTGATTACGCGCGACGGGTGGGTCAGATCGTGGTGGGCATCCGGGCCGGGCGGGCGGCCTCGAACTCGGCGATCTGCTCGGCGTGGCGCAGCGTCAGGCCGATGTCGTCGAGGCCCTCCAGCAGCCGCCAGCGGGTGTAGTCGTCGATGTCGAACGGGACGGTCAGGTCGCGGGCCTGCACCGTGCGCTCCTCGAGGTCGACCGTGACCTCGGTGCCCGGCTCGTTCTCCAGCAGCTTCCACAGCAGCTCGACGTCCGGCTGGGCGACCTGGGCGGCGACCAGCCCCATCTTGGCCGAGTTGCCGCGGAAGATGTCGGCGAAGCGGGCCGAGATGACGACCCGGAAGCCGTAGTCCATCAGCGCCCAGACGGCGTGCTCGCGCGACGAGCCGGTGCCGAAGTCGGGCCCGGCGACCAGCACCGAGCCGCGGTCGAACGGCGGGGTGTTCAGGATGAACGAGGGGTCGTTGCGCCAGGCCGAGAACAGGCCGTCCTCGAAGCCGGTGCGGGTGACCCGCTTCAGGTACACCGCCGGGATGATCTGGTCGGTGTCGACGTTGGAGCGGCGCAGCGGGACGCCGATGCCGGTGTGCGAGCGGAAGGGCTCCATCAGACCAGGTCCTCCGGGCTGCTCAGGGTCCCGCGGACGGCGGTCGCCGCGGCGACCAGCGGGGACACCAGGTGGGTGCGGCCGCCCTTGCCCTGGCGGCCCTCGAAGTTGCGGTTGGACGTCGACGCGCTGCGCTCGCCGGGGGCGAGCTGGTCGGGGTTCATGCCCAGGCACATCGAGCAGCCCGCCGAGCGCCACTCGGCGCCGGCCTCGCGGAACACCTGGTCCAGGCCCTCGTCCTCGGCCTGGAAGCGCACCCGCATCGAGCCGGGCACGACCAGCATCCGGACGCCGTCGGCGACCTTGCGCCCCTTGATCACGTCGGCCGCGGCGCGCAGGTCCTCGATGCGGCCGTTGGTGCAGGAGCCGACGAAGACGGTGTCGACGTGGATGTCGCGCAGCGGGGTGCCCGCCTCCAGGCCCATGTAGGCCAGCGCCTTCTCCGCGGCGACGCGCTCGTTCTCGTCGACGATGAGCTCCGGGTCGGGGACGTCCTCGCCCAGCGGGAGGCCCTGGCCGGGGTTGGTGCCCCAGGTGACGAACGGGGTGAGCGCGTCGGCGTCGATGTCGACCTCGGCGTCGAAGACGGCGTCGTCGTCGGTGCGCAGCTCGCGCCACGCTGCGACGGCCTCGTCCCACTGCGCGCCTGCGGGGGCCCGGTCGCGGCCCTTCAGGTAGGCGAACGTCGTCTCGTCGGGGGCGATCATGCCGGCCCGCGCGCCCGCCTCGATCGACATGTTGCAGATCGTCATCCGGGCTTCCATCGACAGGTTCTCGACGACGTTGCCGCGGTACTCCAGCACGTAGCCCTGGCCGCCACCGGTACCGATCTTGGCGATCACCGCCAGCACGACGTCCTTGCTGGTGACGCCCGGCCGCAGCCGCCCGTCGGCGCTGTTGATGGTGATGGCCATGGTCTTGAACCGGCGCAGCGGCAGCGTCTGGGTGGCCAGCACGTGCTCCACCTCGGAGGTGCCGATGCCGAACGCGATCGCCCCGAACGCGCCGTGCGTGGAGGTGTGGCTGTCGCCGCAGACGACGGTCATGCCCGGCTGGGTGAGTCCCAGCTGCGGGCCGACCACGTGCACGATGCCCTGCTCGGCGTGGTTCATCGGGTAGAGCCGCACGCCGAACTCGGCGCAGTTCTTGCGCAGCGTCTCCACCTGCGTGCGCGACACCGGATCGGCGATCGGCAGCTCCACGTCGGTGGTGGGGACGTTGTGGTCCTCGGTGGCGAGCGTCAGGTCGGGCCTGCGCACCGGCCGCCCGGCCAGTCGCAGGCCGTCGAAGGCCTGCGGGCTGGTGACCTCGTGCACGAGGTGCAGGTCGATGTAGAGCAGGTCGGGCTCGTCGCCCTCGCCCGCCCGCACGAGGTGCTGGTCCCACACCTTCTCGGCCAGCGTGCGTCCGGTGGTGGTCAACGCGGCTCCGCCTCCAAATCGTCGTCGATCCGCCTAGCGGCGGGGTTCCCCGCACCCGGCGCCGCGTCGCGGATTCCGCGGAAGAAGCCGGTGGCGTCCCAGATAGCGAGAAGTTAGTATCGCCTCGTGAGACAGCATAGCGGCATCGGCGTGTTGGACAAGGCCGTGGGTGTGCTGCGGGCCGCCGCCGCCGAGCCGGTGGGGCTGTCGGAGTTGTGCCAGCGCACCGGCCTGCCGCGGGCCACGGCGCACCGGCTGGCGGTCGGCCTGGAGGTGCACGGGCTGCTGCACCGCGGCGCCGACGGCCGCTGGCGCCCCGGCCCCACACTCACCGAGCTCGCCGCGGGTGGCACCGACCCGCTGCTGGAAGCGGCCTCCGCCGTGCTGCCGCGGCTGCGCGACATCACCGGTGAGAGCGTCCAGCTCTACCGCCGCGACGGCACCCAGCGGGTCTGCGTCGCCACCGCCGAGCCGGCCAGTGGCCTGCGCGACACGGTCCCCGTGGGCGCGCGCCTCCCGATGACCGCGGGCTCCGGGGCCAAGGTGCTCGCCGCCTGGGCCGACCCCGGCGTGCAGCGGGCCCTGCTGGCCGACGCCACCTACGGCGAGCGGGTGCTGATCGACGTGCGCAGGCGCGGCTGGGCGCAGAGCGTCGCCGAGCGCGAGTCCGGCGTGGCCAGCGTCTCCGCGCCGGTGCGCGACGGCACCGGCCAGGTCGTCGCCGCCGTCTCGGTGTCCGGGCCGGTCGACCGCATCGGCCGCCGCCCGGGCGTCCGCTGGGCCGCTGACCTGCTGGCCGCCGCGGAGGCCCTGCAGCACCGCCTCTGACGGGCCACGACGGCCCATTAGCACAAGATCGCGTCGTCCCGGACTCGACCACCCGTGCTACCGCCGCGTAGCCGGGGGCCAGCCGATCGGAGGACACCCGTGGCGATACCGTGATCTCATCGGCCCGGGCAGGGGGACCCGGCGTCGATCGAGACGAAACGGGTGACGATGAGTTATTTGCTCGGCATCGACGTGGGGACGACGCGCACCGCGGCCGCGATCTGCCGACCCGGCGGGCGCCCCGGGGAGAGCGAGATCGTCAACCTCGGCGACCGGTCGAGCGCGGTCCCGTCCGTGCTCTACATCGGCGACGACGGCCAGGTCGTCGTGGGGGACGCCGCCGAGCGCCGGGCCCTGTCCGAGCCCGACCACGTCGCCCGGGAGTTCAAGCGCCGCATCGGCGACCCGACACCGCTCGTCGTCGGGGGGCGGCCGTGGGCGCCGGAGGAGCTGTCGGCCCGGCTGGTGCGCTGGGTCGTCGAGCGGGTGGCCCAGCGCGAGGGCGGCCCGGCCGCCCGGGTGGCCGTCACCCACCCGGCGTCGTGGGGGGCGCACAAGAAGGACCGGCTGGGCAGCGCGCTGGCCGCGCAGGGCCTGCCGGTCTCGTTCCTGGCCGAGCCGCAGGCCGCCGCGCTGCACTACGCCGCGGGCGAGCGGGTGGAGCCGGGCTCCACGATCGCCGTCTACGACCTGGGCGGCGGCACGTTCGACGCCGCCATGGTCCACAAGGACGCCACCGGCTTCAGCCTGCTGGGCCGGCCGGAGGGCCTGGAGCGCCTCGGCGGCATCGACTTCGACGAGGTCGTGTTCGAGCACGTCCGGCAGGCGCTGCCGGCGGCCTTCGAGAACCTCGACGAGACCGACCTCTCCGTGCTGTCGGCCATCGCGGCGATCCGCCGCGAATGCGTCGAGGCCAAGGAGGCGCTGAGCAGCGACACCGAGGTGTCGATCCCGGTCACCGGGCACGGCGCCGTGCGGCTGCACCGCGGCGAGTTCGAGGCGCTGATCCGGCTGCGCATCGAGGACTCGGTCGACGCGCTGCGCCGCGCCATCCACTCCGCGGGGCTCACCCCGCCGCAGCTGACCGCCGTGCTGCTGGTCGGCGGCTCGTCGCGGATCCCGCTCGTCGGCCAGCTGGTGTCCGAGCAGCTCGGCCGCCCGGTCGCGGTCGACACCGACCCGAAGAACGCCATCGCCCTCGGCGCCGCGCTCTCGCTCAGCCCGACGGGCTCCTCGGCCACGGCCGGCTCGCCGGCCCGGGTGCCCAACCCGCGCCCCGCGCCGGGCTACTCCGGCGGCGCCGCCTCGATGACCAGCGCCACCGAGGGCGTCACCGAGGTGGTGCCCACCAGCGTCGTCCGCTCGGCCGCCGCGTCCGCGCGCTTCGAGAACCGCTACGACGGACCCGGGTACGGCACCCAGTCGCGCGGCTACGGCCCGCAGGCCTCCATGTCGATGGGGGCGACCGCGCACGTCGGCCCGCCCGCGCAGCGCGCGATGGCGACGGGCAGCGCCGGCGCCCGCGCGGCCGCCGCACCCCCGGCACGCCCGATGGGCTACCCGGACCGCCCCACCACGGGCCCGGACGACGACTACGGCGACGACTTCGACTACGACTACGCCGACGACCGCAGGCGCAAGCCCGCGATGCTGGTCAGCATCGGCGGCGCGGCCGCGGCCGTGGCCGTGATCGCCACGGTGTTCCTCTGGCCCGGCCCGGACCCGATCGCCACCGACGCCGGCCGCTTCTCCTCCGCCGCGCCCCCGGCCGCCACCACCACCGAGGAGGCGGAGCCCACGGAGGAGCCGGTGGCCGAGGAGACCACCGAGGAGAAGCCGAAGCCGAAGCCCCCGCAGGTCACGATCTCCCGCACCCCCGAACCGGTCCCCACGACCACCCCGCCCCCGGTCACCACCACCCCGCCCCCCGCGGTGACGACCACACCCCCGCCCGCGACCACGACGCCGCCCCCGGACGACGACGAAGACCCGCCGCCGAACGACGACGAAGACCCGCCGCCGAACGACGAGGAGCCCCCTCCTCCGCCAGGCCCGGCTGGAACGCCAGCGGTCTAGCCGGCCGCCCCGAACCCGCCTCCGGCAGGGTTCGGCTCGTCGTCGCAGAGGCAGTGTGGTGCGGGGCGGGGGGGGGCGGCCGGCCGCGGGGCCACACACCCAAACGACGAGA
>NZ_JAHDTH010000019.1 GCF_018531445.1 Pseudonocardia lacus
CCGCCCTCGGCCCCCGCGGCGGGGGCGCCCCCGCGGGGGCCCCCCCCCCGCCCCCCACCACACTCACCCTGCGAAGACGAGCGGTACCAACCCCGGACATGAGAAATCCCCGTCCCGGTTGGACCGGAACGGGGATTCTCGTGTAGCCCCGACGGGATTTGAACCCGCGCTACCGCCTTGAGAGGGCGGCGTCCTAGGCCGCTAGACGACGGGGCCCTGGGAACTTCTCGTATTGTACTGCGGTGGAACTCGCTCAGACTATCAGACCGTCTTTGCGGTGTTTCCGCTGGGGTACCAGGACTCGAACCTAGACTAACTGAACCAGAATCAGTCGTGCTGCCAATTACACCATACCCCAAGGGTTCTGGATCATCGGGCCCCTCGGCGGGGGTCCGGTGTCCGTGCCCTGCGTGGACCACTCTAGCCGAGGGCCTCCGCGCGCTCCAAACCGGCCCTCAGCCTCCGCAGCGACCGCTCCCGGCCGAGCAGTTCCATGGACTCGTACAGCGGCGGCGACACGGTGCGACCGCTCACGGCCACCCGGACGGGGGCGAACGCCTTGCGCGGCTTGAGGCCCATGCCGTCGATCAGCGACGCCTTCAGCGCGCCCTCGATGTCGTCGCTCGACCAGGTCGGGAGCTCATCGAGGCCGGTCAGGGCGGCCTGCAGGACGGGGGCGGCGTCGGCGCCGAGGTTCTTGGCCGCGGCGTCGTCGTCGAGGGTGAAGCCGTCGCCGTCGACGAACAGGAAGCGCAGCATCCGGGCCGCGTCGGAGAGCACGACGCTGCGCTCCTGGACCAGCGGCGCGGCGGCGGCCAGCAGGGTGCGCTGCTCGGCCGTGGGGGCCGGCTCTGCGGCCGTGCCGTCGATCACACCTTCGGCCACCAGGTAGGGCTCGACGCGGCGGGCGAACTCCTCGACCGGCAGTGCCCGCAGGTGCGCGGCGTTGATGGCCTCGGCCTTCTTCAGGTCGAAGCGGGCCGCATTCGAGGAGACCCGGGAAATGTCGAACGCGGCCACCATCTCGTCGAGGGTGAACACGTCGCGGTCCTCGGCGATGGCCCAACCCAGCAGCGCCAGGTAATTGAGCAGGCCCTCCGGGGCGAATCCGCGGTCGCGGTAGTGGAACAGGTTGGACTCGGGGTCGCGCTTGGACAGCTTCCGGTTGCCCTCGCCGGTCACCAGCGGCAGGTGCCCGTAGCGGAACGGCCCGTCGCCGATGCCGACGCGCTGCAGCGCCTCCAGCAGGGCGATCTGGCGCGGGGTGGACGAGAGCAGGTCCTCGCCGCGCAGGACGTCGGTGATGCCCATCAGGGCGTCGTCGACCGGGTTGGTCAGGGGGTAGAGCGGGGAGCCGTCGCCGCGGGCGAGGACGAAGTCCGAGACGGTGCCGGCACGGAAGGTGACCGGGCCGCGGACGAGGTCGTCGAAGGTGATGTCGCGGTCGGGCATGCGCAGGCGGTAGACGGGCAGCCTGCCCTCGGCGCGGAACGCAGCGCGCTGCTCGTCGGTCAGGTCGCGGTCGAAGTTGTCGTAGCCCAGCTTCGGGTCGCGACCGGCCGCCTTGTGCCGGGCCTCGATCTCGGCCGCCGACGAGAACGACTCGTAGACCTCGCCCGCCTCGACCAGCCGGCGCAGCGCGTCGGCGTAGATCTCACCGCGCTGGCTCTGCCGGTAGGGCCCGTGCGGACCGCCGACCTCGGGCCCCTCGTCCCAGTCGAGGCCGAGCCAGCGCAGGGCGTCGAGCAGGGCCGCGTAGGACTCGGCGCTGTCGCGGGCGGCGTCGGTGTCCTCGATGCGGAAGACGAAGGCGCCGCCGTGGTGGCGGGCGTGCGCCCAGTTGAACAGGGCGGTGCGGATCAGGCCGACGTGCGGGGTCCCGGTGGGCGACGGGCTGAACCGGACCCGGACGGCGGTCGAGGGCGAGGCAGTCATGATGCGCGCCACCTTACGGATTACCGGTGAGCCCCTGGTGGCCGGCCGTGAACGGGGCTATATTTCAACGTATGGCGAATAACGAGCGCACGACCTGCCTCGTCGTCGGGGGCGGCCCCGCGGGCCTCGTGCTCGGCCTGCTGATGGCCCGGGCCGGGGTCGAGACGACCGTGCTGGAGAAGCACGGCGACTTCCTGCGCGACTTCCGCGGCGACACCGTCCACGCGTCCACCCTCACCCTGCTCGACGAGCTCGGCCTCGGCGAGCGCTTCGCCGCGCTCCCGCAGCGCCGGATGGAGTCCGTCCAGGTCCAGCTCGACCAGGGGTTCGCCAAGCTCGGCGACATGCGCCGGCTCCCCGGGGCCCACCAGCACATCGCGCTCGTCCCGCAGTGGGACTTCCTCGACCTGATCGCCGACGCCGCCGCGTCCGAGCCGACGTTCACGCTCCTGCGCAACGCCGAGGTCGTCGACCTCCTGCACGACGGTGGGCGCGTCGCCGGCGTCCGCTACCGCGACCGCACCGACGGCACCGAGCACCGGGTCCGCGCCTCGCTCACCGTCGCCTGCGACGGGCGCGGCTCGCGCGTCCGCGAGGCGGCCGGGCTGGTGCCGCGCGCGTTCGGCGTCCCGATGGACGTCTGGTGGTTCCGGCTGCCCCGCCACGCCGACGACCCGGAAGGCGGCGTCGGGCGGGTCTCCGCCGGCCACTTCATGGTCATGATCGACCGCGGGGACTACTGGCAGTGCGCCTACCTGATCGGCAAGGGCACCGACCAGCAGATGCGGGCCGAGGGCCTGCCCGGCTTCCGCGACCGGATCGCCCGGCTCGTCCCGTGGGTGGCCGACCGGGTGACCGACCTGGAGTCGTTCGACGACGTCAAGCTGCTCAACGTCGAGCTCAACCGGCTGCGCAAGTGGTACGCCGACGGCCTGCTGCTGATCGGCGACGCCGCGCACGCCATGTCGCCGGTCGGCGGGGTGGGCATCAACCTCGCCGTGGCCGACGCCGTCGCCACCGCCCGCATCCTGGCCCCGGCACTGCGCTCGGGCGGCATCGTGGGCATCGACCGGCTGCGCAAGGTGCAGCTGCGCCGGTGGTGGCCGACCGCGCTGATCCAGGGCTTCCAGAAACTGGCCCACGGGGTGATCTTCCGGGTGCGATCGGCCACCCCCGCGACCGACGCCCACCCCGCCGCCGAGCAGGGCAAGGTCGGCATGCTCGACGAGGTCGACCACACGACGGCCGGCGCGCTGCCGCTCCCGCTGCGCCTGGCCACCCGGTTCCCGGTGCTGCAGGGGATCCCGGCCCGGCTGGTCGGCATCGGCCCGCTGCCCGAGCACGCCCCCGCCTGGGCCCGGCGTCCCTCCGCGCCCGCCACCCGGGAGAGCACCCCCCAGGGCTCGTGACCCGCCCCGCGACCCCTCCCCGCGAAAGTTCAGGAAAGCCACGATGCTGCCCTCTGAGGGCAGCATCGTGGCTTTCCTGAACTTCGGGTGGGGCGAGGGCGAAGAGGACGAGCGCGAGGACGAGGGTCAGGAGGCTTCGGCGATGCCGGTGTGGCCGACCACCCGGAAACCGACGCGCTGGTAGACGCGCGCGGCGTCCTCGTCGGCCGCCGCGAGGAAGACGACGTCGGCGCCGGCCGCCCTGGCCGCCTCGGCCAGCGCCGCGGTGACCGCGCCCGCCAGCCCTTGCCGCCGCGCCGCCGGCAGGGTTCCCACCCCGACGATCTCCACGACGTCGCCGGAGCGCTGCGCCGAGCCCGCCGCCACCGGGCCGTCGGGGCCGGTCACCAGCAGCCGCGCCGCCCGGCCCTCGGCCAGGTCGTCGCGCAGCACCGCCAGCTCCGCGGTGGACAGGCCGCGCTGGGACGCGAGCCCGAAGGCCTCGGCCGCGACCCAGTTCAGGACTCCGATGGCCGTCGCGAGGTCGCCGTCGGCCGGACCCAGCAGCCGGCCCTCGTAGCCGGGCGGGAACGGCGCCGGCGGCGGCTCGCCGTCCAGCACCAGCAGCGGGCACAGCCGCGGGGTCAAGCCCGCGTCGCGCACGGCGTCGAGCATCGACGGTGCGGCGGCCGGCACCCATTCGAAGGCCTCGGGCAGCCGCAGCGCCCGCTGCCGGGCCCGGACGCGGGTCACGTCGGGACCGGTCACCGTGCGGCCGCCTGGCACGGGGCGGGCGTAGAACGGCCAGCCGCGCCCGTCGCGCACGAACAGCCGCAGCGGCCCGTCGTCCTCTGCGGTGGCCCACTGCCGGGGCACCTCGTCGCAGAAGCCGTCGATCCGCCGCACCACCGCCGTCAGGGACCCTTCCACGGGGTTCAGCCTCGCAGGACGTACTCCTCGGCCCGCGCGGGGACCCGGCCGCCCGCCCCGCTGTCGGAACGGGGGTTGGGGCGCGGCGAGTCGGCTAGGCAGGTGTGGGCTGCCGCTGCCGGGTGGCGGCGTAGGCGAGCATGTCGACCAGCGCCAGCCACGACGCCTCGACGATGTTGCCGTGCACGCCGATCGTCGTCCACGAGCCGGCGCCGTCGGTGGCCTCCAGCAGCACCCGCGTCACCGCGTCGGTGCCGTGGCCGGCGTCGTCGCCGCGGTTGAGGATCCGGACCTTGTAGTCGGCCAGCTCGACGTGCTCCAGCCACGGGCAGGCCGGCGTCAGCGCGGCCCGCAGCGCCGCGTCCAGCGCGTTGACGGGGCCGTTGCCCTCGGCGGTCGCGATGAGCCGCTCGCCGCCGTGCACGATCCGCACGGTCGCCTCGGCGACCACACCGCCGTCGGGCGTGTGCTCGATGATCACGCGGTAGGACTCCAGCCCGAACGGCGCGTCCCCGCCCTCGCCGAGCGCGCCGCGCATGAGCAGTTCCAGCGACGCGTCCGCGGCCTCGAACGACCAGCCGCGCGCCTCGCGCTCCTTGACCGTCGCGACCACGGACGACACCGCGTCCGGATGGCCGGCCAGGTCCAGGCCGAGCTCGGCTCCCTTGAGCTCGACGCTGGCCCGGCCGGCCATCTCGGTGACCAGCACCCGCTGCCCGTTGCCGACGTCCACAGGGTCCATGTGGTTGTACAGCTCCGGGTCTACCTTGATCGCACTCGCGTGCAGGCCCGCCTTGTGGGCGAACGCTGACGTCCCGACGTATGCCTGGTGGGTGTTCGGGGCGAGGTTGGCCAGCTCGGCCAACGCGTGCGAGGTACGGGTCAGCTCGCCGAGCGCGCCGTCCGGTAGGACGGGCATGCCCAGCTTGGTCACCAGGTTCCCGACGACGGCGAAGAGATCGGCGTTGCCGGTCCGCTCGCCGTAGCCGTTGGCGGTGCACTGCACGTGCGTGGCGCCGGCCTGGACGGCGGTCACCGAGTTGGCGACCGCCGATGAGGTGTCGTCCTGGCAGTGGATGCCCAGGCGGAAGCCGGTGCGGGCGGCCACCTCGGCGACGACCTCGGCGATCCCCAGCGGCAGCATCCCACCGTTGGTGTCGCAGAGGACGGCGACGTCGGCACCCGCCGTCACGGCCGCGTCGAGGACGCGCACGGCCGTGTCCGGGTCGAACCTGTAGCCGTCGAAGAAGTGCTCGGCGTCCAGGAACACCCGCCGGCCCTCCCCACGCAGGAACGCCACCGTGTCGGCGACCATGGCGCAGTTCTCGGCGACGTCCGTGCGCAGGGCCCGCTCGATGTGGCGGCGGTCGGACTTCGCGACCAGCGTCACGACCGGGGCCCCGCTGTGCAGCAGCGCCCGGACCTGCGCGTCGTCCTGGACGGCCACCCCGGCCTTGCGGGTCGAGCCGAACGCCACCAGCGCCGCGTGCCGCAGCTCCAGCTCGCCCGCCGCGGCCCGCGCGAAGAACTCGGTGTCCTTGGGCAGCGCCCCCGGCCACCCGCCCTCGATGAACCCCACCCCGAGCGCGTCCAGGTGCCGGGCCACGGCCAGCTTGTCGCCGACCGAGTAGCTGATCCCCTCGCTCTGGGCGCCGTCCCGCAGCGTCGTGTCGTAGACGTGGAAGGCGTCGCCGAGCGGGGTTCCGGCCGGTTCGGTACGGGACATCGGGGGTGCTCCTGGGGTGGTGGGGCGTGATCGGGCAACAAAAAAGACCCCCCGCGGGTGCGAGAGGTCTGCGCGTCGGCCGTGGTGCTGGTTAGCCGACGCGCTCGTCGATAATGATCACGCAGAGGTGCTGCACGCCGCCGAGTGTGGCACGCGCCGTCCCACGCTGTCACGCGGGACTCCCAGAAAGTGGGACGCTCTGTTCAACTGAGCGTTCGATCGACTAGTCATTGACCCGGAGTCCGTGGGCATCGGCGCCCACGGGCCCGCTACCGGAGAGGTGCCGTGTGTTCCAGCTGACTGTGCTCTACAACCACCCCGAAGACCCGGTCGCCTTCGACAAGCACTACACCGAGGTGCACGCCCCGCTCGCGGCCAAGATGCCCGGCCTGCGGCGCTACACCTACGCCAAGCCCGGCCCCGGCCCCGACGGCTCCCAGCCCGCCTACTACCTCGTCGCCGTCCTCGACTTCGACGACGAGGCGGGCCTGGGCGCGGCGATGGGCAGCGAGGAGGGCCAGGCCGCCTCCGCCGACCTCCCGAACTTCGCCGGCGCCGGCGCCACCCTGCTCGTCGGCCCCGCCACCGTCGCCACCTGACCCTCACCTCCGCCCGGCCCGCGGCGACGCACTCTGCGCCCACCCACCCCACCCAAAGTTCAGGAAAGCCACGATGCTGCCCTCTGAGGGCAGCATCGTGGCTTTCCTGAACCGGATGTGGCGAAAGCACCACGCGGGCAGCGGCCGGTGGAGCAGCATGCCCGCATGACACGGGCGGTACTGCGGCCATCGGCCGAGCTGCGGATGGCCTTCCCGACCGGTGTGGCCACAGCCCGCCAGCTGATGGCCTTCGGATTCTCCGAGCGGACGATCTACAAGCGCTGCCTCGACGGCGGCCCCTGGCAGCGGATCCTGCCGGGCGTGGTGCTCCTGTTCACCGGTCCACCCAGCCGCGACCACGAGGTCACCGCGGCTCTGCTCCTCTGCGGCGGCGACGCGATGGTCACCGGCCTGGAGGCCTGCCGCCGTTACGGCCTGCGGCGCGGGCCGCTGCGGTTTCCGGATCGGTCGGTGCAGCTCCTCGTCCCGGGTGAACGCCAGCGACGGACGGTGAACTACGTCCAGGTCGAGCGGACCATGCGCCTCCCGGAAGCGATCCGCAGGAACGGGGTACCGCTCGCGCCGCTGCCCCGTGCCTGCACCGACGCTGCCCGGCGGATCCGGTCCGCCGGAGACGTGGTCGAACTGCTCTCCGAGCCGGTGCAGCGCGGCCTGTGCTCTGTGGCCTCACTCGCCGAGGAACTCGCTGCCGGCTCGCGGCGCGGCACCGCGCAGCCTCGCCGTGCACTCGCCGGCCTGCGCGATGGTGCGCGTTCCGCCGCCGAGCTCGCCGCGATGGAGCTGTGGCGAGCGACCGGCCTACCCGAGCCGTCCTGGAACACCGAGGTCCGCACCGCCGATGGCCGTCTGCTCGGCGTCGCCGACTGCTGGCTCGACGATGTCGCCATGGTGTGGGAGATCGAATCCACGGAGTGGCACCTCAGTCCCGCCGACCACGACCGGACCGTCGAACGAGCGGCGGGCTTCACCGCGGCCGGTGCCGTCTACGTGGCGACCAAGCCGAGCCGGATCTACCGCGAGCCAGCCGCGGTCGCCGCGATGCTGCGTTCGACCTACAGCCATGCCCGGTTGCGTCCTCGCCCGCTCCTCGTCGCCGTCGACCCGTCGCGCTCGTGACCCCGCCTCCGAGTTCAGGAAAGCCACGATGCTGCCCTCTGGGGGCAGCATCGTGGCTTTCCTGAACTCGGAGCGCGGCGGAAGAGACAGCCGGCGACCGGGTGCGGGGCCCGGTCAGGCGGTGGAGGGGGTGGGGGAGTTGGCGTGGGCGGAGACGAGGGCGGCCAGGCGATCCCCGATGGACTGGGTGTGCCCCGTCGCCGCGTGGTCCCGCGTGGCCAGGTCGAACGCCACCGCCGCCTCGATCCGCCCCGCGGAGGCGCGGTCGCCGAGGTGGTCCAGGAGGAGGGCGACCGACAGCACCGCGGCGGTGGGGTCGGCGATGCCCTGGCCGGCGATGTCGGGGGCGCTGCCGTGGACCGGCTCGAACATCGACGGGTTCTTGCGGCTGACGTCGAGGTTGCCGCTGGCGGCCAGGCCGATGCCCCCGGTGACGGCGGCGGCGAGGTCGGTGAGGATGTCGCCGAACAGGTTGTCGGTGACGATGACGTCGAAGCGGCCGGGGTCGGTGACCATGTGGATGGTCGTGGCGTCGATGTGCTGGTAGGCGACCGACACCTCGGGGTGCTCCAACGACACCTCCTCCACGAGCCGCGACCACAGCCGCCCGGAGTAGGTGAGCACGTTGGTCTTGTGGACCAGCGTCAGGTGCTTGCGGGGGCGCCGCTCGGCCCGGTCGAACGCGTCGCGCACGACCCGTTCGACGCCGAAGGCGGTGTTGACGCTGACCTCGGTGGCGATCTCCTGCGGGGTGTCCTGGCGCAGCAGGCCGCCGGTGCCGACGTAGGGGCCCTCGGTGCCCTCGCGCACGACCACCATGTCGATCTCGGGGTGGGCGGCGAGGGGGCCGCGCACGCCCGGGTAGAGACGCGCGGGGCGCAGGTTGACGTGGTGGTCGAGCTCGAACCGCAGCCGCAGCAGCAGCCCGCGCTCGAGGATGCCGCTGGGCACCGACGGGTCGCCGACGGCACCGAGCAGGATCGCGTCGTGCTGGCGCAGCTCGGTCAGCACGGACTCCGGCAGCAGTTCGCCGGTCGAGTGCCAGCGGGCGGCACCGAGGTCGTAGGTGGTGGTCTCCGCTCCGGGAGAGACCTCAGCGAGGACCTTCAGCGCCTCGTCGATGACCTCCGGCCCGATGCCGTCGCCGGGAATGACCGCAAGGCGCATTGCCGGTGTCCTCTCTCCATTTGGCTGTGGCAGCCGCGCCGCACGTTACCGCCTGCCACTGCACCGAATACCTCGTCAGCCACCCGTTCGGGCGCACCCGGGCGGGTGGTTCTGCCGCAGCGCCAGCTCCGCCGGACGGCGGACAGGCCCGCGGGTGCCCCGAGCGGGGGCCATTCTGCCGCTTCGAGCGCCGGTGCTCGACGCCGCCCCGCCGTTGTGCGACGGAACGGCTTCACTCAGTCGTCGAAGGAGATCAACCGGACGGTGGTCGCGCCGACCGAGGCGCCGATGGGTTCGAGCACGCCGGGGTCGACCGGACGGTCGACGCGCAGCAGCATGAGGGAGTCGGCGCGGTCGGTCGTCTGGCTGATCTGGGCGGCCTCGATGTTGACCGCGGCCTCGCCCAGCAGCGAGCCGACGCGGCCCATGACGCCGGGCCGGTCGGCGTACTCCAGCAGCAGGAGGTCGCCCTCGGCGCGCAGGTCGAAGTGGCGGCCGTTGACCTCGACGAGCTTCTCCACCTCGGCGCGGCCGGTGAGCGTGCCGGACACCGTGACGGCCTCGCCGTCGGGCATGGCGGCGCGCAGCTGCACGACGCTGCGGTGGTTGGGGCTCTCCGGGGCGGTGGTCAGCTCGACGGAGACGCCGCGCTCGGAGGCCAGCCCCGGCACGTTGACGAAGGTGACCGGGTCCTCCACGACGTGGGTGAACAGCCCGCGCAGCGCGGCCAGCTGCAGCACCGACACGTCCTCGGCGGCCAGCTCGCCGGCCACGTCGACGGTCACCGACGTCGGGACGCCGCCCGCGATGGCGTGCAGCATCAGGCCGAGCTTGCGCACGAGCGCCAGCCACGGCCGGACCTCCTCGCCGACCTTGCCGCTGATCTGCACGTTCACCGCGTCCGGCACGAACTCGCCGGCCAGCGCCAGCTGCACGGAGCGGGCGACGTCGGTGCCGGCGCGGTCCTGCGCCTCGGCGGTTGAGGCGCCCAGGTGCGGCGTGACGACGATCTGCGGCAGCTCGAACAGCGGGCTGGAGGTCGTCGGCTCGGTGACGTAGACGTCGACGCCGGCGCCGCCGACGTGCCCGCTGCGCACGGCCTCGGCCAGCGCGTCCTCGTCGATCAGGCCGCCGCGCGCCGCATTGACGATCAGGACGCCGGGCTTGGTGAGGGCCAGCTGGTCCTTGCCGATGAGCCCGAGGGTCTCGGCGGTCTTGGGCAGGTGCACGGTGATGATGTCGGCCCGGCCGAGCAGCTCGTCGAGGGACACCAGCTCGATGCCCAGCTGGGCGGCCAGCGCCGGTGCCACGTACGGGTCGTAGGCGATGAGCTCGACCCCGAACGCCTCCAGCCGGCGCGCGACCAGCTGGCCGATCTTGCCCAGGCCCACGACGCCGACGGTCTTGCCGTTGAGCTCGATGCCGGTGAACGAGCTGCGCTTCCACTGGCCGGCGCGCAGGCTGGCGTCGGCTGCGGGGATCTGCCGGGCGGTGGCCAGCAGCAGGGCGACGGCGTGCTCGGCGGCCGACACGATGTTGGAGGTGGGCGCGTTGACCACCATGACGCCGCGGGCGGTGGCGGCCGGCACGTCGACGTTGTCCAGGCCGACGCCGGCGCGGGCGACGACCTTGAGCCGGGTGCTCGCCGCGATCACCTCGGAGTCGACCTTGGTGGCCGAGCGGACGAGCAGCGCGTCGGCGTCGGCGACGGCGGCGAGCAGCGCCGGCCGGTCGGTGCCGTCGACGTGTCGGATCTCGACGTCGTCGCCGAGGAGCCTCACCGCGGACGGCGCGAGCTTCTCGGCGAGCAGGACGACAGGGCGGGTGGCGGCGATGCTCACGACGGCTGCAGGGCTCCCGGGTAGGTGGGTGTTACCCCGGGAATTCTAGTTCCGCGGCACGACCGCGTTATGGCGGGCGGCGTCGACGCGGGCAGCTCACGGGGACGAAACACGCATTCCGTGAAAACGCGCTCACCGCTCGTCGACGGCACCCGTTCGACGCAGCAAGCGCCCGGTGGCGACCACACCAGCACCCACACGGCGAAGCTTTAGCGCCCCAGCAGCGGGTGGAGCGGCACCGACACCAGGAACGCCGACGCCCCGACGACCGAACGCACCCAGCCGCGGTGGGTGGACGACCGCGGGGCATCCGCGGCGAACCAGCCCCGCCGGCCCAGTACCGCGATCACCAGCGCGAGCGCCAGCATCTGCACGGCTGCGCGGAGTTCTCCCCCTCCGGCACCGGCAGCTCGATCGCCAGCGTGATGGCGATGGCGACGACGGCGTCGGAGAAGAAGGTCATCCGTTCCGCGGCGGCCACCGCCGCCTCCCCGAAACAGCCGTCCCGCTGATCACCCGACGCCATGCGACCGCATCTCATGATCGCCGGGGTCGCCCGTCCCGGCCCGCGTCGGCGCGGCCGGATGTCAGGAAAGCCACGATCAGGACGCCGGACGTCCTGATCGTGGCTTTCCTGACACAACGGCGGGTGTGACGAGGGCCGGCTCAGGTGGCCTTGGAGCCCACCCAGCTCATCAGGCCGCGCAGCTTCTCCCCGACCTGCTCGATCGGGTGCTCCGCGCCCTCCTTCTGCAGCCGGGTGAAGTTCGGCCGGCCGGCGTCGTCCTCGGCGACCCACTCGCGGGCGAAAGTGCCGTCCTGGATCTCGCCGAGGATCTTGCGCATCTCCTGCTTGGTCTGCGCGTTGATGACGCGCGGGCCGCGGGTGAGGTCGCCGTACTCGGCGGTGTCGGAGATGGAGAACCGCTCGTTGGCGATGCCGCCCTCGTACATGAGGTCGACGATCAGCTTGAGCTCGTGCAGGCACTCGAAGTAGGCCACCTCGGGCGCGTAGCCGGCCTCGGTGAGCACCTCGAAACCGGTCTGGACGAGCGCGGCCGCGCCGCCGCAGAGCACGGCCTGCTCGCCGAACAGGTCGGTCTCGGTCTCCTCCTTGAAGGTGGTCTCGATGACGCCCGCGCGGGCGCCGCCGATCGCCGCCGCGTAGGAGAGCGCGAGCTCCTTGGCCCCGCCGGAGGGGTTCTGCTCAACCGCGATCAGGCAGGGCACGCCCTTGCCGTCGACGAACTGGCGGCGCACGAGGTGGCCGGGGCCCTTGGGCGCGACCATGGCGACGTCGACGTCGGCCGGGGGCTTGATCAGCTCGTAGCGGATGTTGAAGCCGTGGCCGAAGAACAGCGCGTCGCCGGACTTCAGGTTGGGCGCGATGTCCTCGGAGTAGATGTGGCGCTGCTTGGTGTCCGGCGCCAGGATCATGATCACGTCGGCCCAGGCCGAGACCTCGGCCGGCGTGCCGACCTGCAGGCCCTCGTCGGCGGCCTTCTTGCGGCTCTTGGAGCCCTCCGGCAGGCCGATGCGCACCTCGACGCCGGAGTCGCGCAGCGAGAGGGAGTGCGCGTGGCCCTGGCTGCCGTAGCCGATCACCGCGACCTTGCGGCCCTGGATGATCGACAGGTCCGCGTCGTCGTCGTAGTAGATGTTCACGCTCATGGCGGGTGGGTGGTTCCTTCCGAGGTCAGACGGGGTCGTGCTCACGCACGGCCGGTGGTTGCGGTGATGGAGCGCGGTCCCCGACCGACGGCGATGGTGCCGGACTGCACCATCTCCCGGATCCCGAACGGCTCGAGGTTGCGCAGCAGCGCGGCGATCTTGTCGACGGTGCCGGTGGCCTCGATGGTGACGGCCTCCGGGGTGACGTCGACGGTGCGGGCCCGGAACAGCTCGACGACCTCCAGCACCTGGCTGCGCACCGTGGCGTCGGCGCGCACCTTGACCAGCAGGAGCTGGCGCTGCACGGACGCGTTCGCGTCCAGCTCGACGATCTTGATCACGTGGACCAGCTTGTTGAGCTGCTTGGTGACCTGCTCCAGGGGCAGGTCGTCGACCGTGACGACGATCGTCATCCGGGAGATGTCGGTGTGCTCGGTGGGGCCCACGGCCAGCGACTCGATGTTGAAGCCGCGCCGGGAGAACAACCCGGACACCCGGGCCAGGACGCCGGGCTTGTCCTCGACGAGGACCGAGAGTGTGTGCCGCTCGATCACCGTTCCGACTCCTCGCGCGCCGACTCCTCGTGGACCTCGGCCGTCGCCGCAGAGACCTCGTCCACGCCGGCGACCAACTCGTCGCCGTCGAACAGCGGGCGGATGTTGCGCGCCGCCATGATCTCGTCGTTGCCGGTGCCGGCGGCCACCATCGGCCACACCTGCGCGTCCGGGCCGACCACGAAGTCGATCACGACCGGCTGGTCGTCGATCTCCATCGCCTGCTTGATGACCCGGTCGACGTCGTCGCGCGACTCGGCGCGCAGCCCGACGCAGCCCATCGCCTCGGCGAGGAGCTTGAAGTCCGGGATGCGGTGCTTGTGCGTGCCGAGGTCGGTGTTGGAGTACCGCTCCTTGTAGAAGAGGTTCTGCCACTGCCGGACCATGCCCAGGTTGCCGTTGTTGATGATGGCGACCTTGATCGGGATGCCCTCGATGGCGCAGGTGGCCAGCTCCTGGTTGGTCATCTGGAAGCAGCCGTCGCCGTCGATCGCCCACACGACGGCGTCCGGTCGGCCCATCTTGGCCCCCATCGCGGCGGGCACCGCGTAGCCCATGGTGCCGAGCCCGCCGGAGTTGAGCCAGGTGCGCGGCTTCTCGTAGCCGATGAACTGGGCCGCCCACATCTGGTGCTGGCCGACGCCCGCCGTGTAGAGGGCGTCCGGCCCGGCGATCTGCCCGATCCGCTCGATCACGTACTGCGGCGACAGCGAGCCGTCCGGCGGCCAGTCGTAGCCCAGCGGGAACGTCTCGCGCAGCTCGTCGAGCTGCTTCCACCACGCGGCCAGGTCGGTGTGCCCGCGCTCGGCCCGCTCGGTGCGCACCGCGTCGAGCAGTTCGACGATGACCTCCTTGCAGTCGCCGACGATCGGCACGTCTGCGCGGCGGTTCTTGGAGATCTCGGCCGGGTCGATGTCGGCGTGCACGATCTTCGCCTGGGGGGCGAAGCTGGACAGCACCCCGGTGACCCGGTCGTCGAACCGCGCGCCCAGCGCGACCAGCAGGTCGGCCTTCTGCATCGCGGCCACCGCGGAGACCGTGCCGTGCATCCCGGGCATGCCCAGGTGCTGGGGATGGCTGTCCGGGAACGCGCCGCGCGCCATCAGCGTGGTGACGACCGGGATGCCGGTCAGCTCGGCCAGCTCGCGCAGCTGGTCGGACGCCTCCGCCTTGAGCACGCCGCCGCCGACGTAGAGCACCGGCTGGCGCGCGGCGGAGATGAGCCGGGCGGCCTCGCGGATCTGCTTGCCGTGCGGCCGGGTCGTCGGCCGGTAGCCGGGCAGCTTCATCTCCGGGGGCCAGCTGAACGTCGTCTGCTCCTGCAGGACGTCCTTGGGGATGTCCACCAGGACGGGGCCGGGTCGGCCCGTGCTGGCCAGGTGGAACGCCTCCACGATCGCCCTCGGGATCTCCGTGGCGTCGGTGACCAGCGTGTTGTGCTTCGTCACCGGCATGGTGATGCCGGTGATGTCGGCCTCCTGGAACGCGTCGGTCCCGATCAGCGGCCGGGACTGCTGCCCGGTGATCGCCACGACGGGGACCGAATCCATGTAGGCGTCGGCGATCGGGGTGACCAGGTTGGTCGCGCCCGGGCCGGAGGTCGCCATGCACACGCCGACCTTGCCGGTGGCCTGCGCGTAGCCGGTGGCCGCGTGGCCGGCGCCCTGCTCGTGGCGGACGAGCACGTGGCGCACGCGAGTCGAGTCGAGGAGCGGGTCGTACGCGGGGAGGATGGTGCCGCCGGGGATGCCGAACACCACCTCGCAGCCCACCTCCTCGAGCGAGCGCACGAGCGACTGGGCGCCGGTCATGGGCACGGCGTCGAAGCGCCGCCCGGGCTGCGCCTGGCCGGCAGTGCCGTGGTTGGCACTTCCCGGGTTGGCGCTGCCCTGGTTGGCGCTGCCCTCGGTGCGGCTGCCACCGGTCTGGTGGCCAGGCCGTCCCGGCGGCGGTGCCGGTTTCGGTCCCGGCGGTCCGGGGACCGGGCCGGGACGGGGCGTGGCGGTGGTCATGGGCTCCTCAACTCACCTGCGACTGCGTCCGATTGAAGACAGGTCCGAACATGAAAAAACCCCCGACCGCCCGACGGGCGGAACGAGGGTGGCGCGTCGACGTCCGAGACGGGCTCAGGCGTGGACGCGCCTGGGAAGTACGAGGACGAGGACGGCGGACATGGCGCTGACGGTAGAGGGCGTCCGGCGCAGCGTCAAACCTGTGGGACGCGCGTCCCAGGATCTGAACACCCGATCGGGTGATCCCCCGCACGCCCCGGAGTTCAGGAAAGCCACGATGCTGCCCTCTGCGGGCAGCATCGTGGCTTTCCTGAACCGCGACCGGGGAGCGACGGTCAGAGGCCCTTGCCGATCACGGGGGTGAGGAACGTCAACTCCGGGCGCCCGCCGGCGAGGTCGCGCAGCGTCTTCCCGATCTCCTTGAACCGGTCGCTGCTGCCGTGCGCCTCGAACGCGGCCTGGTCGCTGTAGAGCTCGTAGAACAGGACTGCGTCGGCGTCCTTCGGATCGGTGTGCAGGATGTAGAGCAGGGTGCCCGCCTCGGTGTTCGCGTTGTCGATCGCGGCCTGCAGTGCGGCCACGAGCTCGTCGCGCTTGCCGGGCTGGGCGGGGATGCGGGCGAGGACGGCGACCTTGCCGCCGGTGGGTGCGCTCATGACCGAAAACGTAACCGCTGCGGCTAACGAGCAGTAGCCACGCGGCGATCTGCGGGCCCGGCCGTGGCGATCAGCACATCGTCGGGCCCCGATCGGACGGAGCAGCCGCGCCCGGCACCGCCCGGTGGTGCGACGATGGACCGGTGAGCTCCACTCCCGACGAGCCCGCGCCGCGCGCGGTGTTCCGCCCGTCGTCGCTGCAGGTCCTGGTCGCGCTGGCGATCGCCTTCTGCGCCACCCCGGTCGCGCTCGGCGCGCCCCTGCTCTTCCTCCTCTACCTGCTGCCGCTCGGCTTGATCTACTGGACGCTGCGGGTGCGCACGGTGGTCGACGCGGAGGCGCTGACCGTGCGCCGACTGCTCGGCGGGCGGCGCGTACCGTGGGCGGAGATCAGTTCGCTGCGGCTCGTCCGCGGGAGCCGGCACACCAGCTCCCGGGTGAGCGCGGTGCTGACCGACGGCGCCGAGCTACCGCTGCCTGCCGTGACCGTCCGCGATCTTCCCCAGCTGGCCGCCGTCAGCGGTGGCCGGCTGCCCGACCCGGCTGGAGAGTGAGCCCGATGCCGGCCCTCCGTTCCCGCGTGACCACCCACGGCCGCAACGCCGCCGGAGCCCGTTCGCTCTGGCGCGCCACCGGCATGGGCGACGACGACTTCGGCAAGCCGATCGTCGCCATCGCCAACTCCTACACCCAGTTCGTGCCCGGTCACGTGCACCTCAAGGACCTCGGCGACATCGTGGCCGAGGCGATCCGCGAGGCGGGCGGCGTGGCCCGGGAGTTCCACACGATCGCCGTGGACGACGGCATCGCCATGGGCCACGGCGGGATGCTCTACTCGCTGCCCTCGCGCGAGGTCATCGCGGACGCCGTCGAGTACATGGTCAACGGGCACGCCGCGGACGCCCTGGTCTGCATCTCCAACTGCGACAAGATCACCCCGGGAATGCTGAACGCCGCGATGCGGCTCAACATCCCCACGGTGTTCGTCTCCGGCGGGCCGATGGAGGCGGGCAAGGCGGTCGTCGTCGGCGGGGTCGCCCAGGCGCCCACCGACCTGATCACCGCGATCTCGGCGTCGGCGTCGCCGGACGTGGACGAGGCCGGGCTCAGCGCCGTCGAGCGCTCGGCGTGCCCGACGTGCGGCTCCTGCTCGGGCATGTTCACCGCCAACTCGATGAACTGCCTCACCGAGGCCCTCGGCCTGGCGCTGCCCGGCAACGGCTCCACGCTGGCCACGCACGCCGCCCGCCGCGAGCTGTTCGCCCAGGCCGGGCGCACCGTGATGGACCTGGCCCGGCGCTGGTACGAACACGACGACGAGACGGCGCTGCCGCGCTCGATCGCCACCCGCGCCGCGTTCGAGAACGCGATGGCCCTCGACGTCGCCATGGGCGGCTCGACGAACACCGTGCTGCACGTCCTGGCCGCCGCCCAGGAGGGCGAGGTCGACTTCGACCTGGCCGCCATCGACGCCGTCTCGCGACGCGTGCCGTGCCTGGCCAAGGTCTCGCCGAACTCCGACTACCACATGGAGGACGTGCACCGCGCCGGCGGCATCCCGGCCATCCTGGGCGAGCTGTGGCGCGCCGGGCTGCTGCACACCGACGTCCGCACGGTGCACTCGCCGTCGATGGAGGCCTGGCTCGGGCAGTGGGACATCCGCGCCGAGTCCCCGTCGGAGACGGCCGTCGAGCTGTTCCACGCCGCGCCCGGCGGGGTGCGCACGACGCAGGCGTTCTCGACCGAGAACCGCTGGTCGTCGCTCGATGTCGACAGTGCCGGCGGCTGCATCCGCGACGTCGAGCACGCCTACACCAAGGACGGCGGGCTGGCCGTGCTGCGCGGCAACATCGCCCCCGACGGCGCCGTGATCAAGAACGCCGGCATCCCCGAGGAGCTGTGGCGCTTCGAGGGTCCGGCGCTCGTGGTGGAGAGCCAGGAGGAGGCCGTCTCGGCCATCCTGACCAAGCGGATCAAGCCCGGCGACGTGCTGGTCGTGCGCTACGAGGGCCCGTCCGGCGGGCCGGGGATGCAGGAGATGCTGCACCCCACGGCGTTCCTCAAGGGGGCGGGCCTGGGCAAGGTCTGCGCGCTCATCACCGACGGCCGGTTCTCCGGCGGGTCGAGCGGCATCTCGGTGGGCCACATCTCCCCGGAGGCCGCGGCCGGCGGGGTCATCGGGCTCATCGAGGACGGCGACCGCGTCGTCATCGACGTGCACCAGCGCCTGCTGTCGGTCGACGTGCCCGACGACGTCCTCGCCGAGCGCCGGCAGAAGATGGACGCGCGCGAGCGGCCGTGGCAGCCGGTCGACCGCGAGCGCCCGGTCTCCAAGGCCCTGCGCGCCTACGCGGCCCTGGCCACCAGCGCCGACAAGGGAGCTGTCCGCCGGGTGCCGTAGCCGGCACCCTGGATCCATGACGGCACGTCGACAGGGCGATGCGGCCTGAGCCGCTGAGGCGTGGACGCGCCCGTCCCCGTGCTCGGCACTGCTCACCCCGCTGCCCTACCCGGACCGGCTGTCCGGGCGGGGCGTCCTGGTGGCGATCCGGATGCAGCGCGACCACCCGCACTCCCTGGGCCTGCCCTACGCCCTGCACGTCGGGCTCGGCTGGTCCGGGAGCGGGTCGGGCGGGTCGATCGCGCCGTGGGCTGCGGCGCCCTGGAGTGCTGCCCGGACGTGGGCGAGCTGCACGAGGTGCTGTGCACGGGCCCTGCGACGCCCGCCGGCTGCGGGCCGTGCCGCACCGCCGGGCGACCCCGGCGCCGTGGACCGCGCGCGGGGCGTGGGTCGCCTGCCCCCGCTGGACGACCCACCGGGACCGTGCGGTGGGCTCACGGCCCCAGCAGGTCGAGGGCGGTCGCGGCGGTGGCGGCCATCTCGGCGACCCGGGCGGGCCCCAGGTGGTCGGCGGCGAAGCCCATGTACTGGACGTGCACCTGCACGGTCGCCCACGCGGTCTCCAGCGCGTCCGGCTCCGCGCCGCGGATCGCCCGGTACGCGGCGGGCAGCGGCGCGCCCTGGGCCGCGAGCACCGCCAGGTCGAGCCCGGCCGGGGCGACCCGGGCGCCGCCCCAGTCGATGATCGCGGTGCCGTCGGGGCCGGCCAGCAGGTTGCCGCGGTGGGGGTCGCCGTGCACGAGGGTCGCCGGCAGCAGCGCCAGCGCCCGGGTCACGCGGGGGTCGCCCCGCCAGGCCCGCAGGAGGTCGGCGGTGGCGGCGAACCGGGCGTCGCCCGTGCGCGCCAGTCCCCCGGACACCGCCACCAGGACGCGGTCGCAGAGGCCCGCCCACCACGGCGCGTCGACGACGGGCACACCGGGCGGCCGCCGGCCCAGCCAGTGCGCGTGCACGCGGGCGAGGTCGGCGAAGACGTCGTCGGCCACCGGTTCGCCGGCGGCGGGCGGGCGCCCGGCGTGGAAGGGCGTCACGATCCAGCCCGAGCCCGCGGCCAGCAGCAGCGGCCGCGCCAGACCGGGCACCTCGGTCAGCGCGCGCATGGCGGCGACCTCGCCGGGCCCGGTCCGCTTGACCACGACGGCCAGCGACCGCCCGCCCGCGTCGAGGTCGACGCGCCGCACGCCGTCGGAGACGTACCCGCCGGTCAGCTCGCGGCGACCGCGGACGACCGCGGGCCCGCCCGCCCACCGTTCGACGGCGGGCAGCCACTCCTCGTCGGCCGGCGCAACCGGCGCGGTCACCCCCGCAGCAGGAAGTACACCACCGCCGCCACCCCGAGCGCGACGACCAGCGACAGCCACGCGTACGGCAGCGGTCTGCGCTGCCACGTGCGGCCGCGGTCGAGCGCGATCCGCCCGGCCCCGGTGAACACCAGCGCCGCCGCGCCGCCGCCGAGTAGCAGGTCGACCTCCAGCGCGTCCGGGGCGGCCGCGGCGTAGAGCGGGACGCTGCCCCACTTGACCGCCACCGCCACGATCTTGATCGACAGCAGCCCGGCAGCGGCCAGCGGCGTGAGCAGCCCGAGCACCACGAACGCCCCGGCCGCCATCTCGGCGATGCCCAGCGCCCACGCCAGCGCGTCGGCCTGCGCGACGAACCCGTGGCCGCGGAGGTTCTCGGCGGTGCCGGCCAGGCCGAGGCCGCCCCACATGCCGAGCACCTTCTGCGCCCCGTGGGCGAAGAACAGCCCGCCGATCAGGAACCGCAGCAGCAGGAGCCCGATGTCGGCGGCGCCGTTCCAGGCCACCGGACGGCGGCCCTCGGCGCGGTCGCGCGGGGACGGCAGCGGCGGTTCGCTTCCCCCCAGCGTGCCGATGTCGAACGGTCGGGTCTGATCGCTCATGACGCCCCCGGATCCGCGCTGGTCCTGCTCGCGCTGGCTGCCCCCATGCCCGCCGACGATAGCGCCGCCGACGCCCGCCGCGTCGGATCGAGCCGGATCAGTAACCGTTCTGCACCAGGTTGGGGGGCTCACCCCCGCGGGCGACGTGGGCCAGCTGCCCGGCGGCTATCCGGTACGCCCTACTCAGCGCGAGCGGCACGGCGCCACCGACGTGCGGGGTCAGCAGCAGACCGGGCGCCGCCCACAGCGGGTGCCCGGCCGGCAGCGGCTCCGGATCGGTGACGTCGAGCGCGGCCCGCAGCCGTCCGCCGACCAGTTCGGCGAGGAGGGCGTCGGTGTCGACCACGGGCCCGCGGGCGGCGTTGACGAGCACGGCGCCGTCGGGCATGGCGGCCAGGAACCGGGCGTCGACGAGGCCGCGGGTGGCCTGGGTCAGCGGGACGAGCAGCACGCAGGCGTCGAAGTCCGGGAGCAGGCCGTGCACGTCGTCGATGCCGTGCACGCCGTCGCGGGGGCGCCGGGCGACCAGCGCCGTCCGCACCTCGAAGGGCGTGAGCCTGCGCACGGTGTGCTCCGCGACGTCACCCGCCCCGACGATCAGCACCCGCTTGCCGGCCAGCTCCTCGGTCCGGCTGTCGTCCCACCGGCCCTCGCGCTGGGCGGCCGCGAAGCGCGGGAAGTGCCGGTAGACCGACAGCAGCGCGGTCACGACCCACTCGGCGGTCGCCCCGCTGTGCGCGCCCTTGCAGTCGGAGATCCCGACGCCGTCGGGCAGCCGGCCGATCCAGCGGTCCGCGCCGGCGCTGAGCAGCTGCACCAGCCGCAGCCCCGGCAGCCGCGCGGCCAGCGCCACCAGCTCGTCGGCGGTCTGGAACGGCGGGACGAAGACCTGCGCGGTGTCCGCGCCATCGGGGAACCGGCCGGTCCGCACCACCGTGGCCGGGTCGTACACCAGGGGGACGAGGCCGAGCACCGCGGCCAGCGGGGCCACCCCCTCCTCGTTCGGGACCAGGACCGCGATGTCGAGCACGGGCCGACCGTACTCACCGGCCGCTCACCCGCCCGCGCCTAACCTGGCGCCCGTGGCAGGACGGATGCGGCGCGCGCTGGCGGCTGCCGCGCTCGGCGTGCTGCTCGCCGGGTGCGCCGAGTTCCCCGACTCAGGGCCGCGCGAGTGGCGCGACAAGGTCGAGGGCACCGGCGAGCTCGGCGGCCCGCCGCTGGTGCCGACCCCGAGCCCGCCCAGCCCCCAGCAGCCGCCGCAGAGCGGGCCCGGTCCGAGCGGGGCCCCGCAGCCGCCGTCGGGCTGCGTCGACCCCGACCCGCAGGTCGTCGCCACCTGCCTCAACCCGGTGGGCGCGATCGCCGTGCTCCCCGACGGGCTCACCGCGCTGGTCGGGGAACGCGCCACCGGGCGGGTGCTGCAGGTCCGCCGCGGCGTCGACCCCGTCCTGGTGGCGACCGTCCCGACCGACGCGAGCGGCGGCGGCGGGCTCACCGGCCTGGTCCTGTCGCCGTCCTACGTCGAGGACCAGCTCCTCTACGCCTACGTGAGCACTCCCACCGACAACCGGGTCGTGCGGATCGCCAAGGGCGAGCCGCCCAAGCCGGTCCTCACCGGCATCCCGCGCGGCGCCACCCACAACAGCGGGGCGCTCGGCGTCGACGTCGACGGCTCGCTGCTGGTGGCCACCGGCGACGCCGGCCAGCCGGCCGATCCCGCCTCGCTGGCCGGGAAGGTGCTGCGGATCGACACCCTCGGCAACCCGGCCCGCGGCAACCCCGATCCCGCCTCGCGCGTGCTCAGCTCCGGGCTGAGCGCCCCGGCGGGCATCTGCACCGACCCGGTCACCACCATGACCTGGGTCACCGACCGCACCCCCGTGCAGGACGCGCTGCACCTGCTGGTGCCCGGCCAGCTCCCGGCACCGGCCTGGACCTGGCCCGAGCGCCCGGGCGTCGGCGGCTGCATGGCCCAACCGGGCATCGTGACCATCGCCCAGGACCAGGCCGCGGCGCTGTTCGTGCTGCGCCCCTCGGACAACGGCGCCTTCACCGGGGCTCCCGAGACGATCCTGAAGGGCACCTACGGCCGCCTCGGCGCCGCGGCCCTCGCCCCCGACGGGCTGCTCTGGCTGGGGACGGTCAACAAGGCCGGCGGCAACGTGATCCCGTCCGACGACCGCGTCATCCGGATCCAGCCGCCCGCCGGCGGGGGCGAGAGCCGCGCCTAGGTCGGCCCCGCCGCAGCCGTCGAGAACGACGTTGTCGTGATCAACAGGGCTTGTTGATCACGATAACGTCGTTCTCGACGGGGTCCGGGTGGGGTCAGGCGGACTGCACCCGCTCCAGGATCAGTTCGCGCACGCGCTTGGCGTCGGCCTTGCCGCCGGTCGCCTTCATCACCGCGCCGACGATCGCCCCGGCGGCCTGGACCTTGCCGCCGCGGATCTTCTCGACGACGTCGGGCTGGGCCGCGAGAGCCTCGTCGACGGCGGCGACGAGGGCGCCGTCGTCGGAGACGACGGCCAGGCCGCGGGCGGCGACGACGTCGTCGGGCGAGCCCTCACCGGCCAGGACGCCGTCGACGACCTGGCGGGCGAGCTTGTTGTTCAGCGCGCCGGAGGCGACCAGCGCGATCACCCGGGCCACCTGCTCCGGGGTGATGGGCAGGTCGCGCAGCTCGACGCCGCGGGAGTTGGCCTGCTGGGCCAGGTAGGCGACCCACCAGGAGCGGGCCTCGCCGGCCGTGGCGCCGGCGGCGACGGTGGCCTCGACGAGGTCGAGGGCGCCCGCGTTGACCAGGTCGCGCAGCTCCTCCGGGGACAGCCCCCACTCCCCCGCGATCCGCCTGCGGCGGGCCCACGGCAGCTCGGGCAGCGTGGCGCGCAGCTCCTCGACCCACTCCGCGGACGGGGCGATCGGGACCAGGTCGGGCTCGGGGAAGTAGCGGTAGTCCTCGGAGGTCTCCTTGCGGCGACCGGCGCGGGTGGTGCCGCCCTGCTCCTCGAAGTGCCGCGTCTCCTGGACGATCTCGCCGCCGGCCAGCAGCACGCCGGCCTGCCGGGACATCTCGTGGCGCACGGCCCGCTCGACCGAGCGCAGTGAGTTGACGTTCTTGGTCTCGGTGCGGGTGCCGAGCGCGCCGGAGCCCTTCGGGGCCAGCGACAGGTTGACGTCGCAGCGCAGCGAGCCCTGCTCCATGCGCACGTCGGAGACGTCGAGGGCGCGCAGCAGGTCGCGCAGGGCGGTGACGTAGGCGCGGGCGACCTCGGGCGCGCGGGCGCCGGTGCCCGGGATCGTCTTGGTGACGATCTCGATCAGCGGGACGCCCGCCCGGTTGTAGTCCAGCAGGGAGTACTCGGCGCCGTGGATGCGCCCGGTGGCCCCGCCGACGTGCAGGGACTTGCCGGTGTCCTCCTCCATGTGGGCGCGCTCGATCTCCACCCGCACGGTGCTGCCGTCCTCCAGTTCGACGTCGAGCCAGCCGTCGACCGCGATCGGCTCGTCGTACTGCGAGGTCTGGAAGTTCTTCGGCATGTCCGGGTAGAAGTAGTTCTTCCGGGCGAACCGGCCCCACGGGGCGATCGTGCAGTTCAACGCCAGGCCGATGCGCATGGCGGACTCGACCGCGGCGCGGTTGACCACCGGCAGCGCCCCGGGCAGGCCCAGGCACACCGGGCAGACCTGGGTGTTGGGCTCGGCGCCGAACTCGGTCGGGCAGCCGCAGAACATCTTGGTGTTGGTGTTGAGCTCGACGTGCACCTCCAGCCCGAGCGTCGGGTCGAAGCGCTCGACGACCTCGTCGAAGTCCACCAGGGTGGGGGCGGTCATGCGGTCACCTCCGGGACGCGGTGGATCAGCGGGCCGCCGTCCTCGGCGTCGCGCGCGGCCTCGTAGGCCGCGGCCACCCGGTACATCACGGCCTCGCCGAGGGCGGGCGCCATGATCTGCAGGCCGACGGGCAGGCCGTCGGCCAGGCCGGCGGGCACCGAGATGCCGGCGGTGCCGGCGAGGTTGGTCGGGATGGTGGCCAGGTCGTTGAGGTACATCGCCAGCGGGTCGTCGACCTTCTCCCCGATGGGGAAGGCCGCCGTCGGCGTGGTGGGCGAGACGAGCACGTCGGCCTTGGCGTAGGCGGCGGCGAAGTCGCGCGCGATGAGCGTGCGGACCTTCTGCGCCTGGCCGTAGTAGGCGTCGTAGTAGCCGGCCGACAGCGCGTACGTGCCCAGGATGATGCGGCGCTTGACCTCCGGGCCGAACCCGGCCTCGCGGGTGGCCGCCATGACCTCCTCGGCCCCGGCGCCCTTGTCGACGCGCAGGCCGTAGCGCATGGCGTCGAAGCGGGCCAGGTTGGAGGAGACCTCGCTGGGCAGGATCAGGTAGTAGGCGGCCATCCCGTACCGGAAGTGCGGGCAGCTGACCTCGACGAGCTCGGCGCCGAGCTTCTCCAGCTGGCGCAGCGCGGCCTCGTAGCCCGCCTGCACGCCGGGCTGGTAGCCCTCGCCGCCCATCTCCTTGACCACGCCGACCCGCAGGCCGGACAGGTCGCCGTCGGCGCCGCGGCGGGCGGCCTCGACGACCGAGGGCACCGGGGCGTCGATGGAGGTGGAGTCCAGCGGGTCGTGTCCGCCGATCACCTCGTGCAGCAGGGCCGCGTCGAGCACGGTGCGGGCGCACGGCCCGGCCTGGTCGAGCGAGGACGCGCAGGCGATCAGCCCGTAGCGGGAGACGCCGCCGTAGGTGGGCTTGACGCCCACCGTGCCGGTGAAGGCGGCCGGCTGGCGGATGGAGCCGCCGGTGTCGGTGCCGATGGCCAGCGGCGCCTCGAACGCGGCCAGCGCGGCGGCCGACCCGCCGCCGGACCCGCCGGGCACGCGGTCGGTGTCCCACGGGTTGCGGGTGGGGCCGTAGGCCGAGTGCTCGGTGGACGAGCCCATCGCGAACTCGTCCATGTTGGTCTTGCCCAGGATGGTGATGCCGGCGGCGCGCAGCCGCGAGGTCACCGTGGCGTCGTAGGGCGGGCGCCACCCCTCGAGGATCTTCGACCCGGCGGTGGTGGGCATGTCCGTGGTGGTGAACACGTCCTTGAGCGCGAGCGGCACCCCGGCCAGCGGGGACGCCGGCGCGGTGCCCGCGTCGAGCGAGGCGTCGACCAGCGACGCCGACGCGACTGCAGCTTCTCCGGCGACGTGCAGGAACGCGTGCACCGTCCCGTCGACCGCGGCGATCCGGTCGAGGTGGGCGCGGGCGACCTCGACGGCGGAGACCTCGCGGGTGCGGATCTTCTCGGCCAGCTCGGCGGCGGTGAGCCTGGTGAGCTCGGACGACCCGGTCATCACGCCTCCTCGCCCAGGATCTGCGGGACCCGGAAGCGGCCGTCCTCGGCCGCGGGGGCGCCGGCCAGGGCCTGCTGCTGGCTCAGCCCGGGGCGGCGCTCGTCGGCGCGGAACACGTTCTCCAGCGGCACGGCGTGCGACATCGGCGGGATGTCGTCGGCGGCGACCTCCCCGACGCCGGCCACGGCACCGAGGATGACCTCGAGCTGGCCCGCGAACACGTCGAGCTCGTCGTCGGTGACGGCGAGCCGGGCCAACCGGGCGAGGTGCGCGACCTCGTCCCTGGTCAGGCCCGACGTGTCGGCGGACCCGTCGGTGGAACTCAAGAAGTCCTCCAGGCGAGAAGGTAGGGAGCCGGCCGGGCGGGTCCCGCGGCGGACGGCGGCACGGTCGCCGGCTCCTGTCAAGTCTAGGGAACCGCCGCGGGAGGGTCGCGCGGGTATCCACAGGGGGACGCGCCCGGTCGCGGCGGTGTTGGGCCACAGGGCCCCCGGACTGACACAATCGCGGGTCGGGGTGCCGCGTCGGCCCGGCCGGCGCCGTCGGCCGTCGATCGGGTGGACGCGGCCGCGGGTGTGCTGGGATCGGTCGAGGAGGGCTTGGCGCGTGTCGTTCCTGCTCCGGGTCGTGCTACCGGACAAGCCGGGCAGTCTCGGGGCGGTGGCCACCGCGCTCGGCAACGCCGGCGCCGACATCCTCGGCGTCGACGTCGTCGAACGCGCGCACGGGCTCGCCGTGGACGACCTCGCCGTCGAGCTTCCCCACGGCCGTCCGCCCGACGTGCTCATCACCGCGGCCGAGTCGGTGCCCGGGGTCGAGGTGGAGTCGGTGCGCCCGCACTCCGGCCGGCTCGACACCAGCCACGAGCTGGAGCTCATCGAGGAGATCACCAGCGACCCCGAGCACGGCATGCAACTGCTGGCCGAGCAGGTGCCGCGGATCTTCCGGGCCGGCTGGGCGCTGGTCGCGGTGCGCGAGGGCTCGCGGTCCTACCGCCTCTCCGAGAGCACCGCCGCCCCGGAGACCAGGGCGGGCGACCTGCCGTGGCTGCCGCTGGAGCGGGCGGTGGTGATCGACCCCGCCGTGCACTGGGTGCCCGAGCCGTGGAGCGCCCTGGACACCGAGCTGGCCGCGGCGCCGTTCGGCCCCGGGGCCAGGGCGCTGGTGGTGGGCCGTCCCGGCGGGCCGGCGTTCCGGCCATCGGAGCTGGCAAGGCTCACCCACCTGACGGGGATCGTGACGACCGTGCTGGGTGGCTGATCGGTGGACCGGCCGTGGGCCCGGGTGCCCGACTGGGTGGGCGCGGCGCTGCGCCCCGAGCTGGACGGCACGACCGACGACATCATCGCCGCGGTCCGCGCCGAGGTCCCCGACTACGCCCGCCCGCTGACCGGCCGGTTCGGGATGCGGATCACCGAGGGCGTGTCGGCGGCGCTGGGCCAGTTCCTCGACCTGCTGGGGCGCGACGAATCCCTCGGCGACGACCGGGTGTACCGGGCGCTGGGGCTGCTGGAGCACCGCGAGGGCCGCACCCTGGCCGCGCTGCAGTCGGCCTACCAGGTGGGGGCGCGGACGCTGTGGCGGCGGATGGCGGGCACGACCACGGCGCGCACGCTCGGCCCCGAGGTGATCTTCAACCTGGCCGAGGCGGTCTTCGGCTACATCGAGAAGCTGTCGGCGGCGTCGGTCGCCGGCTGGGCCGACGAGGAGGCCAACCGGGCCGGCTCGCTGCAGGCGCGCCGGCACGCGCTGGTCGAGGTGCTGACCCGGTTCCCGCCCGCGTCGGCCACCGAGGTGGAGCGGGCGGCCTCGGAGGCCAACTGGCCGCTGCCCCCTCGGCTGGCGGCCCTGGTCGTCGAGGACGCCGTCGCCGTCGCGACGCGGTTGCCCTCGACGATCGCCGCCGACCTCGACCCGGTCGGCGTGGCGCTGGTCGCGGTGCCCGACCGCACCGGATGGCTCGACCGCGTGCGCGACGGGCTGGCCGGGCGCACCGCGGTGCTCGGGCCCGTCGTCGACCCGACGCAGGCGCACCGCTCGATCGCCAGGGCCCGGGCCGCGTGGCCGCTGCACCAGGCCGGGCTGCTGCGGCCGGGGTCGACCGAGAACCTGGTGCGCGCCGAGGACCACCTGCTCACGCTGCTGCTGGCGGCCGAGCCGGAGCTGGCCGCCGACCTGTGCGGGCGGGCGCTGGCCCCGCTGCGGGCCATGCCCGAGGGCGCCGCCGCCCGCGCCGAGGAGACGCTGCGGGCCTGGTTGGACGCGCACGGCGACGTCACGGCGGCCGCGGCGACGCTGCACGTGCACCCGCAGACGGTCCGCTACCGGCTGGCGGGTCTGCGCGAGGCGCTCGGCGACGCCCTGGACGACCCCGGCCAGCGCCTGGAGCTGACGATCGCGCTGCGCGCCGGTCGCCCCCCGGGCTGACGCGCGCGGGGTGTGTGCCCGGTCACCCGTTCGGGAAGCCCTGGTCGTGGACGACGAACTGGACGTGGAAGCCCTCCGCGCGCAGACCCCCGGCTGCGCCCACCGCACGCACCTCAACAACGCCGGCGCGGCGCTGATGAGCACCGCCACGCTGGCCGCGATGACCGACCAGCTGCAACTGGAGGCCACGATCGGCGGGTACGAGGCCGCCGCGCGCGCCGAGGAGCACATCGCGGCCACCTACCTGGCGCTCGCCGAACTCGTCGGCGGCCGGGCGGGCGACATCGCGCTCTTCGACAACTCCACGCACGCCTGGAACGCGGCGTTCTACTCGGTGCCCCTGCGCCCCGGCGACCGCATCCTGACCGGCCGCGCCGAGTACGGCAGCAACGTGCTGGCCTACCTGCAGGTCGCGCGGCGCACCGGCGCCGAGGTCGTGGTCGTGCCCGACGACGACGCCGGTCGGATCGACCTGGACGCGCTGGCCGACCTCGTCGACGACCGCACCCGGCTGATCGGGCTGACCTGGGTGCCCACCGCGGGCGGGCTGGTCAACCCGGCCGCCGAGGTGGGCCGGATCGCGCGCGCCGCGGACGTCCTCTACCTGCTCGACGCGACCCAGGTCGTCGGCCAGCTGCCGGTCGACGTCGCCGCACTGGGCTGCGACATGCTGACCGGGACCGGGCGCAAGTTCCTGCGCGGCCCGCGCGGCACCGGGTTCCTGTGGGTGCGGCCCGCCGCGCTGGAGCGGCTCGACCCGCACGTCGTCGAGATCCGCTCCGCCACCTGGGACGGGCGGCGGTCGTTCCGCTGGGCCGACGGCGCCCGCCGGTTCGAGACCTGGGAGAACAGCTACGTCAACGTGGTCGGACTGGGCAGCGCGGTGCGCCAGGCCCTCGACCTCGGGCTCGAGCCCATCGCCCGGCGGGTCCGGGCGCTGGGCGAGCGGCTGCGCACCGGCCTGGACGGCGTCGACGGCGTGCGCACGCACGACCTCGGCGCCGACCGCTGCGCCATCGTCACGGCCGCCGTGGCCGGTCGCCCCGCCGCCGAGGTGGCCGGCGCGCTGGCCGTGCGCGGCATCAACGTGAGCACCACGGTGGCCGAGCACAACCAGTTCGACACGGAGAACCGGGGCGTGCACCCGCTGGTCCGGTTCTCCCCGCACTACTTCAACACCGAGGCGGAGCTGGACGACTGCGTCGCGGCGGTCGCGCGGATCGCGGCCGCCGCGGCGTGAGCCCGGTCAGCCCGCGAGGCGGACGGGCGTCCCGTCGGTGCTGCGGGCCGGACCGGTCTGCGCCGGGAGCGCGGTGACCTGCGCGCCCTTCTTCGTGCCGCCGCCGGGGAAGGCCAGCCGGCAGATGGTGCGCACGACCTTGCCGTACTGCTTGGGCAGCGAGCCCGCGGTGTAGGTCAGGCCGTAGCGGTCGCAGATCTCGCGGATCCGCGGGGCGATCTCGGCGTAGCGGTTGCTCGGCATGTCCGGGAACAGGTGGTGCTCGATCTGGTGGCTGAGGTTGCCGGTCATGATGTGGAACACCGGGCTGCCGGTGAGGTTGGCCGAGCCCAGCATCTGCCGGACGTACCACTCGCCCTTGGTCTCACCCTCCAGCCGGTCCTCCTCGAACGTCTCGGTGCCGTCCGGGAAGTGCCCGCAGAAGATCACCGCGTGCGACCACACGTTGCGGATCACGTTGGCGGTCAGGTTCGCCAGCGCCGTGCGCAGGAAGTTCGGCCCGGACAGCGCCGGGAACAGCAGGTAGTCCTTCGCGAGCTGGCGGCGCAGCTTGCGCCACAGGACCTTGAGGTCCTTCTTGAGCTCCTCCTTGGACTTGGTGCCGTCCTGCACCCGGTCGAACTCCAGGTCGTAGAGCGTGATGCCCCACTCGAAGATCAGCGACAGGCCGACGTTGGTCAGCGGCTGGATCAGGTCGACGGGCCGCCAGTCCTGCTCCGGGGTGATCCGCATGACCGAGTAGCCCAGGTCGCGGTCCTTGCCCCGGACGTTGGTGAACGTGTGATGCTCGTAGTTGTGCGTCTTCTTCCAGGCCTCGGCCGGGGTGGTGTGGTCCCACTCCCAGGTCGTGGAGTGGATCCGCGGGTCGCGCATCCAGTCCCACTGGCCGTGCAGGACGTTGTGCCCGATCTCCATGTTGTCCAGGATCTTGGCCACGCTGAGCGCGAGGGTGCCGGCCACGAACGCCGGGGGGAACCGCGAGAACAGCAGGGCGCCGCGCCCGGCCATCTCCAGACCGCGCTGGATGGCGATGATCTTGTGGATGTAGCGGGCGTCGGCCTCGCCGAGACTGTCCATGACCTCGGCGCGGATGGCGTCGAGCTCGGCGCCGAGCTGCTCGACCTGCTCGGCGGTCAGGTGCGCCGCGGCGCTGGGCCGGGTCTGCGGGCTGAAGGTGATGGGGGTGGGGGGCACGGGGTTTCTCCTCAGAGCTCGATCTCGACGTCGCCTGCGGCACCGGATACACAGGTGCGCACGGCTTGGCCGGGCGTGTCGGTCAGATCACCGGTGTGCAGGTTGCGCACCGCACCGGAGCGCAGCTTCCCGACACAGGTGTGGCAGATGCCCATGCGGCAGCCGTTGGGCAGCAGCGCGCCGGCCGCCTCCCCCGCCGCCATGAGCGGAGTTCCCGGCCCGGCGTCGGCGGCGATGCCGCTGGTGGTGAACGAGACGCGGCCACCGGTCAGGCCCTCGGCGACCGCGGCGGGCGGCACGAACCGCTCCAGGTGCAGCGCCTCCGGGTCGCCGGCACGCGCCCAGTGCTCGGTGAGGGCGTCCAGCATGGCCGTCGGGCCGCAGGCCCACGTCTGACGGGCGGCCCAGTCGGGCACCACGTCGGTGAGCGTCTCCGGCGTCAGCCTGCCCTCGACGGCCGTGTGGCGTTCGATCAGGGTGAGGCCGGTCTCCGCGGCCAGCGCCCGCAGCTCGGGACCGAAGACGAGGTCGGCGGGGGTCCGGTCGCAGTGCACCAGCACCGCGCCGGACAGCGACTCGGACCGCGCGGACAGGTCGCGCAGCATGCCCATCACCGGGGTGATGCCGCTGCCGGCCGTGAGGAACAGCAGCTTCTCGGGCACCGGCGTCGGCAGCACGAAGTCGCCGGCCGGCGGGCCGATCCGCAGCAGCGCGCCGACCGGGGTGCGGTGCGCGAGCGCGCCGGAGACGGTGCCACCGGGCAGCGCGGTGACCGTCACCGCGAGATCGCGGTCGCCGGGGGCGGAGGTCACCGAGTAGGTGCGCCACTGCCACACGCCGTCGATCCGCAGGCCGATGCCGACGAACTGGCCGGCGACGTGCACCGGGTGCGCGGGACCCGGCCGCAGCAGCAGGGTCGTGGTGTCCGCGGTCTCCCGCCGGACGCCGACCACCCGCGCGTGCGGCTCGACCCGCGACCACAGCGGGTTCAGGGTGCCCAACAGGTCGTCGGGCAGCAATGGCTGGGTGAACCACCCGGCCACGTGCCGTGCGCGCTGTCCGATCGACCCGAGAACTCCCATGCACTTGACGCTATGGCCCGGGTCCGCCCGGAGCCCACGTCCTCACGCACGTTCGGGACCGGGTTTCTTTGGCCTCAGCCACAAACCCGGGACGCGCCGCACGCGACCCGCCGAACAGGTGGGGAAAGCCCCACCAGCGGGTACCCGGTAGGCCCGAAACCGCCGGTAGAGGGCTCAGACGCGGATCGCCAGCGCCGCGCGGGCGAGGTCGTCGTTGCCGGTGGCGAGCCAGCCGTCGGGCCGGTTGAGCACGTCCTCGAACCCGATGCGGGTGTCCATGCCCATCCGCAGCGCGTACTCCAGGACGGGCCACGCGCCGTCCTCCTCGCCGTGCAGCAGGATCGGCACGGGCAGCGTGCCCAGCGCGCGCAGGATCCGGATGGCCTCGGCGACCGAGGTCTCCGGGTCGGAGACGGTGGACTCGGCCAGCACCCGGGTGGTGCCCGGCGGGATGCCGTGCTTGGTGAGGGTGACCGCGTCGCCGCTGGTCCAGATGCCCAGCTCGACGCCGATCCCGGCCTGGTAGGCCGCGGCGCAGACCTGGTCCCAGCCCTTCTCGTGCACGTTGACCGAGCACACGTCGGGCTTGCCGACCCCGAGCCTGCCCCAGGCCAGCACCGCCGCGATGCGCTTGTCCGGGTCGGGCTGGATCCACCGGCCGGTGGCCACCCCGATCTCCATGTTCGGCACCTCGGCCCGGATGGCCGCGACGGCGTCGCCGACGTGCATCGGGTCGAGCGTCTCCTGGGCGTTGGCGTCGCGCGGGTGCACGTGCACCGCGCTGATGCCGAGCCGGGCGACGGCGCGCGCATCGCGGGCGAGGTGGCGGGCCAGGACGGGGAGGGCCGGGTGGGCGTCCTCCGGGCGGGATCCATTCAGAACCGCCTGCAGCACGGACCCGCCCCTTTCGTCGAACCTTCCGCCAAGATCATACGTGTGGACAGCGGGGCCACCCGTGAACCGTCACCCCCCGGTGACCCGGCTCACCCGTTCAGCCTGAACCGGTTGAGGCGATCTCCCGCGCCGCGTCCGGTCCCTGCTCCAGAAGGACGCCGAAACCGGCCTCGTCGAGCACCGGTACGCCGATCTCGATGGCCTTGTCGTACTTGGAGCCGGGCGCCTCGCCGGCCACCACGAACGCCGTCTTCTTGGAGACCGACCCGGCCGCCCGACCGCCGCGCGCCATGATGGCTTCCTTGGCCTCGTCCCGGGACCAGCCGTCCATCGAGCCGGTGACCACGATGGAGAGCCCCTCCAGTGTGCGGGGGACGGACGTGTCCTGCTCGTCGACCATGCGCACGCCCGCGCGGCGCCACTTGGCCACGACCTCGCGGTGCCAGTCGACGGTGAACCAGTCGCGCACGGCGGCGGCGATCGTCGGGCCGACGCCCTCGACGCCGGCGATGGGGGCCAGCGCCTCGGCGAGGGCCTTGGCCTTCGCGCGGGCCGCGGCCTTGGCCGCCTTCTCCGCCGCGGCCGCCTTCGCCTCCTCGGCGGCGGCCCGCTCCTCGTCGGACCGCTCGGCGACCTGCGCCCCCTCGACGACCTCGCCCTTGGCCTCCGCGTCGGCCGCCTCCGCGCCCGGGCCGGCGGCCGAGCCGTCGGACAGGATCTCCATGCCGGCCGCCTCGGTGGCCCGCGCGGCCTCGGCGGCCGCCGCCTCGATGGCGTCCATCGAGCGGAACTCCCTGGCCAGCGCCTGGGCGGCGGTCGGCCCGACGTGCCGGATGGACAACCCGACCAGCACCCGCCACAGCGGCTGCTCCTTGGCCGCGTGCAGGTTGGCCAGCAGCTTGCGGGCGTTGGCCGACAGCTCGCCCGCCTTGGTGCGGAACAACTCGACCTGCAGCAGGTCGTCCTCGGTGAGGCCGAAGACGTCGCCCTCGTCGTGCACGACGCCGGCGTGCAGCATCGCGACCGCGGCCTCGTAGCCGAGGACCTCGATGTCGAACGCGCCCCGCCCGGCCACGTGGAACAGCCGCTCGCGCAACTGGGCGGGGCAGGAGCGGGCGTTCGGGCAGCGCTGGTCGACGTCGCCGGCCTTCTGCCGGACGAGCGCCGTGCCGCACTCCGGGCAGTGCGTCGGCATGACGAACTCGCGCTCGCTGCCGTCGCGGGCGTCGACGACCGGGCCGAGCACCTCCGGGATGACGTCGCCCGCCTTGCGGATGACGACCCGGTCGCCGATGAGCACGCCCTTGCGGCGGACCTCGTCGGCGTTGTGCAGGGTGGCCAGCTCGACGGTGGAACCGGCCACCACCACCGGCTCCATCTGCGCGAACGGGGTGACGCGGCCGGTGCGGCCCACGTTGACCTGGATGTCGAGGAGCTTGGTGACGACCTCCTCCGGCGGGTACTTGAACGCGATCGCCCAGCGCGGGGCGCGCGAGGTGGCCCCCAGCCGCCGCTGCAGCGCGACCTCGTCGACCTTGATGACCACGCCGTCGATCTCGTGCTCGATGTCGTGGCGGTGCTCGCCCCAGTACTCGACGTGCGCGACCACGTCGTCGACCCCGGTGAGGACCTTCGTGCGCCCGGAGACCGGCAGCCCCCAGGCGCGCAGCGCGTCGTAGCCCTGGGACTGGCGCTCCAGGGTGAACCCCCGGCGCTTGCCGAAGCCGTGGCAGATGAGCCGCAGGTGGCGCGACGCGGTGACCCGCGGGTCCTTCTGGCGCAGCGAGCCGGCCGCGGTGTTGCGCGGGTTGGCGAACGGCGGCTTGCCCGCCTCGACCAGCGAGGCGTTGAGGGCCTCGAAGTCCGCCAGCCGGAAGTACACCTCGCCGCGCACCTCGACCAGCTCGGGAACCGGGAACTCGGCGGTGCCGGTGAGCCGCTCGGGCACCTCCTCCAGGGTGCGCATGTTGAGGGTGATGTCCTCGCCGGTGCGCCCGTCGCCGCGGGTGAGGGCCCTGGTGAGCACGCCGTTCTCGTAGAGCAGGTTGACGGCCAGCCCGTCGATCTTGAGCTCGCACAGGTAGTGCAGCGCGCCCTCGCCGACCTCCTTGGCCACCCGCTCCGCCCAGGCGCGCAGGTCGTCGGTGGCGAAGGCGTTGTCCAGGCTGAGCATGCGCTCGAGGTGGTCGTGCGCGGCGAACTCGGTGCTGAACCGGCTGCCCACGTTCTGCGAGGGCGACTCCGGCGTCACCAGCTCCGGGTGCTGCTCCTCCAGCGCCAGCAGCTCCTGCCAGAGCTCGTCGAACTGGCCGTCGGAGATGACCGGGGAGTCCAGCACGTAGTACCGGAACCGGTGCCCGTTGATCTCCTCGGACAGTTGGGCGTGCCGCTGGGCGGTCTGCTCCGGCGACGCGGCCTGCGACGATGTCGAGCTCACGGGGGGAGGTTACCGAGCCGGACCGACATCGCCGCGAACCTCAGTCCTCGTCGAGCTCCGAGACGTAGTGCAGCATCCGACCGAGCAGCTCGTTCACCCGATCGATCTGCTCGGCCGACAGCGGGCCCAGCAGCTCCTGCTCGGTGGCGACGTGGTCGACCACGGCGGCGTCGACGAGCCGGCGCCCCTCCGCGGTGAGGGTGACCGGCATGCTCCGCCGGTTGCCCGGGTCGAGCGAGCGGGTGACCAGGCCCCGCCGCTCCAGGTTGTCGAGCCGGTTGGTGGTGGCCGACGGCGACAGCATCATCGCCCTGGCCAGGGCGCCCGGGGTGAGTGTGAAGGGCTCGCCAGCGCGGCGGAGGGCGGCCAGCACGTCGAACTCGGCGACCGTCAGCTCGTGCCGGGCGATCAGGTGCCCCTCGATGTAGGGCCCCACCTTGGCGGCCAGCCGTCCGAGCCGTCCGAACAGGCCCATCGCCCGCAACCCGGCCTCGGGGAGGTCGGGACGTTCCACCCGCCACTGCTCGATGTGCCGGTCCACCTCGTCCATCGCCCCATCTTAGTTCGCGATCGAACCCGTCGACGCCGCAGGCCTTGACGACGAACATTTCGAGGCCGTATATTTCGACCTGTGGCGGTACCGGGTCACCTGAGGGAGGGGTCGAAATGATCAAGCTGCGCGCGCGGACAGAGGTGGACGCACCCGCCGGGCGGGTGTGGGAGCTGCTCGGCGACTACCGGGCCGACCCGGCGTGGCGGGCGGGCGTGGCGACCATGGCGCCGTCGCCGCCCGGGCCGATCGAGCCGGGGCAGACCACCGACGAGCACCTGCGGTTCGCCGGTCGCTCCTACCGCAACGGTGGCCTGGTCGAGGCCGTGGGCCCCGGCCGGACCCTCACCTGGCGCACGACGTCCGGCGTCCGCGCCAACGGCCGGCGCACGGTCGAGGAGCTGCCCGGCGGGCGCAGCCGGGTGGCGCTGGAGACCGACATCCACCCCGACGGGGTCGACCGGTTGCTGGCGCCGGTCCTCGGGCGGGTGCTGCGCCGCCGGCTGGGCGCCGACCTGCGCCGCCTGCGGGAGCTGGCCGAGCGGGGGCCGGCGCGCGGAGGAGGTGGGGCGCGATGACGGCCGGGTGAGAGTCAGGCCTCGTCGTCGGGCGGGTCGCCGAACAGCGTGGCGATCTCGCGGGTCAGGGCGAGCGCGCGGCGAGCCCACTCCGGGGATGCCCCGGCCAGCCCGCAGGTCGGGGTGGGCACGGCGAGCGTGGCCAGGCGGTGCCGGTCGAAGCCGAGGCGGTCGGCCAGGTCGAGGGCCGGGCGGGCCAGCGCCTTGTCGCTCACCCGACCGCGCGGGGCGGTGCCGGGCACCAGACCCAGCATGAGGGGCGTGCCGGCGTCCCAGGTCTCGCCGATGGCGTCGAGCTGGGCGGTCTCGGCGGTGCGGCCGGCCACTCCGGGCAGCGTGGCGTCGATGCCGACCGCGGCGGCACCGACGTCGGCCAGCAGCCGCAGGGGTGGCCGGTCGGCGCAGCAGTGCAGCACCACCGGCACGCCGACGGCGGCGACGACGTCGCGCAGCAGGTCCTTCGCCGCCGGTTCGGCCACCGAGCGCACCGTGCCGTAGCCCGAGGGAGTGGGCACCGAGCCGGCCAGCACGGCGGGCAGCGAGGGCTCGTCGAGCTGCAGCAGCACCTGCGCCCCGGTGCGGGAGGCCACCTCGGCCACGTGCTCCCGCAGCCCCTCGGTCAGGCTCGTGGCGAACTCCCGCACCGCGCCGTGGTCGGTCAGCACGCGGTGGCCGGTGCGCAGCTCCACCGCGGCCGCGAGCGTCCAGGGGCCGGCCGCCTGCACCTTGACCCAGCCCGGGCGGACGGGGTCGCAGGCCTCGTCGAAGGCGTCCAGGTCGGTGCGCAGGAGGTCGACGGCGCGCCGGTGCTCGCGGCCCGGTCGGGCGGTCACCCGGTACCCCGACGGCCGCAGCTCCACCGCCAGGTCGACCAGCAGCCCGGCGGTGCGGCCGATCATGTCCGCGCCCACGCCGCGGGCGGGCAGCTCGGGCAGGGGCACCAGCAGCGGCAGCTCCCCCGCCACCACCGTCGCCGCCTCCAGGGGGTCGGTGCCGGGCATCGAGCCGACCCCGGTGGCCGCGCCGTCCGGCCAGCGGGGGGCGGGCTCGGCCTCCCCCGCGTCGGGCTCGGCGGCCTCGGAGACGGTCAGGGGCCCACCGCCGACCGTCTCCCCGGGCCGGGCGCCGGTCAGTCCGGCCGCGGCCAGTGCCGCCTCGATGGGGTCGTCGGTGCTCACGTGCGGTGTCTACCAGCCGGGTGGGCGGCCCGCCCACGACACCCGCTCGTCCGGCGGCGCGGCCGGCGCGCGGAGCCGCCGGGGTCGGCCTCGCCGGACGCGGCAGACGCAGGCCCCGTGGTTCCGGCGCGCGGGTCAGTCCTTGCGGTAGCGCGCGTCCACGAAGCAGTAGACGCCGAACGCGACCAGGCCGAGGGCCAGCGCCACCAGTACCGGGGCGCCGAACGGCTGGCGGCCCAGCGCCTGCAGGCCGGCGTCGAGCCCGACCGGCTCCTTCGGGTCGTACTGCAGGCCGGCGACGACCAGCAGCACGCCGGGCAGCCCGTAGACCACGCCCAGGGCGCACCAACCGACCTGCCCGAGCCGGGTGATCAGGCGCTTGCGGCGGGCGGCCTCGCCGCTGAACCGCAGGTCGCGCAGGAACTCCTTCCGCACCCCGCGGTAGACGGCGTACGCGCCACCGGCGACCAGCCCGAGCCCGCCGAGCGCGACCAGGTAGCGCCCGCCGGGCAGGTCGAACACGGCCGCGGCGAACGACTTCGACAGCGACGGCGCGCCGCCGGTGGCGGCGATCGAGCCGGCGGAGTAGGCCAGCACGGCGAAGATGGCCGCCTCGCCGACGTTGATCGCCCTGCGCAGCGCCTGCCGGCGGGCCGGGAGCCCGCGGTGGCCCCAGATCGCCTCGGTCAGCTGCCAGAGCACCAGGGCGGCCAGCCCCGCGGTGATCACCCAGAGCAGGAACGCCCCGGCCGGAGTGGACGCGACCTGCTGCAGCGCGCCCTTCTTGTCGGCCTGCTCCGGCTCGCCGAACGGCACCTGCACCACCAGCCAGGCGATCAGCAGGTGCACGACGCCGTAGGCGACCAGGCCGATGCGGCCGAGCAGCTTGACGGGCTTGCTCTCGGCGACGTCGTGGACGGCGTCGACCGGCTGGGACAGAGCGGACAAGGCGCACCTCCTGGGCGGACGCCGCGGAGTGCCCGAATCTCCCGGGCACTACTCACCGCGACCGGCCGTCGGCGGGTGCGCGCTACCGGGTGGCGGTGATGGTGGCGCTGCCCAGCACGACGTCGCCGTCCGCGTCCGGGCGGTACAGCGCGACGGCCTGGCCGGGGGCGACCGCGCGCAGCGGCTCGTCCAGCTCGACCACCACGCCGGCGTCGGTGACGACGGCGGTGGCCGCCGCCAGGCCGCCGTGCGCGCGCACCTGGGCCACACAGTCGAACCGCTCGCCCGGGGCGGCGCCGGCCGCCCACACGGGGCGCTCGGCCTCGACGGTGCGCACATCCAGCGCGGCGGCCGGGCCCACCCGGACCGTGCCGGACACCGGCTCGATGCCCAGCACGTAGCGGGGGCGGCCGTCGCCTGCGGGGGCGTCGATGCCCAGCCCCTTGCGCTGCCCCACGGTGAACCCGTGGACGCCGTCGTGGCGGGCCAGCTCGGCCCCGGTCTCGGCGTCGACGACGGCTCCGGGCCGGGTGCCCAGCCGGGCCCCGAGGAAGGCGCGGGTGTCGCCGGAGGGGATGAAGCAGATGTCGTGGCTGTCGGGCTTGTCGGCCACCCGCAGCCCGCGCTCGGCGGCCTCGGCGCGCACCCGCGGCTTGGTGGTGTCGCCGATCGGGAACATCGCGTGCGCCAGCTGGTGGCGGGTGAGCACGGCCAGCACGTAGGACTGGTCCTTGTCGGCGTCGACGGCCCGGCGCAGCACGCCGCTGACGTTGCGGGCGTAGTGGCCGGTGCAGACGGCGTCGAAGCCGAGCGCGAGCGCCCGGTCGAGCAGCGCCGAGAACTTGATCTTCTCGTTGCACCGCAGGCACGGGTTCGGGGTGCGGCCCTCGGCGTAGGCGGCCACGAAGTCGTCGACGACGTCCTCGGTGAACCGGGCCGCGAAGTCCCACACGTAGAACGGGATGTCGAGCACGTCGGCGGCCCGGCGGGCGTCGGCGGCGTCCTCGCGGGAGCAGCAGCCGCGCGAGCCGGACCGCAGCGCGTCGGGCGTCTCGGACAGGGCCAGGTGCACCCCGACGACGTCGTGGCCCGCGTCGACCGCGCGCCCCGCGGCCACCGCCGAGTCGACGCCGCCGCTCATCGCGGCCAGCACCCGCACTAGCGGCCCCCCGCCGGGACGTGCTGGCCGGCGCGCCGGGCCCGGTCGACCACCTGCCCGATGACCGCGGCGACGGCGTCGACGTCGGCCGGGGTCGAGGTGTGGCCGAAGGAGAACCGCAGCGAGCCGCGCGCGGTGGCCTCGTCGGCGCCCATGGCCAGCAGCACGTGGCTGGGCTGGGCGACACCCGCGGTGCAGGCCGAGCCGGTGGAGCACTCGATGCCCTGCGCGTCGAGCAGCATGAGCAGGCTGTCGCCCTCGCACCCGGGGAACGACAGGTGGGCGTTGCCGGGCAGCCGCGACGGGCCGCCGTCGATGACGCCGGTGCCCGGGTCGCCGTTGAGGGTGGCGTCGGGCACCGAGGCCAGCACCTTGCCCACCAGGTCGTCGCGCAGGCCGGACAGCACCGCGGCCCGCCGGGGCATGTCGGCCACGGCCACCTCGACGGCCTTGGCCAGCGCGACGACCGACGGGGTGTCCAGGGTGCCGGAGCGCACGTCGCGCTCCTGGCCGCCGCCGTGCAGCAGCGGTGTGAGCGCGATGTCTCGGCCCAGCAGCAGCACCCCGGCCCCGTACGGCCCGCCCAGCTTGTGCCCGGTGAGGGTGAGCGCGTCGGCGCCGGAGGCGGTGAAGTCGACCGGGAGCACCCCGACGGCCTGCACGGCGTCGGTGTGCAGCGGGACGCCGAACTCGTGGGCGACGGCCGCCAGCTCGCGGATCGGGTTGACCGTGCCGACCTCGTTGTTGGCCCACATCACCGACACGAGCGCCGCCGAGGCGGGGTCGCGGGCCAGCGCGGCGCGCAGCGACGCCGGGGTCACCCGGCCCACCTCGTCGACGCCCAGCAGCTCGACCTCGGCGTCCTCGTGCTCGCTGAGCCAGGTGGCCGCGTCCAGCACGGCGTGGTGCTCGATCGAGGAGACCAGCACCCGGCGGCGGCGGCGGTCGGCCGCGCGGCGCGCCCAGTAGAGGCCCTTGACGGCGAGGTTGTCGCTCTCCGTGCCGCCGGTGGTGAGCACCACCTCCGACGGACGCGCCCCGACGGCCGCCGCGATGCGCTCGCGGGCCTCCTCGACGTCGCGGCGGGCCCGCCGCCCCGAGGTGTGCAGGGAGGACGCGTTGCCGGTGCGCCGCATGGCGTCGGCCATCGCCGCCACCACCTCGTCCAGCACCGGGGTGGTGGCGGCGTGGTCGAGGTAGGTCGTCTTCGCCGGGGACGTCACGTCCGCCTGTGTCATCTGCCGCGCCATCAGCCACCATCTGTCGAACCACCCGTCCGGTGGGCCCGGTCCGGTCGCCGTGCCCAAGGGTAGACGCGCGACTTCTCGGGCGGCCAGCGATGCCTCCCGCCGAGCGGGTGCCCGCCACCGACGACCGCCCGATGGCCTCACCGTCTTCGATGGCCTCACAGTCTTCGATGGCCTCACAGTCTTCGCAGAGCCGCCATGGTCTTCGCAGGGCCCACAGCACCTGCGAAGACCACACAGCCCCTGCGAAGACTAGGAGCCGCCGAATGCCCCTCAACGCCGGAAGCCACGAGGCCACCCGCGAGGGGCAGCATCGTGGCTTCCGGAGAACCAGCGGTGGGGCCGCTCAGCCCTTGCGCTTGGCGACTTCCTCCTTCAGCTGCGGCGCGACCTGGAACAGGTCGCCCACCACGCCGAAGTCGGCGATCTCGAAGATCGGGGCCTCGGCGTCCTTGTTGACGGCGATGATCGTCTTCGAGGTCTGCATGCCGGCCCGGTGCTGGATCGCGCCGGAGATGCCCAGCGCGATGTAGAGCTGCGGCGAGACGGTCTTGCCGGTCTGCCCGACCTGGAACTGGTGCGGGTAGTAGCCGGAGTCGACCGCCGCCCGGGACGCGCCGACGGCCGCGCCGAGGGCGTCGGCCAGGCCCTCGACGACGGCGAAGTCGTCGGCCGAGCCGACGCCGCGCCCGCCGGAGACCACGACGCTGGCCTCGGTGAGCTCGGGGCGGTCGCCGCCGACGATCGGCTCGGTGCTCTGCACGGTGGCGCCGCGACCGCTGGCCGCGGGGACCTCCACCTGCTGCTCGGTGCCCGCGCCCGCGGTGGCCTCGACGTCGACCGCGCCGGGCCGCAGGGTGATCACCGGGTGCTCGGTGTTGGACTTCGCCTCGGCGATGAACGCGCCACCGAAGACCGAGTGGGTGGCGGACACGCCGTCGCCACCGGCGACGCCGATGACGTCGTTCAGCCAGGCGGAGCCGGTGCGCACGGCCAGCCGGCCGGCGATCTCCTTGCCGTCGGCGGACGCGCTGACCAGCACGGCCGTCGGCGACGCCGACCCGACCAGCGCGGCCAGCACGTCGACCTGCGGGGTCAGGAAGTCGGTGCGGTCGGTCTCGGCGACGTAGATCTTCTCGGCGCCGTTGGCGGCCAGCGCCGCGGACAGCTTCTGGGCGGTGCCGGGCGCGCCGACGACCACCGCGGACGGCTCGCCCAGCGAGCGCGCCGCCGTCAGCAGCTCGAACGTGCTCTTCTTGACCTCACCCTCGACGTGGTCGACGAGGACCAGTACTTCGGCCATGGGTTTTCTCCTTCGCTCGTCGAACCGGGTCAGATCAGCTTCTGGGACACCAGGAACGCGGCGATCTTCTGCCCGCCGTCGCCCTCGTCGATGACCTTCTCGCCCGCGCTCTTCGGGGGCTTGGGCTGCGCGGAGGTGACGCTGGACAGCGCCCCCGCCGAGCCGACCTCGCCGGCGTCGATCCCGGCGTCGGCCAGCGACAGCGTGGTCACCGGCTTCTTCTTGGCCGCCATGATCCCCTTGAACGACGGGTAGCGCGGCTCGTTGATCTTCTCGCCGACCGACACCACGGCCGGCAGCTCGGCGGTCAGCACGGTGACGCCGTCGTCGGTCTCCCGGCGCACGGTCACCGAGGAGCCGTCGACGGTGATCTCGCGGGCGTGGGTGAGCGCGGGCACGCCGAGCAGGTCGGCCACCATCGCCGGGGTGGCGCCGCCGCGCCCGTCGGAGGCCTCGTTGCCGGCCAGCACCAGGTCGAACCCGTCGACCGTGCCGATGACCTTGGCCAGCGCCTTGGCGGTGGACACCGCGTCCGACCCGGCCAGCGCGCCGTCGGTCAGGTGCACGGCCTTGTCGGCGCCCATGGACAGCGCCTTGCGGATGGCCTCGGTGGCGCGGTCGGGACCCATGGTCACGACGGTCACCTCGGAGCCGCCGTTGGCCTCCTTGATCTGCAGCGCGGCCTCGACGGCGCGCTCGTTGATCTCGTCGAGGACGGCGTCGGTGGCGTCCCGGTCCAGCCGGCCGTCCGACGCGTCGAGCTTGCGTTCCGAATAGGTGTCGGGCACCTGCTTGACGAGCACGACGATGTTCATCGGACCTCTTCGACCTCCTGCCGGCGCGGTGACCCGCGATGCGCCCCGCGCGCCGCGGCGGCAGCCGTCGATGGCGCCGACGCCGGGCTCGAACGGGACTTCCTGGACCTGTGCTGGGGACCCTCACATGCGACTCCGCCGCCCGCGACCGCGGTCCCGTACGTCGGGCGACCAGACCTGGCCATTGTTACCAGGGGGTATACCGCCGGCAATCGACGTACGGGTGAAACCGGTCACTCCGGTGTCACACGACGCCCATCGACGCCTCGTCGGCCTGTTGGCGCGCGTGCGGCGCCGCTGATCGGCTGCACGAGCGACGACCCGGTCGGAGCGCGATGTCCGCCGATAGGGTCGCCGCCGCCCCTTCGAGTCCCCGCAGCCCTGCCCCGGAGCCGCCGATGTCCACCCTGTTCCGAGCCCGCATGCGGACGGCGGGCGCCGCGTTGGCGCTCTCGCTGAGCGCCACGGCGTGCGGAACCCTGGACGGCGGTGCCGGAGCGACGCTGCCGGCCGCCCTGACCCCGGGTGAGGTGGCCGGCTCGGTCACGGTCGGAGCGGACGGCGACCCGGCCGCGCTGGTCCAGGGCCTGCAGGACGCGATCACCGCGGGTGGCGGGCGGGTGGCGGCCGTCGTCGACCACGCCGCGGCGGCCCGTGCGGCCGGCGTGCAGATCCCGCCGAACACGGTGGTCATCGGCGGCCCCGACGCGGCCAACACGGGCATGGCCCGGTTCGACCCACGGGCCGGTGGCGTGCTGCCAGCGCCGTTCCAGGTGCGCCAGGACGCCGCCGGGAAGACGGTGCTGAGCTACGACAGCATCGACTACCTCGCCGCCCTGTCCAACGTCTCCGACGTGGCGGTGCGCCAGCCGCTGGCCGACGCCAACGCGGCGATCCTGGACGGGGTCGCCCCCGCCGCCGCGGAGGCCACCGCGGCCCCGCTGATCGGGGTCACGCCGGTCGACTACCTGCTGACCGCGATCAGCGACGGGACGATCGCCGCCGCGGTCACCGCGCTGCAGCGGGAGGGCGACCGGGGTGGCAACAACGTGCTGGCCACCCTGGAGTTCGTGCCCGACACCGGTCGGCCGCGCGCCACCGACCCACCCGGCACGCCGGCCCCGCCGCGGGCGAGCACCGCGGTGCTGATCTCCCGACCGGCCGCGGAGGCCCCGCTGCTGGCCACGGCCCCCAGCATCGGCCTCGACCTGCCGCTGCGCTTCGTCGTGTACATCGACGACCGCAACCGGACCGCCATCGGCTACCCCGACATCCGGCGCATCGCGCTGCGCCACGGCATCCCCGCCGACTCCGCCGATGTCGTCGCCCTGGCGGCGGAAGCCGACAGGATCGCCCGGATCAGCGCCGGAGGTGACCCGTAGGCGGCAGGCTGGGACGGGCAGGGCCGGACGAGCACGAGGGAACGCGCGCATGGTGGTGACCGGATACGACGATCGGCAGGGCTGCGGTTACGTGCTCAGCACCGGCCCGGACGCCGCCGACGCCGCGCCCGGCTCGCAGGCGGTCAGCCACGACGGCGTGATCGTGCTCGCCACCCCGGAGCTGGCCACGAGCCTGCGCGACGCGCTCGCCCACCGCCCCACGGCGATGCTGAGCTGGTCGGGCCCGCGGGTCCCGCTGACCCTGGAGGACCGCGTCCTGCTGGCCTGGCTGCGCCACGACGTCGGCGGCGTGCTGACCGTGCAGAACGCGCCCGACGCCTGACGCCGGACCGCGCGCGCGGTACGCGGTTCGAGCGAGTCGCCACGATAGGGTCCGCCCGGTTCGGGGGACTCGACCAGCTGGGGGGTAAGAATGATCTTCAAGCGGATCAAGGCCAGGTTCGGCGGCGGCACGACCGTCGACACGATCGTGCACACGCCGGCGACGCGGCCGGGCGGCCGGCTCGACGGCATCGTCGAGATCGTCGGCGGGGAGTTCGAGCAGGAGATCAAGTACGTCGCGCTGACCCTGGTGTGCCGGGTCGAGGTGGAGACCCAGGACAGCGAGCACAAGTCCGACGCGGAGTTCGCCCGCCAGCTCGTGGAGGGCGAGTTCACGCTGCACCCCGGCGAGCACCGCAACGCGCCGTTCTCGATCGAGGTGCCGCTGGAGACGCCGTTCAACGTGGTGAACGGCCAGGACCTGCCCGGCGTCCGGATCGGGGTGCGCACCGAGCTGGAGATCGCCAAGTCGTTCGACAAGGGCGACTACGACCCGGTCCGGGTCGAGCCCACGCCGGCCCAGCAGCGCGTGCTGGGCGCGCTGGAGCGGGTCGGCTGCCGGTTCAAGAGCACCGACGTCGAGCGCGGCCACATCCGCGGTGCGGCGCTGCCGTTCTACCAGGAGCTGGAGTTCTACCCGCCGGCCTCGCTGTCGCGCTCGCTCAACGAGGTCGAGGTGACGTTCCTGACCCGCCCGCACGAGATCGAGGTGATCCTGGAGGGCGACAAGAAGGCCGGGCTGTTCACCGAGGGCGACGACCGCGTCCGCCGGGTCCCGCTGCCCTACGACCTCATCGACTCCCCCGACCTGGAGCGCGTCCTGGACGACCAGCTGCACGAGCTGGCCCGCCGCCGCGGCCTCTTCGGCTGACCGACCCCGTCGAGAACGAACTTGTCGTGATCGACAGGCCCTGTTGATCACGACAAGTTCGTTCTCGACGGGATGGGGGTGCCGGTGCGGGGCAGCACGGGCGCGTCGACGGGGACGGTGCCGGGGTAGATCAGGCCGGCGCCGGTGTTCAGGACGACGACCTCCTCGTCGCCGCGCAGCCACCCCGACTCGCGCAGCCGCCCCACCGCCGCGAAGCAGGCCGCGCCCTCCGGGCAGATCCACGCGCCCTCGTCGCGGGCCAGCGCGGACTGCGCGGCGAGCAGCTCCTCGTCGGTCACCGCGATCGCGGTGCCGCCCGTGTCGCGCACGGCGTCGAGCACCAGGAAGTCGCCCAGCGCCTTGGGCACCGTGATCCCGAACGCGACCGTGCGCGGGTCGGGCGGGGGCGTGCTCTCGGCCAGGCCGGCGGCGAACGCGTCGACGATCGGCACGCAGCCCGCTGCCTGCACCGCCACCAGCCGCGGCAGCTCACCGCGCAGCCAGCCCAGCTCCCGCAGCTCCCGCAGCGCCTTGTGGATGCCGATGATCCCGACGCCGCCGCCGGTCGGGTAGAGGATGACGTCGGGGGCCCGCCAGCCGAGCTGCTCGACGATCTCGTAGCCCATCGTCTTCTTGCCCTCGATGCGGTACGGCTCGCGCAGCGTCGAGGTGTCCTGCCAGCCGGGCCGCTCGGCGACGGCCGCCTTCACCAGCGCTCCGGCGTCGCCGATCAGGCCGTCGACCAGGTACAGCTCGGCGCCGGTCACCGCGACCCCGCGCCGGGTGATCTCCGGCGCGTCCACCGGCATCGCGACGAGCGCCCCGATCCCGGCCCGCGCCGCGTAGGACGCCCACGCGGCCCCGGCGTTGCCGTTCGTCGGCATCGCGATCCCGGCCACCCCCAGCTCCGCGGCCCGCGACACCCCGACGGCCGCGCCGCGCGCCTTGAACGAGCCGGTCGGCACGAGCCCCTCGTCCTTCATCCGCAGCGCCGGCACGCCCAGCCGGGCGCCGTGGCGGGGCAGCTCGACCAGCGGTGTCATGCCCTCGCCCAGGCTCACCACCCGCGCGGGATCGCGGACGGGCAGCACCTCGTGGTAGCGCCACAGCGTCGGCGGGCGCGAGGCGATGTCGGCCCGGGTGACGGCCGCGGCGACCGCCCCCAGGTCGTAGCGGGCCAGCAGCGGGGCCCCGATCGCCGACGTGCCCTGCAGCACATCGGCGTCGTGGCGCGAGCCGTCGCGGGAGCACTCCAGGTGGGACAGCAACGAGTACGCGGTCACCCGACGATCATGCGTCGCCGGGGGGCGCCGTGGCCGAGTCCGTGACGGACGGGGCACCGACCGACGTGCCCGCCGCGTCGGGTTGGGCGAGGATGCCGGCATGCAGCTGCCGGACGGCGAGCCCGACCACGGGCCGTGGCGCGCCGTGCCCGTCGCCGAGGTGCTGGCCCGGCTGACCACCGCCCGGCCCGACCCGCCGACGCGGCCCTGGGTGGTCGCCGTCGACGGGCGCGGCGGGAGCGGCAAGTCCACGCTGGCCGGGGCGCTGGCCGCAGCGGCCGGGCCGCGCACCACCGTCGTCCACACCGACGACGCGGCCTGGCACCACAGCTTCTTCGACTGGGACCCGCTGCTCGCCGAGCACGTGCTGGCGCCCGCCCGGGAGGGTCACGCCGTCCGGTTCGCCCCGCCGGCCTGGCGGGAGCGCGGCCGGGAGGGCGCGATCGAGGTGCCGGCCGGGTGCGAGCTGCTGCTCGTCGAGGGGTGCGCCGCGGCGCGGCGGCGGCTGGCCCCGTACCTGGACGCCGTCGTCTGGGTGCAATCCGACCACGCCGTCGCCGACCGCCGGATGCGCGAGCGCGACCGCGACGACCCCGCGGCGATGGCCGTCATGGACGGGTGGAACGCCGCCGAGCTGCCGCTGCTGACCGCGGAGCGGGCGTGGGAGCGGGCGGCCGTGGTCGTCAACGGCACGCCGTCCGAGGAGCCGCCGCCCGGCCACGTCCTGGTGGGCGGGCTCGGAGCCGGCGGTCGGCGCTGACGCGGCGGCCCGTCCCCGTGGTGGACGCGGATGTCCGGTCCAGGCCGATCTCATGCTGGGGAAGGCCCGGCGGTGGTTCAGGAAAGCCACGTTCCTGAACCCACGGGACAGGAACGTGGCTTTCCTGAACCCGCGGGTCAGGAACGTGGCTTTCCTGAACCCAGAGGACAGGAACGTGGCTTTCCTGAACTCCGGCGGCGGGCCCGCTGGCGCTCAGCGCGGGCGGCGGCGACCGAACGCGAAGTAGCTGATCGGGCCGATGAAGTTGAGCAGCGAGACCAGCGCCCACACCCAGCGCGGCCCGCGGACGAGCGCGGGGTCCCGGCGGCGCAGGTCGAGCAGCGCCGCCGCGAGCAGCGCCAGCTGGACGGCCCCGCCGAACGCGACCCCGAGCCGGGCGTCGGGCGGGAGGTCGGCCCAGCGGCGCGACCGGACGGATCCGAGGACGGACATCGCCTCACCCCCGCCGGCCAGGGTGCCGCATCGCGGGGCGCTCGGGAAGTGCGCGACCGCGACCGCGTCGACGCGGGCATGATGGCGATCATCGAGGGCGGGAACGACGAGCGGAACGGGTGATCGCATGCTGGCCGGCCGGTTGCACCTGCGGACGAGGCGGTTCGAGGTCGAGGACGTGCCGGTCCCCGAGCCGGGCCCCGGCCAGGTCCGGATCAAGGTCGAGGCGGCCGGCGTGTGCCTGTCGGACGTGCACCTGATCGACGGCACGCTGACGCCGGTGTTCCTGCCCGGCGACACGGTCACCCTCGGCCACGAGGTCGCCGGCGTCGTCGACGCGCTCGGCCCGGACGTGTCCGGCTGGGAGCCGGGGCGGCGGGTGCTGCTGTCCGCCGGCGAGCAGGGCCCCGGGGGCGAGACCCTGACCCGCGGCGTCGACTACGACGGCGGCTGGGCCGAGTACGCGCTGGCCACCGTCTCGACCCTGGTCCCCATCCCCGACGACCTGCCGTTCGAGCAGGCCGCGATCATCCCGGACGCGGTGTCCACGCCGTGGGGCGCGATCACCGCCACCGCGGCCGTGCGCCCTGCGCAGGCCGTGGGCGTGTGGGGCGCGGGCGGGCTGGGCGCGCACGCCGTGCAGCTGCTGCGGCTGGTCGGCGCGGCGCCGATCATCGTCGTCGACCCGCTGCCGGCCGCTCGCGACCGCGCCCTCGACCTCGGCGCCGACGTCGTCCTCGACCCGGCCGACGAGCGGTTCGTCGAGCGGGTCATGGCCGAGACGGGCACCGGCCTTGCTGTCGCCTTCGACTTCGCCGGGGTGACCGCGGTGCGCGAGCAGGCCCTGCTGTGCCTGGGGCCGCAGGGCAAGCTCGTGCTGGTGGGGCTGTCCGGGCAGCCGGTGACGATCGCCGACAGCAGCCGGTTCGGGTTCCTGCAGCAGCAGGTACTCGGCCACTACGGCTACGGGCCCGGCCACATCGAGGAGCTGGTGGCGTTGACCCGCCGCCACCGGCTCGACCTGTCCCGCTCGGTCAGCGGGCTGGTCCCGCTGGCCGACGCCGCGAAGGCGGTCGAGCAGCTGGAGCGCAAGACGGGCAACCCCATCCGGCTGGTCCTGAAGCCCTGAGGGCTCAGTCCGCGAACTTCGGGGCGCGCCGCTCGAACCGGGCCGTGACGGCCTCGACCTGGTTCGGGCTGCCGATCAGTGCACCGATCTCCTGCTGCTCGGCGGCGAAGCCCTCGGCGAGGTCGACGCGCCCGGCCATGTCGAGCAGGCGCTTGGCGCCGCGCACGGAGTGCGGGTTCATCCCGGCGATCGTGCGGGCCAGCTCCCGCGCCGCGGCGATCGGGTCGTCGGCGACGCGGGTGGCCAGGCCCAGCTGCGCGGCCTCGGTGCCGGACACCTTCCGCCCGGTGAAGACCAGTTCCTTGGCCACGTCGCGGCCCACCAGCTCGGGCAGCACCTGGGTGCCGGTCATGTCGGGCACCAGGCCCCAGGGCACCTCCAGCAGCCCGAGCGACGCGTCGGGCGCGACGATGCGGATGTCGGCGCCGAGCGCGACCTGCAGCCCGCCGCCGAGCGCGTTGCCCCGGATGGCGGCGATCACCGGCACCGGGAGCTCGGCCCACACGTGCACCGCGCGCTGGCCCGTCGCCCTGGCCGGGCCGGTGGGCTCGGGCAGCTGCGCCGTCGCCGAGAGCCGCGCGCCGCCGCCGGCCATGGCCTGGAACGACCCGAAGTCCAGGCCAGCGCAGAAGTCGGGGCCCTCCCCGGACAGCACCACCACCCGCAGCGACGGGTTCGAGGCCAGCTCGGTGCCGGCCAGCACGAGCGCCTCGAACATCGCCGGGTCGAGCGCGTTGCGCTTGTCCGGGCGGTTCAGCCGCACGTCGGCGACCCCGTCCTCGATCGTGACCCGGACCCGCTCCTCGTGCCCCATCGCACTCCCTCCACCGTCACCGATCCCCGGATGCTACGTGCTCCCGCCCGGAAAAGCGGAGACTCAATAGCGCCCGGCGGGCAGGACGAAGACCTCTTCCCGCCGATCACCGCAAGTCACCGTACGCAGTCACCCGATGACTGATTGCGAGAACGGGCGGGGCGGACGAGACTCCTGCCGTCACCTGGGAGGAGGCGTCGTGCCGCTCACCGTCGCCGGGTCCGCGGTCGGCCTGGTCGCCCTGCTCCTGTGTACGGGCGCCGCGGCGCACTGCCTGCGCCACGACCACCCCTTCGCCGGCCTCGGGTTCCTGTTCGCCGGTCCGGCCGTGCTGCTGGCCGCGCAGGTCGTCGGGGCCGTCCAGGTGGCGGTGGCGCTGGCCGTCGTCGTGCCGGTGGGGGCGGTCGTCCGGCTGGTGACGCCGCGCCGACCCCTGCGGTCATCGACGGGCGGATCACCGAGGACGAGCGGCCCCCGTCCGGAAGGTGAGCACGGCGTGGACATTTCCCGGCGGTGACCCGGAATACCGGAGGCGCCTCCGGTAGTTCCACCGGGCATGACGGAGAAGATCTGGTTCATCACCGGCGCGTCACGCGGCTTCGGCCGCGAATGGGCCATCGCGGCGCTGGAGCGCGGCGACCGCGTGGCCGCGACGGCGCGCGACACGTCCACCCTCGACGACCTCGTCGAGCGCTACGGCGAGCGGCTCCTGCCGCTGCGGCTCGACGTCACCGACCGCGCCGCCGACTTCGCCGCGGTCGCCGCCGCGCACGAGCGCTTCGGCCGGCTCGACGTCGTGGTCAACAACGCCGGCTACGGGCACTTCGGGTTCGTCGAGGAACTCAGCGAGTCCGACGCCCGCGACCAGGTGGAGACCAACCTGTTCGGCGCGCTCTGGGTCACCCAGGCCGCGCTGCCGATCCTGCGCGCCCAGGGCTCCGGGCACATCCTGCAGGTCTCCTCGATCGGCGGGATCAGCGCGTTCCCGGTGGTCGGGATGTACCACGCGTCCAAGTGGGCGCTGGAGGGCCTGAGCCAGTCGCTGGCCCAGGAGGTCGCCGGATTCGGCGTCCGCGTCACGCTGATCGAGCCGGGCGGCTTCGCCACCGACTGGGCCGGCGCCTCCGCGCGGCACTCCGACCCGCTGCCCGACTACGCCGAGCTGCACGAGCAGGTCCAGAAGGCGCGCCGCGAGCGGATCGGCACCCCGGGCGACCCGACGGCATCGGCGAGCGCCGTGCTGGCGGTCGTGGACGCCGACGAGCCGCCGCTGCGGATCTTCCTGGGGTCGGCGCCGCTGGGCATCGCCACCGCCGACTACGAGTCGCGGCTGAGGACGTGGCGGGAGTGGCAGGACGTGGCGGAGAAGGCGCAGGGCTGACCCGGGCCGGGGCCGGTTCGGCGCGGGCCGGGCGATGACGAACCGGCACCCGGTCTGGAACGGTCGCAGCGTGGCTCCCCGCTCCCCCACGCCCGTCGACGCCCTGCCCGAGGTGCTCCCGCTCACCGGCGAGCGCACCGTCCCCGGCATCCCGCGGGAGAACTACTGGTTCCGCCGCCACGAGGCCGTCTACCTCGCCCTGGCGCGGCGGTGCGCGGGAGCCGTCGTGCTCGAAGCCGGGTGCGGCGAGGGCTACGGCGCCGACCTGCTCGCCCACGGCGCCCGCGCGGTGCTCGGCCTCGACTACGACGCCCCGACCGCGGCCCACGTCGCTAACCGCTACCCGGCCGTCGGCGTGGCCAGGGCGAACCTGGTGGCGCTGCCGGTCCGCGACGGGGCCTGCGACGTCGTCGTGTCGCTGCAGGTGGTCGAGCACCTGTGGGACCAGGAGCGGTTCCTGCGGGAGTGCCGGCGGGTGCTGCGCCCCGGCGGCGCGCTGCTGGTCTCCACGCCCAACCGGATCACGTTCTCCCCCGGGCGCGACACCCCGCTCAACCCGTTCCACACCCGCGAGCTGGCCCCCGCCGAGCTCGGCGATCTCGTCGCCGCGGCCGGGTTCGCCGACGTCGAACTGCTCGGCCTGCACCACGGGCCGCGGCTGCGCGAGGTCGACGCCCGCCACGGCGGCTCGGTCGTCGACGCCCAGGTGGCCGTGGCGCTCGACGACGGCGACTGGCCGGCGGCGCTGCTGGCCGACGTCGCCGCGGTGCGCGCGGAGGACTTCGTGCTCCGCGCCGACGACCTCGACGCCGGCCTCGACCTGCTCACCGTGGCGGTGCGCCGGTGACCGGGTCGCTGAGCGTCGGCCCGGGCGACGCCGTCGCGCTCGTGTCGCCGGCCAGCCCGTCGCCCCCGGAGGCGGTCGACCGCGCCCACCGCCTGCTGCGCGGCTGGGGCCTGCGGGTCGTGGACGGGGGCGGCGACGGGCACCGCGGCGACCCGCGCATGGGCTACCTCGCGGCGCCGGACGCGGTGCGCCTGGCCGAGTTCCAGGCCGCGTGGGACGACCCGGACGTCCGGGCCGTCGTGTGCCTGCGCGGCGGGTACGGGACCCAGCGCATCGTCGACGCCATCGACTGGGACCGCGGCCGCAAGCTGCTGGTCGGGTTCAGCGACATCACCGCGCTGCACCTGGCGCTGTGGACGGCGACCGGGCTGCCGAGCCTGCACGCGCCGGCCGTCGGCGGGCGCACCGGCCCCACCCCGGAGGCCGCCGAGTCGCTGCGCCGGGCGATGGTGTCGTTCGGCACCAGCGCCACCCTGCGCGCCGTGCCGAGGGAGCCGACCTACGCCCTGCGCAGCGGTCGCGGCGCCGCGCACGGCGTGCTGCTGGGCGGCAACCTCGCCGTGCTGGCCACGAGCCTGGTCTCGCGGCACTCGTGGGAGGGCGTCGTGCTGCTGCTGGAGGACGTCGACGAGCCGCCGTACCGGGTCGACCGCTGGCTGACGTTCCTCGGGCGCTCCGGCGTGCTCGGGCAGGTGGCCGGGGTGGCCGTCGGGAGGTTCAACGGCAGCGCCTACAACGGCGCGACCACCCGCAAGGTGCTCGCCGTCCTCGACGAGCGGCTGCGGCACTTCGGGGTGCCGTTCGCCGGCGGGTTCCCGGTCGGGCACGGGCCGGGGGCCGTCACGGTCCCGCTGGGCCAGCTCGCGACGCTCGACCTCGACCGCGGCGCGCTGCGGCTGGCCGGCGGGTCCGGGTGATCCACGGCGAGCGCCGGCGCAGTACGGTCGCCGCTCGGGGGTGATCGGTGGGCCGGCACGGCGTGGGCGACGGTGCGGTGGGCACGTTCTGCCTCGTCCTGCACAGCCACCTGCCCTGGCTCGCCCACCACGGCCGCTGGCCGGTCGGCGAGGAATGGCTCTACCAGTCGTGGGCGCACTCCTACCTGCCCGTCGTCGACGTGCTGCACCGGCTGGCCGAGCGCGGCCACCGCGACCTGCTCACCCTCGGCGTCACCCCGGTGCTGGCCGCCCAGCTGGACGACCCGCACTGCCTGCGCGGGCTGCACGACTGGCTGGGCGACTGGCTGCTGCGCGCGCACGGCGCCGCGCCCCGGCTGCCCGACCTCGCCGCGCACGAGCACCGCGCGGCCACGCGGGCGCTGGAGCTGTTCGAGGGGCGCTGGCGGCACGGCGGTTCGCCGGTGCTGCGCGCACTGGCCGACGCGGGCGCCGTCGAGCTGCTCGGCGGGCCGGCCATGCACGCGTTCGCGCCGCTGCTGCGGGCCCCGGTGCGGGCGTTCGCGCTGGAGGCCGGGCTGGCCGACGCCGCGCTGCGGACCGGGTCGCGGCCGGCCGGGATCTGGGCCCCGGAGTGCGGCTACGCGCCCGGGATGGCCGCGGAGTACGCGGCGGCCGGGGTCGCCCGCTTCCTGGTCGACGGGCCCGCGCTGCACGGCGACACCGCGCTGGCCCGCCCCGTCGGCGACTCGGGCGTGCTGGCCTTCGGCCGCGACCTGGACGTCACCTACCGGGTGTGGTCGCCGCGCTCGGGCTACCCGGGAGGGCGCGACTACCGCGACTTCCACACCTGGGACCACGCCTCGGGCCTCAAACCGGCCCGGGTGAGCGGGCGCTCGGTGCCGCCGCACGAGAAGCGGCCCTACGAGCCGGCGCGGGCGGCGGCCGCCGTCGACCGCGACGCCGCCGACTTCGTCCGGGTCGTGCGGGAGCGCCTGGTCGGGCTGCGGGAGCGGCTCGGCCGCCCCGCGCTGACCGTGGCCGCGTTCGACACCGAGCTGTTCGGGCACTGGTGGCACGAGGGCCCGGCCTGGCTGGAGCGGGTGCTGACCGCGCTGCCCGCGGCCGGCGTGCGGGTGACGACGCTGCGCGGGGCCGCCGATGCCGGGCTCGCCGGCGACCCGGTGGAGCTGCCGGCGTCGTCGTGGGGGTCGGGGAAGGACTGGCGGGTGTGGGCGGGCGAGCAGGTCGCCGACGTCGTCGCGCTCAACGACCGGGTGCAGAAGACCCTGCTCGACGCCGTGCGCCCCACCCGGGTGCGCGACCGCGCGCAGGACGCCATGGCCCAGGAGGCGTTGCTGGCGCTGTCCAGCGACTGGGCGTTCATGATCAGCAAGGACTCCGCGGCCGACTACGCCCGCCGCCGCGCCGAGACCCACGCCGCCGCCGTCGAGCACCTGGCCGCCGCCCTCCCCGCTCCCCTCCTCCCGCACCCCTTCGGCGCCCTGGACGCCCGGGCCCTGTTCCGTCGAGAACGAACTTGTCGTGATCAACAGGGCTTGTCGATCACGACAAGTTCGTTCTCGACGGGGGTCACCGGTGGGTAGGGTGCGCGTGCTGATGGTGTCCTGGGAGTACCCGCCGGTCGTCGTGGGCGGGCTGGGGCGCCACGTGCACGCGCTGGCCACCGAGCTCGCCGCGGCCGGGCACGAGGTCGTCGTGCTGTCGCGGCAGCCGTCGGGCACCGACGCCGAGACCCACCCCACCACCGACACCACGATCGACGGCGTCCGGGTGCTGCGGGTCGCCGAGGACCCGGCCCACCTGGAGTTCGAGACCGACATGGTGGCCTGGACCCTGGCCATGGGCCACGCGATGGTGCGCGCCGCGCTCACCCGGCTCGGCGACTGGCGCCCCGAGGTCGTGCACGCCCACGACTGGCTCGTCGCCCACCCGGCGATCACCCTGGCCGACGTCCTGGACGTGCCGCTGGTGGCCACCGTCCACGCCACCGAGGCCGGCCGCTACAACGGCTGGCTGTCGGCGGCGTTGAGCCGGCAGGTGCACTCCGTGGAGTGGTGGCTGGTCCGCCGCGCCGACGCGCTCATCACCTGCTCGCGGGCGATGCGGGCCGAGGTCGCCCAGCTCTTCGACGTCGACCCCGGCCCGATCGCGGTGCTGCGCAACGGCATCGCCCCGCGGCGCTGGCGGGTGCCGGCCGCGCGGGTGGCCGCGGCGCGGGCCCGGTACGCCCCGGACGGGCGCCCGTTCCTGCTCTACTTCGGCCGGCTGGAGTACGAGAAGGGCGTGCACGACCTGGTGGCCGCGCTGCCCCGCATCCGCCACGCGCACCCGGGCACGCGGCTGCTCGTCGCCGGCACGGGCACGATGGCCGAGCAACTGGTCGAGGTGGCCCGCCGCAGCCGCGTGCTGCGCAGCGTGCGCTTCCTGGGGCACCTGCCCGACGACGAACTGGCCGCCGCCATCGCCGCGGCCGACGCGGTGGTGCTGCCCAGCCGCTACGAGCCGTTCGGGATCGTCGCGCTGGAGGCGGCCGCCGCGGGCGCGCCGCTGGTGGCCTCCAGCGCGGGCGGGTTGGGCGAGGTGGTGCGGGACGGGGAGACCGGGGTGTCGTTCCCACCGGGGGACGTCGGGGAGCTGGCCCGGGCGGTGGGTCGGGTGCTGGTCGATCCGGCGGCGGCGGCGCGGCGGGCCCGGCGGGCGAGGGCGAGCCTGGGCACGGACTTCGACTGGGCGCGGATCGCCCGCGCGACCGCCGACGTCTACGCGGCGACCAGCCGGGGAGCTCGCGGGGAGCTGCCCCGGCCCAAGATCCCGACCGGCAACGCGTTCGCCGTCGGGCGGGGCTGACGGGCCCCGGTCACTGGCTCAGCTCAGGCCGCGCTGTCCGCGATCATGATCTTGGCGGCGGCGTCGGGGTACTCGTCCGCGAGCTCGGCCACGAGGTCCTCGCGGTCCTCGGCGATTGCGGAGTTGACCGCTGCGGTGTACTCCTGGTCGAGTGCGAGCAGGCGGCGCACTGTCGTGTCCTTCACGGTGGACCTTCCTCGGTCGGTACTACGGGATGCCTGGCGTCCAGTAGAACGTTGTCGATCTCGCCCCTGTTACCGATCTTGTCGCAGCTCACATCGATTCCGATCGTTTTAAGGTGCGGTTCACGTGGGCCTGCGTCTTGCGGGCGATGTCGGCCAGCGCGGCCCGCTCGGCCGCCGCGGCCTCGTAGTCCTCCTGCCGGTTGCGCACCACACGTGCGGGTGCCCCGACGGCGACCGAGTATTCCGGGATGTCGCCGCGGACCACGGCGTGCGCGCCCAGCACCGACCCGCGCCCGACCCGCGAGCCGCGCAGCACCGAGACCTTCGCGCCGACCCAGCAGTCGGGCCCGATCCGCACCGGCGTCTTCACGATGCCCTGGTCCTTGATCGGGACGTGCACGTCGGCGGTGCGGTGGTCGAAGTCGGTGACGTACACCCAGTCGGCCACGATCGTCGCCGCCCCGATCTCGACGTCGAGGTAGCAGTTGATCGTGTTCTCGCGGCCCATCACGACCTTGTCGCCGATGCGCAGCGAGCCCTCGTGGCAGCGGATGCAGTTCCCGTCGCCCAGGTGCACCCACCGGCCGATCTCCAGCCGGCCGTACCCGGGCCGGGCGTGCAGCTCGACCCGCTTGCCCAGGAACACCATCCCGCGCAGCACGACGTGCGGGTTGGCCAGCCGGAACCGCAGCAGCCGCCAGTACCGGACCAGGTACCAGGGCGTGTACGCGCGGTTGCGCAGCACCCAGCGCAGCGAGGCGGGGGTGAGGAAGCGGGCCTGGCGCGGGTCGCGCCGGCGGCGCAGCCACCGCGTCCACAGCGGCGACCCCCACATGCTGGTCATGCACCGAGCGTAGGCGTGTGCCCCCGGCCGGCGGCGGGTAGCCGGGCGCATGCGCATCGAGGAGTCCCGCGAGGGCGGGCCGGAGCCGGAGTCCCGTTCCGAGGAGGACCGCGTGGTGTCGCGCCGCGTGGACAACCCGACGGACGCCACCGAGGAGGACGAGCGCGCCTACGCCGCCGCCGACCCGGACCCCCACCCGTCGCCGAACCACCCGACCCCCGACGCCGCCGGCACCACCGAGCGCGCCGACCGCGACCTCGCGTCGGAGTCCGACGAACCCACCCGCAGCGAGTGACCGTCGAGAACGGGCTGGCTGGACGAGAGCCGCGCTCTTGCGACCAGGTTGGACGAGAGCCACTCTGGTGCGGCACGCCCGCGGAGCGGGTGCGTGGGTGAGCGCCGAAGGCGCGAACCCGGGGCGCGCGGTAGCACGCCCACACCCCCCGCAACGAGGCCCCTGCTTGATCATGGGCGCTGCGCGCCCACCGGGCCGGCCCGGCGCGGCTCGCGGCGCTGCGCGGCGCCTCGCCGGCGCGCTCGCCGCTCCAGGGTGTCCCCGCAGCACCGGGTGTGTGCTCGCAGCCCGCCGGCGCGCTGCGACAACCCAGCCAGCGCTGTGATGTCCGCAACCAGCGCCCGACACCATGCTGGACCTGCGAGGACACCTCGTTGCGGCCGGCCGAGCGAGCACGGATCTCGGTCCACCAGCGCAAGCCAACGAGCGCCACCCGTCCAGCGGGCAGCACGCCCACGGCGTTCGCTCCTCGCAGCACCCGCGGGGTCCTCACAGACCGCCGGCGCGCTGCGACGACCCCACCAGCCCTGCGACAACCCAGCCAGCGCTGCGACGACCAGCCAGCGCTGCGATGTCCCGGTCAACCCTGCGCCACCACGCCAGCCCTGCGAGGGCACGCCAGCCCTGCGAGGGCACGCCAGCCCTGCGAGGACGCCCCTCCTCGCGCCCGGCCGCACGAGCGCGGCTCTCGTCCGACCCCGCCGCACGAAAGTGGCTCTCGTCCCGCCGCTGATCTCGCAGGGCCGGCTCCCGTCGAGAACGACGTTGTCGTGATCCACAGGGCCTGTTGATCACGACAACTTCGTTCTCGACGGGGTTAGGGTCGCGGGGTGCGGGGGCTGATCATCGACACCGACCCGGGCGTGGACGACGCCGTGGCGATCATGCTGGCGCTGGCCTCGCCGGAGGTCGACCTGCTGGCCGTCTGCACGGTGTTCGGCAACGTGGCGGTGCCCGACACCACCGCCAACGCCGGGCGGATCCTCGCGCTGTGCGACCGCGAGGACGTGCCGGTCGGCGCCGGGGCCGCGCGCCCGCTCGTGCACCCGCAGCGGGAGCA
>NZ_JAHDTH010000190.1 GCF_018531445.1 Pseudonocardia lacus
GGGCGGCGCCGGCCGGGAGCGCGCCCCCGCAGCCGCCGCACCACCGCTCGATGCCCACCGCCCCGGTCACCGGGCCCACCCCGGCCGCCGGCCGGTCGTCCTGGCTGCGGCCCGTCGCCGTGTGGGTGGCCGCGGCCACCGTCGTCGGGGCGAGCGCCGTGGTCGCCGGCACCGCGTTCGACGTCACGACCACCTCGCCCGGCACGGCGCACGCCGCGCCCGCGGACCACCCGACCGAGCGGGTGCTGACCGGCCACTCCACCGGCGTCCTCGCCGTGGCCACCACGCGGCTCGACGGCCGGACGGCGCTCGTGTCGGGCAGCGACGACGGCACGCTGCGGTTCTGGGACGCCGAGACCGGCGAGCAGGTCGGTGAGCCGATCACCCGCCACCGCTCCGCCGTGCGGGCGCTGGTCGGCGGGGAGGTGGACGGGCGGCCGGTCGTCGTCGCCGGCGGTGACGACGGCGCCGTGCGCGTCTGGGACGCCGCCACGCGGACCGAGACCGGTCGCACCATCAGAGCGGTGCTCACCCGGACCCGGGCCGTCGCGCTCGGCGACCTCGACGGCCGCCCGGTCATCGCCTACGCCGGGACCGAGCCGACGATCCGGCTGGCCGACGCGGCCACCGGCGACCTCGTCGGGGCCCCGCTCGTCGGTCACCTCAGCGGGGTGGGCGCGGTGGCACTGACCCGCCTCGCCGACCGCGCCGTCGTCGTCTCCGCCTCCGAGGACGGCACCGTCCGCCTCTGGGACGCCGCGACCGGCGCCCCGATCGGTGAGCCGATGACCGGCCACCGCGGCGGTGTCGACGCCCTGGCCGTCGCCGTCGTCGACGGCCGGCCGGTGGCCGTCACCGGCGGGGACGACGGGACCGTGCGCCGCTGGGACCTGACGAGCCGCACCCCGATCGGCGACCCGGCGGCCGGGCACGACGGGACGGTCAGCGCGATGACCACGGCCGAGGTCGCCGGCCGCCCGGTGGTCGTCTCGGCGGGCGTGGACGGCGCGCTGCGGCTGTGGGACCCGGCGACCGGAACCCCGATCGGCGAGCCGCTCCTCGGCCACTCCGGCCCGGTGACCGCGGCGATGGTCGTCGACCTCGCGGAGGGGCCGGTGATCGTCTCCGGGGGTCAGGACGCCACCGTCCGCACCTGGGACGTGCGGACGCGGGCCGCCGGGTGAGCCGGCCGCCGATCTAGCCCTTGAGCAGCGCCCGCGCCATCACCATCCGCTGGATCTGGTTGGTGCCCTCGTAGATCTGGGTGATCTTGGCGTCACGCATCATCCGCTCCACCGGGAAGTCCTTGGTGTAGCCCGCGCCGCCGAGCAGCTGCACCGCGTCGGTGGTCACACTCATCGCGGTGTCGGAGGCGAGGCACTTGGCGGCGCTGGAGATGAAGCCCAGGTTCGGCTCGCCGCGCTCGGCGCGCGACGCGGCCACGTACACCAGCTGGCGGGCGGCCTCCACCTTCATCGCCATGTCGGCCAGCATGAACTGCAGGCCCTGGAACTCGGCCAGGTGCTTGCCGAACTGCTTGCGCTCCTTCGCGTAGGCGACCGCGATGTCCAGCGCGCCCTGGGCGATGCCGACGGCCTGGGCGCCGATGGTGGGGCGGGTGTGGTCGAGGGTGCGCAGGGCGGTCTTGAAGCCGGTGCCCTCGGCGCCGATGATCCGGTCGGCCGGGATGCGGCAGTCGGAGAAGTAGATCTCACGGGTCGGCGAGCCCGCGATCCCGAGCTTGCGCTCCTTCGGGCCGACCTCGAAGCCGGGGTCGTCGCGGTGGACGACGAACGCGGAGATGCCGTTGGCGCCCCTGCCCGGGTCGGTGACGGCCATGACCGTGTACCAGGTCGACACGCCCGCGTTGGTGATCCAGCACTTGGTGCCGTTGAGCACGTAGTGGTCGCCGTCGCGGCGGGCCCGGGTCTTCATGGAGGCGGCGTCCGAGCCGGCCTCGCGCTCGGACAGCGCGTAGCTGATCATGGCCTCGCCGGCCGCGATCGAGGGCAGGACCTGCTTCTTCAGCTCGTCGGACGCCGAGAGCAGGATCGGGGTCATGCCCAGGCCGTTGACCGCGGGGATCAGCGACGACGACGCGCAGACCCGGGCGACCTCCTCGATCACGATGCAGCCGGCCAGCTCGTCGGCGCCCTCGCCGCCGTACTCCTCGGGGATGATCACGGCCTGGAAACCGGCCTTGACCAGCGCGTCCTGCGCCTCCGACGGGTAGCGACCCCGCTCGTCGACCTCCGCGGCGTGCGGGGCGATCTCCTTCTCGGCCAGCGCGCGCACGGCGTCGCGCAGTGCCTCGTGCTCGTCGCTCAGCCGGTATGTGTCGAAGGCCGCATCCACGACACTCAGCCTAACGGCACTCCGTGCCACTAGCAAGGCTCACTGCTACCCTCCGTGCCATGACCGACGCCACGCCGGCCACCCGAGCGCGCCGCGGGAGCTCCGCGGAAGGGCGGGCCGAGGTGCGCCGCGACCTGGTCGCCGCGGCGGCGCGGCTGTTCGACGAGCGGGGCTACGAGGACACGACCGTCGACGACATCGCGGCCGCGGCGGGCGTCGGGCGGCGGACGTTCTTCCGGTACTTCCGCAGCAAGGAGGACGCGATCTCGCCCGACCACGAGGGCGCGCTGGCCCGGGTCGCCGAGGTCTTCGCGACCGCGCACGCCGACGAGCCCACGACGAGCCTGGTGCTGCGCGCCGGCGAGACCGTCTTCGAGCTCTACACCGCCGACCCGGCCCTGTCCCTGCGCCGCTACCGGGTCACCCACGAGGTCGCCGCGCTGCGCGACCGCGAGTCCGCCAGCGTCGACCACTACCGCAGGCTGTTCACCCGCAACCTGCGCGACCGCTTCGCCGGCGAGCCCGACGGCGACATGCGGGCCGCGGTGACGGCCGCCGCCGTCGTCGCCGCGCACAACCTGGCGCTGCGGGAGTGGCTCGCCGCCGGGGCGCCGGACGACGGCGGGCGGTCGTGCCGGGAGCGGTTCCGCGGGGTGGCGGCGCTGTTGCCGGTCGAGCCGGCCCGCCACGGCGACCCGCTGCACGCCGTCGCCCAACGCCTCGAAGCCGCCGCCGACCGCCTCGAACGCTCGCGCCCCGCCTGATCCCGCCACCCGTCGAGAACGAACTTGTCGTGATCAACAGGGCCTGTTGATCACGGCAACTTCGTTCTCGACGGGGCGGGCCGGCCGGGTGCGGACATGCGTGATCCCCGGGCCGCACCGATGCATGCGTACGCCGAGCTGGACGGGCTCGGGCCCGGGGATCACGGGTGACTGCCTGGGATTCGCCGGCACCACGCCGGCTTCCACAAACGGTCGGAGACTAGTCCTGTGGTGCTAGCGGACAGCCACCTCACATGTCCAATGGCTAATCAACTTTGGACCACCTCCTCTCACGTGTACGGCCAGACTACGACTGCTCGATCGCATCCCGCCACGTGTTTTCAGCCGATCTCCGGCCGATCCACCCGCTCTCGCAGGGCCGCGTCCTTGACCAGCACGGATCGCTCCAGCTCGGCCTGGAACTCAGCCATTCGGCGCAGCAGGTCGGGGTCGCCGGCGGCCAGGATCCGCACGGCGAGCAACCCCGCGTTGCGGGCGCCGCCGACGGCGACCGTGGCGACCGGGACCCCGGCCGGCATCTGCACGATCGACAGCAGCGAGTCGAGGCCGTCCAGGCGGGCCAGCGGGACCGGGACGCCGATCACCGGGAGCGGGGTGGCGGCGGCGACCATGCCGGGCAGGTGCGCGGCGCCCCCGGCCCCGGCGATGACCACCTTGAGGCCGCGCCCCACGGCCCCGGTGGCGTAGTCGAGCATGCGCTGCGGCGTGCGGTGCGCCGAGTACACGCCGACCTCGTGCGGCACGTCGAACTCGGCGAGCGCCTCGGCGGCGGCCGACATCACCGGCCAGTCCGAGTCGCTACCCATGATCACGCCGACCACCGGCTCAGGCACGGGCGGCCACCTCTCCCAGGTGCTCGGACCAGCCGTCGGCCCAGGTCGCGGTGGACAGCCAGGCGGCGGCCAGCGCGGCGCGGGCGCGGACGGTGGTCATGTCGTCGCCGAGGAACGTCACGTGGCCGACCTTGCGGTCGGGGCGCTCGGCCTTGCCGTAGAGGTGCACCTTCGCGTCCGGGAAGCGCGCGAACAGGTGGTGCAGCCGCTCGTCGGTGCTCATGGCCGGGGCCTCGGCCGCGCCCAGCACGTTGGCCATGACGACCGCGGGCGCGGTGGGCGCGGTGGCGCCGAGCGGGTAGTCGAGGACGGCGCGCAGGTGCTGCTCGAACTGCGAGGTGCGCGAGCCCTCGATCGTCCAGTGCCCGGAGTTGTGCGGGCGCATCGCCAGCTCGTTGACGACGAGCTCGCCGGAACCGCCCTCGAAGAGCTCGACGGCCAGCAGCCCGGTGACGTCCAGCTCGGTCGCGATCCGCAGGGCGAGGTGCTGGGCCGCGAGCGCGGCGTCCTCGGACAGGCCGGGCGCCGGCGCCAGCACCTGCACGCACTGGCCGCGCTCCTGCACGGTCTCCACGACGGGCCAGGCCGCGGCCTGCCCGAACGGCGAACGGGCCACCAGCGCGGCCAGCTCCCGGCGCATCGGCACCGCCCGCTCGACCATCAGCGGCGTGCCGGCGTCGAGCAGCCGGGCGACCAGGTCGGCGTCGGGCGCGTCGAGCATCCAGACGCCGCGACCGTCGTACCCGCCGCGCACGGCCTTGAGGACGACGGGCGACCCGCGCTCGGCGGCGAACCGCTCCACGTCGGCCGGCTCGCGCACCGCGGCGAACTCCGGCACCGCCAGGCCGAGAGCGGTCAGCCGCTCGCGCATGACGAGCTTGTCCTGGGCGTGCAGGAGGGCGTCGGGCCGCGGGTGCACCGCGACGCCGGCGTCGGCGAGCGCGCGCAGCCGCTCCTGCGGGACCTGCTCGTGGTCGAGGGTGACCGCCGAGCAGCCGGCGGCGAACGACCGCAGCGCGGCCGCGTCGTCGGGCGTCCCGATGCGGACGTCCGAACAGACGAGCGCAGCTGGATCACCCGGCCCAGTCGCCAGCACCCGCAGTGACTGGCCGAGCGCGATGGCGGACTGCTGGGTCATCCGCGCGAGCTGCCCCGCTCCGATCATCCCGACCACGGGCAGCTGGCTGTTTCCGGACACGTCCACGATGGGCATAGCCTACCTGCGGGGCGGGCGGCGATCCGGTCTGGCACGATCGAACAGGTGTCCGTGGTCGAAACCGTGCTGGCCGCCATCCCGCAGCCGTACCGGAGCGTTGCCATCAAGCACCGCGAGCTGCTGAAGTTCGCGATGGTCGGCGGCACCACGTGGGTCATCGACACCACGGTGTTCCTGGTGCTCAAGGCCACCGTGCTGGAGGCCAAGCCGCTCACCGCCAAGATCATCGCCGTGCTGGTGGCCACCATCGTGTCCTACGTGCTCAACCGCGAGTGGTCGTTCCGCACCCGCGGCGGGCGCGAGCGCCACCACGAGGCCGCGTTGTTCTTCCTCGTCAGCGGCATCGGCGTCGCGGTCTACACCGCACCCCTGGCGGTCTCCCGCTACGTGTTCGACCTGCAGGTGCCGGGCGTGAGCCTGCTCACCCAGGAGATCGCCGACTTCGTCAGCGGCCAGATCCTCGGCGTGCTGGCCGGCATGGCGTTCCGCTGGTGGGCCTTCCGCCGCTTCGTCTTCCCCGACGAGGGTGTCCGCCGCCGGACCCCGGCCGTCGCCGAGCCCGCCGAACCCCGCCCCTGACCGTCGACGACGAACTTGTCGTGATCAACAGGGCCTGTTGATCACGACAAGTTCGTTCTCGACGGGGGTCAGCGGGGGGCGGCCGGGGTCCGCGGGGCGCCCATGACGTCGTCCGCGCGGGCGGCCGGCAGGAAGATCGTGAACATCGCGGGGCGGGCCCGGGACAGCTCCAGGCGCCCGCCGTCGGCCTCCACCAGTGCGCGGGCCAGCGCCAGCCCGAGGCCGGTCGACGAGCCCACCGAGACGCCGCGGTCGAACACGTGCGGCACCAGTTCCTCCGGCACGCCGGCACCGGTGTCGCTCACCTCGACCAGCAGGCTGTTCTCCGTCGAGCGGGCGCTGAGCGTCACCGTGCCGCCGCCGTGCTGGATGGCGTTGTCCACCAGCGCGCCCACCGCCTCGCGCAGCCGGGCCGGCGTCACCCGGGCCAGCAGGCCCGCCGGCAGCCGCACCCGCAGGGTCCGCCCGACCGCGCGCAGCGCCGGGCGCCACTCGTCGGCCACGGCACCCAGCGCCTCCTTGAGGTCCTGCAGCTCGGCGCCGGCCGCGCGGGCCACCCGGGCCGCCTCCAGCAGCTCGTCGAGGACCGCGGCCAGGCGCTCGGTCTGCTCCAGGGCGGCGAGCGCCTCCCGGCGCGCGCTCGGGTCGGGGTGGGTGGCCAGCTCGTCCAGCCGCAGCTGCAGCGCCGTCAGCCGGCTGCGCAGCTGGTGGGAGACGTCGCCGACGAGCGTGCGCTCCCGCTGGACGAGGTCGGCCAGCGCCACCGCCGACGTGTCGAGCACGTCGGAGACGCGGTCCAGCTCCGGGATGCCGTGCCGGTGCGGCGTGGCGCGGAAGTCGCCCGCGCCCAGCCTGGCTGCCCGGTCGGCGACGTCGCGAAGCGGCTCGGCCAGGCGCTGGGCGGTGACCGTGGCCACCACCGTCCCGGTGCCGATCGACAGCACGACGAGCAGCAGTACGACCGCCGTGACCTGCAGCTGCTCGGCCCGCATCACGTAGCGCGGCTCCGCCATGGTGAGCGAGCCGCCCGGCCCGAACGGCAGCGCCTCGGCCACCGGGTCGGGGCCCGGATCGTCGCCGAAGACCTGCCGAGGCTGCCCCGACGGCTCCAGCGTCAGCTGCCCGCCCGGCGGCACCGACAGGTCGATCGCGGTCTGGTCGATCTGGTCGAGCGTCGCCGAGCCGTCCAGCCGCTCGCCCAACTGCTCCAGCCGCGAGGTCAGGTCGGCGCGGTGGAAGTCCTCCACGAGCCGCCACGTGGTGATGGCCAGCGGGCCGCCGAGCACGAGCGCGGTGAGCGCGACGACGAGCAGCGTCGACTGCAGGATCCTGCGGCGCACGGCTCAGTCGTGGTTGAAGCGGAAACCGACGCCGCGCACGGTCGCGATCCGCCGCTCGCCGCCGATCTTGCGGCGCAGCCAGGACATGTGCATGTCCAGCGTCTTGGACGTCTTCATGTCCGGGTCGTTCCACACCTCGCGGAGGATCTCCTCCCGGGTGACGACCTGCCCCGCGCGCATCAGCAGCACCTTGAGCAGCTCGAACTCCTTGTTGGCCAACCCGATCTCGGCCCCGTCGACCAGCACCCGCCGCCCCGACAGCTCCATCCGGACACCGCCCACCTCGACCGACTCCGGGGTCAACCTGCGCAGCAGCGCCCGCACCCTGGCCAGCAGCTCGGCCAGCCGGAACGGCTTGCCGACGTAGTCGTCGGCGCCGGCGTCGAGGCCGACGACGAAGTCGACCTCGTCGGTGCGGGCGGTGAGCATCAGGACGGGCAGGTCGGGGTGGTCGAGCCGGACCCGTCGGCACACCTCCAACCCGTCCATCCCGGGCAGGCCGAGGTCGAGGACGAGCAGGTCGACGTGGCCGGCGCGCACCCGGTCCAGCGCGCCCAGCCCGTCCTCCGCGACGTCGACCGAGTAACCCTCCCGCTGCAGCGCGCGGGACAGCGGTTCGGCGATGGCGGCGTCGTCCTCCGCCAACAGGACGGTGGTCACCTCCTCACAGTACGCAGAGCCGTTGATCACTGGGATGCTGCGCCGGTGGACGCCGATCTCCGTCTGGACCCCAAGGCCGACCTCGAGCTGGCCATGGCCCTCGCCGACGCCGCCGACGCCGTCACCCTCCCCCGGTTCCGCGCCGCCGACCTGCGCGTCGACCGCAAACCCGACCGCACCCCCGTCACCGACGCCGACACCGCCGCCGAGGCCGCCCTCCGCGCCCTGATCACCGAGCACCGCCCCGACGACGCCGTGCTCGGCGAGGAGGAGGGCGGCGACCTGTCCGCCGACGGGCGCGGCTGGGTCCTCGACCCGATCGACGGCACCAAGAACTTCTCCCGCGGCATGCCGGCCTGGGCCACCCTCATCGCGCTCACCCTCGACGGCGACCCCGTCGTCGGGGTCGCCAGCGCGCCCGCGCTCGGCCGCCGCTGGTGGGCCGCCCGCGGCCTGGGCGCCTGGACCAGCGACGGCCCCGGCAGCCCTCCCCGCCGGATCGCCGTCTCCGGCGTCGGCGACCTCGCCGACGCCTACCTGTCCACCACCGACCTGCGCGTCTTCGGCCGACAGGGCCGGATGGAGCACTGGCTCTCCCTGGTCGACGCCTGCTGGGAGACCCGGGCCTTCGGCGACTTCTGGCAGCACTGCCTCGTCGCCGAGGGCGTGCTCGACGTCGCCGTCGACCCGATCGCCAACGCCTGGGACCTCGCCGCCGTCGTCCCGATCCTGGCCGAGGCCGGGGGGCGGATGACCGGGCTGTCCGGCACGGGCACGTTCGCCGAGGGCGACGGCATCGCCACCAACGGCCTCCTGCACGCCCCCGCCCTGGCCCTGGTCGGCACCACTCCCCGCCCCTGACGCACCCGCCACCCGGGGCGAGGTGGCCCACGACGACGTGCCGGGTGAAGATCGGGTGGTGCAGCAGCTGGCCTTCGAGGACTTCACCCCCGGGCGTGTGTTCGAGCTCGGGACGACCGTGGTCGACCGCGACGAGATGCTCGCCTTCGCCCGCCGCTTCGACCCGCAGCCCTTCCACGTCGACGAGGACGCCGCCAAGGAGTCGATCTTCGGTGGGCTGGCGGCGTCGGGGTGGTTCACGGCGGGGTTGTGGATGCGCGCCTACGCCGACGAGGTCCTGAGCAGGGCCACGTCGCTCGGGTCGCCCGGCGGCGAGGAGATCGCCTGGCCGGCGCCGGTGTTCGCCGGCGACGAGCTGGTGGCGACGATGGAGGTGCTGGAGGCGCGGTTGTCGCGCAGCCGGCCCGGCGTCGGGCTGGTGCGACTGCGGGCGCACCTGCGGCGCGGCGAGCAGGAGGTGTACCGCAGCACGTTCACCGGGATGTTCGGGACGCGCGACCGCCCCTGATCGCCCCCGCCGGGACCGGCCCCGGTTCAGGAAAGCCACGATACTGCCCTCTGCGGGCAGCATCGTGGCTTTCCTGAACTCCGGCGGGGAGGAGGGAGGAGGGGCGCTAGCCGCGGTCGGCGAGCTCCTTCTGGTACTTCTCGGTCATGTGCGCCACCGCGGCGTTCTGCTGGTCGGCGTGGCCCGAGCGCACCTCGCTCGCCCGCGCCTTCGCGTCCAGCGTCGCCTGCGCCTGCCCCTGGAACCGCGGCATGACGTGCTGCGCGATCAGCTCGAACGACCGCCGGGTCGCGGCCGGGTTGGCCCACTCGTGGGCCAGCAGGAGCATCGCCCCGAAGCCGCCGTTCGACTGGTTCACCAGGCGCTCCACCTGGGCCGCGGCGTCCTCGACGGTGCCGATGGCCCCGATCCCGGCCTCGTTGACGAAGTCGATCATCTCCTTGACGTCGCCGCCCTCCACCGCCATCTGCGGGAACGCGGCGACCTTCTGGAAGTAGCGGAACCACTGCTCGATGCCGTGCTCGACGTCCTTGTAGGCCTGCTCGCGGGTCTCGGCCACGTGCATCAGCCCGACGAGGCGCCACTTCGCGCGGTCGACGGTGGTGCCGAAGGTGGCCGCCCGCTCCTCCATCACGCCCCAGTGGTGGGCGAGGGCGTCGAAGCCGTCGGCGGTGAGGGTGGCGCCGATGGAGAGCAGCCCGACGCCGTGCCGGCCGGCCAGCCGGGGGCCGGTGGGCGAGGCGACCGCGGCGACGGCGACGTCGAACAGCGGGTCGGAGTAGGGCCGCAGGTGCAGCCGGGCGTCGATCAGCTTGTGGGTGCGGGTCTCGGCGTTGACCGGCTCGTCGCCGCGCAGCAGCCGCATGACGATGTCGAGGTTCTCCTCGAGCAGCTCGCGGGTGTCGGTGGGGTTGAGCCCGATCATCGCCGAGTCGGTGGGCAGCGAGCCCGGGCCGACGCCGAGCATCACCCGGCCGCGGGTGAGGTGGTCGAGCAGCACCATCCGCTCGGCCACCCACAGCGGGTTGTGGTAGCTCAGCGAGGTCACGCCGGTGCCGAGCTTGATGTGCCGGGTCCGCTCGGCGGCGGCGGCGATGAAGATCTCCGGCGAGGCGATGATCTCCGAGCCGGCCGAGTGGTGCTCGCCGATCCAGGCCTCGTCGTAGCCGAGTTCGTCGAGGTGTTCGACGAGGCGCAGGTCGCGCTGCAGCGCGGTGGTCGGGTTCTCCCCCGCGGGGTGGAACGGGGCGAGGAAGATGCCGAAACGCAGTCGGGACACGGCCGTGCTCCTGTCGTCGCTGACGGATCACGCCCGACGCTAAGCGCCGCCGTGGCCGCGGTCACGGTCCCCTGACTGATCAGGCAGGGTCGGCCAACGCTCGGACCACCCGCGACGGGGACGGACGGCCCAGCATCTGGGCCATCCAGACGCTGGTGTCGACCAACGTAGGGAGGTGTGCGCCGTGCTCGATGCCGAGTCCGTCGAGCATCCAGACGAGGTCCTCGGTGGCCAGGTTGCCGGTGGCCGACTCGGCGTAGGGGCAGCCGCCCAGCCCGCCTGCGCTGGCGTCGACGGTGGTGACGCCGCGGCGCAGCGCGGCCAGGGTGTTGGACAGCGCCTGGCCGTAGGTGTCGTGGAAGTGCACGGCGAGCCGGTCGATGCCGGTCCCGTCGGTCGCGCAGGCCTCCAGCACGGCGTCGACGTGGCCGGGGGTGCCGACGCCGATGGTGTCGCCGAGCGAGATCTGCTCGCAGCCCATCTCCACGAGCCGTCGGGAGACCGCCGCGACCTGCCCGGGCGCCACGGCGCCCTCCCAGGGGTCGCCGAAGCACATCGACACGTACCCGCGCACCCGCAGGCCCTCGTCGACCGCCCGCCGGACGACCGGCTCGAACATGGCGAACTGCTCGTCGAGGCTGCGGTTGAGGTTGCGCCGGGCGAAGGTCTCGGTGGCGCTGGCGAAGATCGCCACGTGCGAGACGCCGGCGTGCAGGGCGCGGTCGAGGCCCTGCTCGTTGGGCACCAGCACCGGGTAGTCGACGCCGTCGGCGCGGTCGAGCGCGGCGAGCAGCTCGGTGGCGTCCGCGAGCTGGGGCACCCACCTGGGGTGCACGAAGCTGGTCGCCTCCAGGATCCGCAGACCGGCGGCGGCCAGCCGGTCGAGGAACTCGACCTTGACCCCGACCGGCACTGTCCCGGACTCGTTCTGCAGCCCGTCGCGCGCGCCCACCTCGTAGATCGTCACGCGCTCGGGCAGGCCGTCCGCGGGCACCACCATCGGCAGGCCCGTTTCCCCCGCGGCCTCAGGATTCATCCGCCACCTCCGCGTAGAGCATGGAGTGCACGCGCTCGACGTCGGGCACGTCGTCGAACTCCAACGGTTCCTCCGACGCCGACTCGATGATCAGCGTGCCGCAGCCCAGCAGGCGCTCCAGCAGCGTGTGCCGGAACTGCACGCTGCTGATCCGGCTCATCGGGATGTCGATGCCGTGGCGGGTCAGCACGCCCTCGCGGATGAGCACCCGCCGGGTGGTGATCACGAAGTGGGTGGTGCGCCAGCGGATCACCGGGACGACGGTCAGCCAGACGACCAGCACCAGGGCGAGCGCGCCGAGGCCGATCCACGCCCACGGCGCCCACGGCTGGGTGCTGACCAGCGAGGCCAGGAAGCTGCCCAGCCCGACCACGACGAGCAGCACCAGCACCGGGACGACGAGCAGCTTCCAGTGCGGGTGCTTGTGCATGACCACCCGCTCGCCGTCGACGAGCAGGTCATCCGGGTACGCCACGGGCCAAACCTACTCAGCCCGCCGGGCGCTCAGCCCGGGGCGCGGTCGGTGGGTCGGACGTGCACGACGTCGCCGGCGGCCACCGCGCGCCGGTGGCCGGCGGCGTCGAGCAGCAGCAGGCGCCCGTCGCGGTCGACGTCCTCGGCGATGCCGACGATCGGGGCCGCCGCCGGCAGCTCCACCCTGACCTGGGAGCCGAGGCTGAGGCAGCCGGCGCGGTAGTCCGCGCGCAGCCGGTGGGCGTCGGGGTCGCCGCGGGCGTCGCGCCACTCGGCCTCCCGCTCGGCGAGCCGGCGCAGCAGCGTGACCAGCACGTCCGTGCGGCTGGCGTCGCACCCCTCGGCGGCCAGGCTGGTGGCCGTGGGGGTGTCGGGCGGGGCGGCGGTGACGTTGAGCCCGATGCCGAGCACCACCGCCGGGCTGATCTGGCCGCTGACCTGGCCGCTGACCTCGGCCAGGATGCCGGCGACCTTGCGCTGCTCGACGCCGACCAGGCAGTCGTTGGGCCACTTGAGCCCCGCGGTGCCCACCCCGACCTCGCGGACCGTGTCGAGCACGGCCAGCCCGGCCAGCAGCGGCAGCCAGCCGAACCGCGACGGGGCGACCCCCTGCGGGCGCAGCAGGACGCTGACCGCGATGCCGGTGCCCGCCGGGGCCGCCCAGCTGCGGGTCAGCCGGCCGCGGCCGGCGTCCTGGTGGTCGGCGGTCAGCACGGTGCGGTCGGGGGCCCCCGCGGCCGCGGCGGCGAGCAGGTCGGCGTTGGTCGAGCCGGTGCGCTCCACCACGTCGATGCCCGCCCAGGGGCCGACCACGCCCGCCCGCAGGGCGTCGACGTCCAGCGGCTGGTCGGTCCGGTTCATGCGCTGGACGCTACCGGCGGTGCCCGGCGGGTGCCGTCGCGCGACGGCGGTTGCGCGGGTACGCGCGACGGACGGCCGGATGGCGGCGCCGGGCGCCCGGACGGAGCAACTCGCGCGCGCGGCGCGCCACGTGACGCCGACCGCTTCCGGCCGCGCCCGCCGTCGTCGCCCGGTTAATGTGCCCGGCATGAGTGCTGCGACGGAGCCGCTCGCCGATCCCGCCGGTTCCGCCGGGGGCGAGCCCGACATCCACACCACGGCGGGCAAGCTGGCCGACCTGCACGCGCGCGTCGAGGCGGCCGTGCACGCCGGCAGCGAGGCGGCGGTCGAGCGCCAGCACGCCAAGGGCCGCCAGACCGCGCGCGAGCGGATCGACCAGCTGCTCGACCCCGGCTCGTTCGTCGAGCTGGACGCGCTGGTGCGGCACCGCTCGACGAACTTCGGGATGGACGCCAAGCGCCCCTTCGGCGACGGCGTCGTCACCGGCACCGGCACGGTCGACGGCCGCCCGGTCGCGGTGTTCAGCCAGGACGCCACGGTGTTCGGCGGCTCGCTCGGCGAGGTATACGGCGAGAAGATCGTCAAGGTGATGGACCTGGCCACCAAGATCGGCTGCCCGGTCATCGGGATCAACGACGGCGGCGGCGCGCGCATCCAGGAGGGCGTGGTCGCGCTCGGGCTCTACGGCGAGATCTTCTACCGCAACGTCCGCGCGTCCGGCGTCGTCCCGCAGATCTCGCTGGTCATGGGCCCGTGCGCGGGTGGAGCGGTGTACTCCCCCGCGATCACCGACTTCACCGTGATGGTCGACGGCACCAGCCACATGTTCATCACCGGCCCGGACATCATCAAGACGGTCACCGGCGAGGAGGTCGACTTCGAGGACCTCGGCGGCGGCCGGGCGCACAACACCAAGTCCGGTGTGGCGCACTACCTCGCCGACGACGAGGACGACGCGATCGCCTACGTCAAGGAGCTGCTCGGCTTCCTGCCGTCGAACAACATGAGCGAGCCGCCGTCGTTCCCGGCGGCCGAGCCGGTCGCCGGCGCGATCGCCGACAGCCTCACCGACACCGACCTCGAGCTCGACACGCTCGTCCCGGACTCCCCGAACACCCCCTACGACATCCGGGGGGTCATCGAGCGGGTGCTCGACGAGGGCGAGTTCCTGGAGGTCCACGAGCTGTTCGCGCCGAACATCGTGGTCGGGTACGGGCGCATCGAGGGCCGCTCGGTCGGGATCGTGGCCAACCAGCCCACCCAGTTCGCCGGCTGCCTCGACATCGACGCCTCCGAGAAGGCGGCGCGGTTCGTGCGCACCTGCGACGCGTTCAACATCCCGGTCGTGACGTTCGTCGACGTGCCGGGCTTCCTGCCGGGCACCGAGCAGGAGTGGAACGGGATCATCCGGCGCGGCGCCAAGCTGATCTACGCCTACGCCGAGGCCACCGTCCCGAAGCTGACCGTGATCACCCGCAAGGCCTACGGCGGCGCGTACGACGTCATGGGGTCCAAGCACCTGGGCGCCGACGTCAACGTGGCCTGGCCGACGGCGCAGATCGCGGTCACCGGGGCGGCCGGCGCGGTGAGCATCCTCTACCGCAAGGAGCTGGCCGGGCTGTCCGGCGACGAGCTCGCCGAGAAGCGCGCGCAGCTCCAGCAGGAGTACGAGGACACGCTGGCCAACCCCTACATCGCGGCCGACCGCGGCTACATCGACGGCGTCATCCCGCCGTCGCACACCCGCGGCCACCTCGGTCGGGCGCTGCGGCTGCTGGCCACCAAGCGGGAGCAGGCCCCGGCCCGCAAGCACGGCAACATCCCGCTCTGACCCGTGGAGGCCGACATGAGCGAGGAGCCGACGCCCGAGGAGCGGCGGGCGCTGTTCCGGGTGGTGCGCGGGGAGCCCGACGACGTCGAGGTGGCCGCGCTGACGGCCGTGCTGGCCGCGGTGGCCGCGTCGGCGGGCACCGGCACGGCCCCGGCCGGCCCGGCGAGCACGTGGACCGACCCGGCCGCCCGGATGCGCGCCCCGATCGCGGTGGGCCCGCACGCCTGGCGGACGTCCACCTGGCCACGCTGAAGGCCACCTCAAGACAGCCTCAACTCGCTGGCGCACTCATGGTGACCGGGACCACACTCGGAGCCATGAGCAGCGTGGACCTCCTCCTGACCCTCCAGCTCGGGATCCTGCTGCTGGCCGCGCTCGCGGTCGCCGTGGGCCGGGCGGGCGCGGACGAGGACGGGCGCGACGGCGCCGAACTCTGACCCGACGCGTTTCCTCAAGTCCTTCCCAAGATCCTGGCTACCGCGGTGTGATCCACGCAATACTCGTGGCACAGGGACAACAGGGCAAGGAAAGACGGAACGGAGGAAATGTCATGAACATCGTTCTCCTCATCGTGGCCATTCCGGCCATCATCATCGCGACGGCGCTGTACGCGGCGGTGGCGGAAATGCGCCACAACCGGATCCGCCGCTCGCGCTGGGACCTGGGCGGCACGACCCTCACCAATGACGGGCCGGTGCTGCTGCCGGCCGGCCGGGGCGACTGAGCGCCCCGGCCCGGCGGGGACGACGTCCACGACCGCCCACTCGACCAGGGGGAACCATGAGTTCAGGTGCACTGTTCGTACTGTTCGTATGGATCGCGCTGGTCGTCATGGGCCTGGCGGTCGCACTGGCCGGCCCCGGCGGGCGCAGGCGCTCCCGCGGCCGGTCCTACTCCGGGGGTGCCTACTCCTCCGGCGACACCTCCTACGGCGGCGACAGCGGGGGCGGCTGGTTCGGGGGCGACTCGGGCGGCAGTCCCGGCGGCGACGGTGGAGGCGGCGGAGGCTGCTGACCCGAGCGGCCCGGTGGCAGCAGCCACCGGGCCGTTCGCCTTTTCCGGGCAGCGCAGCGTATCTGCCGCGCCGACCGACGGCTCGAAGCACGTACGCCGCATTCCTGGGCGGCGATCCCGGGGGCACCGGGGACGGAGGGACGAAATGGGCACCGTTTTCGCGATGTTGGGCATCTTCCTGGTGGCCTTGAGCCCGCTGGTGCTGGGCACGATCGTGCTGCGCGTCGTGCGCTGGGTGGCCGGCCGGGGCGGGCGCCACCGCAGGGGCCGGCCGCCCCTGCCGCAGCGGGGCGCCGCCGAGGAGTCACGATCCAGAAACCACCCGTGACCGTACGTCGACACAAGGTTACCGAGTAGTCGGGCCGAATTGCGGGAATACGCTATCCATGAGTGAGGTGCTGCTGTTCGGACTGGTCGCGGCGATCGTCGTGGGCACGATTCTGTACGCGCTGGTGTCGGAAATGCGGCACAGCCGCGCCCGCCGGTCGCGGTTCGAGGTGCGGGCCGGGCGCTCCCGGCTGCGGCTGCGCCCGACCGGTCGGCCGTTCCGGCCCGCCGGCACGCCCTGACCTGCACTTCCCCCGACCCGTCCGGCGAGGCGGAACAGCGTTGATCACGCCGATCTGTCCGGTCCCCGCGCATTCCCGCCGGCCCCGCGCAATGCGGCGAGCAACTCGTCGAGCGCGTCGAGGCGGTGCGCGCTGACCACCGCGTCGCAGAACGGCCACGCCGCCGCCATTCCGCCCACCAACGGGCGGTAATCCGCGTTGCGGGTGCGCGGGTTCGCCCACACGATCCGGTGCGCCCGCCGGCGCAGCCGGGCCATCTGGCGGGCGAGCTCGGCCGGATCGCCGGTCTCCCACCCGTCGCTGACGACGAGCACGACCGCCCCGCGCGCCATGCCGCCGCCGTGCAGGTCGAGGAAGCGCCGCAGCGCCTCACCGATCCTGGTCCCGCCGGACCAGTCGGGCGCCATCCGCGCCGCCCTCTCCACCGCCACTGCTGGGCTGGTGCGCGCCATCGCCCCGGTCAACCGGGTGAGCCGGGTGGCGAACGTGAACACCTCGGCCCGCCGGGCCCCCGTGGCGCTGTAGAGCAGCTGCAGCAGCGCCCGCGCCCACGGCTCCATCGAGCCGGAGATGTCGCACAGCACCACCAGCCGCCGCGGCACCACCCGCCGGGCCCGCCGCG
>NZ_JAHDTH010000191.1 GCF_018531445.1 Pseudonocardia lacus
GCGCCGCCCGCGCGGGCGGCCCGCCGCGAACGGGCCGGTGGCGGTGGCCGGGGTGACCAGCAGGTCGTGGCCGTCGAACCAGGTCAGGAAGCGCTCGCGCCAGCGCTGCGGGGCGCGCTCGTCGGGGCGGGCCAGGCGCTGCGCGCGCCGGCCCTTGCGGGCCAGCGTCGCCGTGCGGTGCTCGATGGCGCCGCGCGCCAGGCCCAGGTCGGCGACGTCGCGGGCGACGCCGGCGTGCCAGCGTCGGGTCCACTGCGAGGTCAGCGTGCGCGGGTAGGGCGGGTCTGCCACCAGCACCGCGGTGCCCTCCGCGCGCAGCCGCGCCACCGCGCCCACGGCGGCGGCCCGGTGGTCGGGGTGCAGCCTGCCGAGCGGGAACGGGCTGGCCAGCGACAGCACCGCGCTGCCCGGCCAGGCCGGGTCGTCGGCGGCGTCCGGCCGGCTCCCGTCGTCCTCGCCGCCGCCGCGCAGGACGTCGAACATCAGGGCGGCGTCGGCGGCGGTGCGCGCGATCGGGCCGGCCACGCTCATCCCGCACCAGTGCTCCTCGGCGCCGCCGGGCAGCGGGACCACCCCGCGCCCCGGCTTGAGCCCCACCAGCCCGCAGTACGCCGCCGGGATCCGGATCGACCCGCCCCCGTCGGTGCCCAGCGCCAGCGTCGCCATGCCCGCCGCCACCGCGGCCGCGCTGCCGCCGCTCGACCCGCCCGGGTCGCGCGCCGGGTCGTCCGGGTTGCGGGTGACGCCCAGCGCCGAGTGGGTGAACCCCCAGATCGCCAGCTCCGGCATCCGGGTCTTGCCCATGATCACCGCCCCGGCCGCGCGCAGCCGGCGGACCAGCTCGTCGTCGCGGCGGGCCGGCTCGTCGGAGGTGGCGGTCGAGCCGTGGCGGGTGGGGTAGCCGGCCACGTCGACGTTGTCCTTCACCGCCACCGGCACGCCGGCCAGTGGCAGGGCGAAGCGGTCGGCGCGGCCGTCGACCGCCTCGGCCTCCAGCAGCACCCGGCGGGGGTCGTGGGCCTGGAAGGCGCCGACCACGGCGTCGCGCTCGGCGATCCGGGCGAGGTGGGCGCGCGCCACCTCGACCGCGCTGGTCCGGCCGTCGTGCACCAGCGCGGCGATCCCGGACGCGCCGAGCGCGGTCAGGTCGAGACCGTCCATCCCGCCACCATGGCACCGCGGGCAGCGGTCGTGCCGGATTTCGGCGGGTTCCCGCAGGTCTTTCCACCCGCCCGGTCGGGTGGGTGGCAGCGCCGGGCTACTTCGCGAGCGCCTCCGCGGTGCTGTCGGCCAGTTCGAACAGGGTGAGCAGGCCGGTGGCCTCCAGCGCCCGCACGACGATCCGCGAGCCCGGCACCAGCCGGAACGTGTGGCTGTGCCGGTCGGCCTCGTCCTTGGCCGCGACCAGCACGGCCAGCCCGGCCGAGCCGAGGAACGTGACCGCGGACAGGTCGAGCACGAGCAGCGGGACCTCGGCGAGGTGCTCGTCGAGCCGGGTGCGCAGCACCGGCGCCGTCAGCGTGTCGATCTCACCCACGACGTGCACGACACGGGCCGCGTCGCCGTGGTCGACCACGTCGAAGCGGACGACCTCGTCGATCTCCCCGGCCGCGAAGTCGGCGGCATCGACCTCCTCGATGCCGGCGTCGACACTGCCGTTCGTGGCTCGGGGGTCCTCGGGTGGATCACCGCTCATGTCGGCCAACCCTACGGGCGGGCGAGTCGGGCACACAACAACACCCCGGACCCCTCACCCCGCCCCGACCAGCTCCGGAACCTGCTCTCCACCGCCGGTCAGCGCGTCGCGGAGGTCCTGCGGCCAGGGCTGCGGGCGGCCCGACCCCGCGTCGACGTGCACGGCCACCATCTCCCCGGACGCCGCGGGCTCACCCGCCCGGGTGACGGTGAAGGCGTAGCGCACCGAGGACGTGCCGACCTGCCGCACCCAGATCTCGATCTCCACCAGGTCGCGGAAGTACAGCCGCCCGGAGAAGTCCATGCTCAGGTGCACGCGGGGCTCCCGGCCGAACGTGCGGCCCGCGATGCCGAGCCGCTCGTGCAGCACGGTCTCGGCCTGCTCGGCCCAGTGCAGCACCGACGACCAGTGGTGGTGGCCCGCCGCGTCGGTCTGGGCCCACTCGACGCGGCGCTGGATCCGGACGCGCGCCGGTCGGCCGTCCTGCTCGGGGGTCATCGGGACCAGCCCGAGCGGGGCCGAGTCGACCCCGCCCTCCGCCGCGCCCGCCGTCGGGTCGTCCGACACGGAGTTGCTCATGGCCGGACATCCTGCCGGACCGGCGATCATCGCGTCGGTCCTGGCGACCCGTCCTCGCGACGCCGCGCCGCGGGGCCCCGTACCCTCGGGAGCCGTGGTGACGACGCACGCGGTCCCCTTCCTGCACGGCGACCGCGAGGTGTTGCAGGTACTGGCGGACCGGCGGTCCGAGGGCTCGGTCCCCGGGGCCCGCTCGGACGAGCACCGGGTGGCGCTGGTCATCGGCGGTGGCGGCATGCGCGGGGCCTACGTCGCCGGGATGCTGCGCGACCTCGACCGGCTCGGCCTGCGGCCCGGCTTCGACGAGGTCTACGGCGCGTCGTCGGGCTCCTACAGCGCGGCCGCGTTCCTCACCGGCGACGCCGAGGAGTGCGCGGCGTGCTTCTCAGAGGACCTGTGCACCCAGGTGTTCATCGACATGCGCCGGCTGGGCACCCGCCGCCCCGTGGTCGCCCTCAACCACCTGGTCGACGTGCTCAGCACGCGCAAACCGATGGACTGGGCGGCGCTGGGCAGCACGCCGGCCACCCTGCACGTCGTGGCCACCGACGCCGCCGACCTGCGACCGCACACCCTCACCGGGATGGCCGACGTCGACGACTGGCGCCGCGCGCTGCGGGCCAGCGCCACCATCCCGCTGCTGGCCGGCCCGCCGGTCGAGTACGGCGGGCGCCGCTGGGTCGACGGCTCGGTCGGTGAGCCGCTGGCGATGGCCAGGGCCCTGCGCGGCGGCGCCACCCACGTGCTGGCCCTGCTCTGCCGGGGAACCGACGACCTGCACCCCGACGCCGACGCCGGGCTCTCGCTGTGGGCGCGCACCCTGGATCGGCTGGTGCCCGGTCTGGGCACGCTCGCCCAGGGGTCCCGCCGCTACGGCTCCGACCTGCGGCTGGTCACCGACGCCGCGCACCCCGACCGGGGCCCGGGGCACCTGGCCGCGATCGGGCCGTCCCGGTCGGTCGGCGTGGGTGCGCTCTGCGTGGAGCGCGGCCCGATCACCGAGGCGGTGGAGGTGGGCGGCGCGTCGGTGCGGGAGGCGTTCGAGGCGGTCGCCGGCTAGGACGGCGCCCGGGCGCGCAGCGGGAGCCTCGCGCGGGCGCGGCGGGCGGGATAGCGTCGGCTGGTGAGCGCAGGTGAGCGGCCGCGGGCCGCCGTCGTCGTCACCGGGAGCGAGCTGCTGACCGGGGCCATCTCCGACCGCAACGGGCCGTGGCTGTCGCGGGAGCTGGTCGGGCTGGGCTTCGAGGTCTCGCACATCCTGACGGTGGGCGACCGGCCCGACGACCTGGCCGCCGCGCTGCGGTTCGCCGCCGACGCCCGGTGCGCCCTCGTCGTCACCAGCGGGGGGCTCGGCCCCACGGCCGACGACCTCACCGCCGACGTCGTCGCGGCGTTCGCCGGGCTGGAGATGGAGCTCGACGAGGACATGCGGGTCCACATCGACGCCCGGCTCGCCGCGTGGGCCGCGCGCACGGGGTTCGCCGGGGAGGCGCTCGACGAGGCCACCCGCAAGCAGGCGATGGTGCCGCGGGGCGCGGTCGCGCTGCCGCCGGCCGGCACCGCGCCCGGCCTGGTGGTGCCGCGGGAGGGCGGGCCGCTGGTCGTCGTGCTGCCCGGGCCGCCCCGCGAGCTGCAGGCCGTGTGGCCGAAGGCGCTGGACTCGGCGCCCGTGCGCGAGCTGCTGGCCACCGTGCCGGCCGCGCACCCGCGCTCGCTGCGCTACTTCGGGCTGCCCGAGTCGGAGATCGCGGCCACGCTGCGCGAGATCGGCGCGCGGCGCGACCTGTCCGGCATCGAGGTGACCACCTGCCTGCGCCGCTCGGAGCTGGAGGTCGACCTGCGGCCCGGCCCGCAGGCGCTGGCCGCCGCCGACGAGCTGCACGCCGAGCTGGCCGCCCGGCACGCCCGGCACCTGGTCAGCGACGACGGCACCACCACCGACGAGCTGGTGGCCCGCGGGCTGGTCGAGCGCGGCTGGACGGTCGCGACCGGCGAGTCCTGCACGGGCGGCATGCTGGCGTCCCGGCTGGTCGACCGGGCCGGTTCGTCCGCCTACGTGGCCGGCGGCGTCGTCGCCTACTCGAACGAGGCCAAGACTGCCCTGCTGGGCGTGCCGGCGGAGATGATCGCCGAGCACGGCGCGGTGTCCCCGGAGGTGGCCAGGGCGCTGGCCGACGGCGCCCGGGAGCGCTTCGGCGCCGACGTCGGCATCGGGATCACCGGCGTGGCCGGCCCGGGCGGCGGCACCGAGGCCAAGCCCGTCGGCTACGTCTGCTTCTGCCTGACCACGGCCGATGGCCTCGTCCTCGCCCGCGACCCGCACATGCCCGGCGCCCGCTCCGACATCCGCGAGCGCTCCACCGACATCGCGATGAACCTGTTGCTGCGCACGGTCACGAACCGCGCAACGGCCTGAAGAAGGTGCGCAGCTCGTCGACGAAGACCTCGGGCTGCTCCAGGCTGGCGAAGTGCCCGCCGGTGGGCTGCTCGCTCCAGTGCCGCAGGTCGGTGAACCGGCGCTCCAGCCAGTGCCGGGGCAGGCGGACCAGCTCCTGCGGGAACATCGTGATCCCGGTCGGCACATCGATCTGGTCGAGCCGCCTGCGCCCGAAGCTCTCCCAGTACAGCCGGGCCGACGACGCGCCGGTGCCGGGCAGCCAGTAGAGCATCACGTTGTCCAGGAGCCGGTCGCGGCTGATCACGTTCTCCGGGTGGCCGGCGCAGTCGGTCCAGTCCCAGAACTTCTCCACGATCCACGTGCACTGCGCGGCGGGGGAGTCCAGCAGGCCGTAGCCCAGGGTCTGCGGGCGGGTCGACTGCTCGGCCGAGTAGCCGGTGCCCTGCCGCTGGAACACCTTGCTCGCGGCGGCGGCCGCCTTCTCCGACTCCGACAGCGGCTGCTGCTCGCCCTCCGGGGGCGGCGAGGCCACCGGCATCGTCAGGTGGATGCCGACCAGGTTCTCCGGCACACCGATGGCCAGCGCCGAGGTCACCATCGAGCCCCAGTCGCCGCCCTGTGCGCCGTAGCGGTCGTAGTCGAGCCGGTCCATCAGCTGCGCCCACGCGGTGGCGATCCGCTCCACGCCCCAGCCGTCCACCCGCGGCTTGTCGCTGAACCCGTAGCCGGGCAGCGACGGCACCACGACGTGGAACGCGTCGGCCGGGTCGGGCGGGTCGGTGAGCGCGTCCAGCACGCCGAGGAACTCCACGACCGAGCCGGGCCAGCCGTGGGTGAGCAGCAGCGGCAGGGCGCCGGGGTGGCGGGACCGGGCGTGGATGAAGTGCACGCCCAGCGAGTCGTCGCCGCCGCCGTCGAGGACCGTGCGGAACTGCGGGCGCGAGTTGAGCTCGGCCTCGCAGCGGCGCCAGTCGTACTCGCTCGCCCAGTAGGCGCACAGCTCCTTGGCGTAGTCCAGCGGGACGCCCTGGGTCCAGCCCTCGACGGTGGCCTGCTCCGGCCAGCGCGTGCGGGCCAGCCGCTCGCGCAGGTCGGCCAGCTGCTCGTCGGGGATCTCGACGCGGAACTCGCGCACTACAGTTGCACTCCTCGGGTCAGGGCCCCGTCGACGACCAGGTGGGTGCCGGTGATGAAGCTGGCCCGGGGGCTGGTCAGCATGACCACGCCGTAGGCCACCTCCTCCGGGGTCGCCATCCGGCCGGTCGGGTTGAGCCCGAGCGCGGTGTCGAACAGCTCGCGGTTGTTCTGCTCGATGTTCTGCCAGACCCCGCCGTCGAAGTAGGTGTTGCCCGGCGACACCGTGTTGGCGCGCACCTTGCCGGCGTGCTGGTAGGCCAGCCCCGACGTGTAGTGCACCAGCGCGGACTTCATCACCCCGTACGGCCCGGCGGTGAAGTCGATCTCCCGGCCGGACACGCTGGACACCGCGACGACCGAGCCGACGCCGCTGGCCTCCAGGTGCGGCAGCGCGGCCTCGACGACCCGCACGGTGTGCATCAGGTCGACCTCGAAGCTCTGCCGCCAGAAGTCCGGGTCCGGGCCGATGGCCAGTGCGCTCACGTTGGCGACGACCGCGTCGATGCCGCCGAAGCGCTCCGCCGACGCGGCCACCCACGCGGCCAGCGCGGCGCCGTCGGCGACGTCGAGCGCGGTGCCGGCGACGTCGTGGCCGGCGTCGCGCAGCTCCTGCTCGGCCTTGCCGACGTCGGCGGCGGTGCGGGCGCAGAAGGCGACCTTCGCGCCCTCCGCGGCCAGCCCCTCGACCACGGCCCGGCCGATGCCCTTGGTGCCGCCCGTGACCAGCGCGACGCGCCCGTCCAACTGAAGATCCATCTCGGTCCCTCTCAGATCGTCCGGGCGAGCTCGCGCAGCCTGCGGTGCATGCCGTCGTACGCGTCGCCGCCGGGCAGCAGCGCCTTCTCCACCTTGGTCACCGCGCTGTAGTTGGTGTCCACGACGTTGGCCAGCGGCGACCGGCTGATCTGGGTGAGCAGCTGGTAGGCGTCGAGCGGGTCGAGCCCGTAGAGCTCGCCGAGCCAGCCGATCATGCCTACCTGGCTCGCCCGCCACGCGTCCTCCAGCGGGCGCGACGAGCCGACGACGCAGTAGTCCTCGTCGTGCTCCAGCCGCGGCCACTCCGGGGCTCCACCTTTGATCAGGTCGACGACCAGGGTGACGTCCATGGCGCCCTCGACGGCGGTGCCGCAGCTCTCGCCCTCGCCCTGGCGGTAGTGCCCGTCACCGACCGAGAACAGCGCGCCCTCGACGTTGACCCCCAGGTAGCAGGTGGTGCCCGTGCGCATCTCCGGGGTGTCCATGTTGCCGCCGAACTTGTCGGGCACCAGGCTCGTGCGCACCTCGCGCCCGGCCGGGGCCACCCCGATCGTGCCCAGCATCGGCGCCAGCGGCAGCTGCAGGCGCAGCGAGGAGCGCTGGGCCTCGAACAGCACCGTGCCCGCGGCCCGGTCGAGCTGGTAGATCCAGGTCTGCTCGGGCAGCGGCTGCTGCAGCAGCGCGGTGCGGTCGGTGCCGGTGAGCGCGCCGAAGAACGGGATCGTGGTGGAGGCCGCCCAGTCGCGGGCCGGGGTGAGGTCGGCGATGTGGATCGCCAACGTGTCGCCGGGCTGCGCGCCCTCGACGTGGAAAGGGCCGGTCTGCGGGTTGACCTCGGTCATGTCGAGCACCTGCGAGGGCAGGTCGGAGGTCCGCTGCAGGCGCCCGGAGAAGGCGTCCTCGGTCCACAGCCGCAGCGCCGTGCCCGGCTTGATCCGGTGCGTCGGCGCCGCGCCGCCGAAGGTCCAGGCGTACTGCTCCGGGCGCGGCCGGAACTCCACGACGTCCACGCGGTGATCGTTGTGCCGGTGCCGACCGGAGCGCAAGGCCCCGCGCGCCTCGTCTCCCCCTCCGCCCGCCCCTCCCCGAGGTTCAGGAAAGCCACGATGCTGCCCTCAGAGGGCAGCATCGTGGCTTTCCTGAACCGGGGGCGGCTGGATGATGATGCCGCCGCCGACGGCGGAGCGCGGGCGGTCGGGGGCGCCGAGCGCGCGCGAGATGGCCCGGGCCGCCGCGCGCACTGCGGGCACGTACGCGCGCGCGTCGGTGCCCTCGGAGGGGACCACGACCGACAGCGCCGCGGTCACGTCACCGCGGGCGTCGCGCACGGGTGCGGCGATCGACAGCGCGATCAGCTCGATCATGCCGTCGGTGATCGCCACGCCCTCGCGGCGCACGTCGGCCAGCACCCGACGCAGCTGCGCGGGCACGCAGATCGTCTTCGCCGTGTAGCGGCGCAGCGGCCCGGCCAGCACCTGCTCCTGCAGGTCGGCGCCGGCGTGCGCGAGCAGCACCAGCCCGACGCCGGTGGCGTGCAGTGGCAGCCGGCCGCCGACCCGGGTGATCACGTTCACCGCGCCGCGACCGGAGATCCGCTCCACGTACACCGCGTCGGTGCCGTCGAGCACCGCGAGCTGCACGTTCTGCCGGGTGACCTCGTAGAGGTCCTCCAGGAACGGCATCGCCGTCTCGCGCAGGCCCAGCCCGCGCGGGGCCAGCGAGCCGACCTCCCACAGCCGCAGCCCGATCCGGTAGCAGCCGGCCTGGCGCTCCAGCGCGCCCCACGCGGCCAGCTCGCCGACGATGCGGTGGGTGGTGGTCAGCGGCAGCCCGGCCCGCCTGCTGATCTCGGTCAGGGTCAGCTCCGGGCGCTCGGCGCTGAACGCGGCCAGCACGGAGAGCACGCGCTCGGTCACCGACTCACCCACCCGACCATTCTTCCGTTGAGCGGAAGCGGAGTCGAGCCCGGGCGCCCCGGTGGGCCACCCTCCGGGCATGCGCACCCAGGTGGGGATCGTGGGGGCCGGACCGGCAGGGCTGCTGTTGTCGCACCTCCTGGCCCGCCGGGGGATCGAGTCCGTCGTGCTGGAGTCGCGCAGCCGCGGCTACGTCGAGCAGCGGGTGCGCGCGGGCGTCCTCGAGCACCCCACCGTCGAACTGCTGCGCGAGGTCGGCCTGGCCGACCGCCTCGACCGCGAGGGCATGCCGCACGAGGGCATCTCGCTGCGCTTCGACGGCGGCGACCACCGCATCGACTTCGCCGACCTCGTCGGCCGCGGGATCACCGTCTACGGCCAGCAGGAGGTCGTGAAGGACATCATCGCGGCCCGGCTCGCCGACGGCGCCGACATCCGCTTCGAGGTCGGCGACGTGACGATCGAGGGTGCCACCTCGGACGCGCCCGTCATCGGGTTCACCGACGCCGAGGGCCGCCGCCAGGAGCTGCGCTGCGACGCGATCGCCGGGTGCGACGGCTTCCACGGCGTCAGCCGCGGCGTCTACCGGCCGCAGGTCTACGACCGCGAGTACCCCTTCGCCTGGCTCGGCATCCTGGCCAAGGCCGCGCCCACGCAGAACGAGCTCGTCTACGCCAACCACGAGAACGGCTTCGCGCTCTACTCCATGCGCAGCCCCGAGATCACCCGCCTCTACCTGCAGGTCCCGCCCGACACCGACGCCGCCGACTGGTCGGACGCGCGGATCTGGGACGAGCTGCAGCTGCGCCTGGCCGCCGACGGCTTCACGGTCAACGAGGGCCCCCTGATCGAGAAGGGGGTGACCGGGATGCGCAGCTTCGTGGCCGAGCCGATGCGCCACGGCCGGCTGTTCCTGGCCGGCGACGCCGCGCACATCGTCCCGCCCACCGGTGCCAAGGGCATGAACCTGGCCATCGCCGACGTCCGGGTGCTCTCCGATGCGCTGGCCGACTGGCTGCGCTCCGGCGACGGGACCGGCATCGACACCTACTCGGACCGGTGCCTGCGCCGCGTCTGGCGGGCCGAGCACTTCTCCTGGTTCATGACCTCGATGCTGCACAACTTCGACCCGGTATCGAGCGGGGTCGCCGGGTTCGACGGCGACCCGTTCAGCCGCAAGTTGCAGCTCGCGCAGCTGCGGTACACGGTGTCCTCCCGCGCCGCCGCCACCTCACTGGCCGAGAACTACGTCGGACTGCCGTACGGAGCTGCCCTGTGACACCCAGCAAGCCAGCGACCATCCACCAGCCGTCCTCCGCGGAGATCGCGGGCTACCTGCGCCCGCCGCCGGGCACCCACCCGCCGCTGGACTCGCCGCCCTACAAGTCGACCGGGCTGCGCGCCCCGTCGCAGGCCCCGGTCGTGCTGCGCCACCGGCTCACCGAGATCACCGGTCCGCTGCTGACCGGCGAGATCGGCCCCAACGACCACGACCTCACCCGCCAGCACGCCGCCCCGCCGATCGGGGAGCGGATCATCGTCTCCGGCCGGGTGCTCGACTCCGACGGCCGCGGCATCCCGGACACGCTCGTCGAGGTGTGGCAGGCCAACGCCTGCGGCCGCTACGCGCACTCCGTCGACACCTACGACGCCCCGCTGGACCCCAACTTCAGCGGCGGCGGCCGGGTCGTCACCGACTCGGCGGGCAACTACTCGTTCACCACGATCAAGCCCGGCCCGTACCCGTGGGGCAACCACCACAACGCCTGGCGCCCCTCGCACATCCACTTCTCGGTGTTCGGCCGGTCGTTCACCCAGCGCCTGGTCACCCAGATGTACTTCCCGGGCGACCCGCTGTTCCCCTACGACCCGATCTTCAACTCGGTGCCGGACGAGAAGGCCCGCCAGCGGATGATCTCGTCGTTCGACATGGAGAACAGCGTCTCGGACTGGGCCCTGGCCTACCGGTTCGACATCGTGCTGCGCGGGCGCGAGCAGACCCCGTTCGAGGAGCCCCATGAGTGAGTCGGCACAGAGTGAGTTGGCGCTGACGCCGTCCCAGACCGTCGGCCCGTACCTGTCGCTCGGGCTGACCTGGCCGACCGGCCACCTGGTGGTCCCCGAGGACGCCCCGGGCGCGATCACGATCACCGGTGTGGTCCGCGACGGCACCGGTGCGGTGGTCCCCGACGGCATGGTCGAGACCTGGCAGGCCGACGCCGAGGGCCGCTTCGACCACGCCGACGACCCGCGCGGCGCCAGCGGCTCGGGGTTCCACGGCTTCGGCCGCGCGTCCACCGACGCCGAGGGCCGGTACCGGATCGTCACCGTCAAGCCGGGCGCGCTCGGCGACGGCCAGGCCCCGCACATCGACGTCAGCGTGTTCGCCCGCGGCCTGCTCGACCGGGTGGTCAGCCGGATCTACTTCCCCGACGAGGTCGAGGCGAACGCGACCGACCCGCTGCTGTCGGGCCTGCCGCCCGAGCGCGCCGCGACGCTGGTCGCCGAGCGGGTCGGGCCCGCCGAGCTGCGTTGGGACGTCCGGCTGCGCGGCGAGGGGGAGACGGTCTTCCTCGCCGTCTGAGCCCCCGGCTCTCCGATCGACACGCCCCCTGAGCAGGTGTTTCCCGTCACCCGCCGGTGTGGGCCGCCGCCGGGGCGGGTAGTGCCGAGTCATGCCCGTCACACGTCGCGCCGAACCGGAAGTACTCTCCGGTTCACAGCGTTCCCACAGCTGGGGAACAGCGCGACCATGGCCGGTCGTGGGAGAAATGGTCCGTCACGGGGCGGGTCGAGGAAGGGCGGTCGAGGTGGGCGGCACGACGGCGGCGACGGGCGCCCCGGCCGTGCGGCGGGCGCGGTTCCGCCTGGAGCACCCACTGCTCGTGCAGATCGTGCGCTACGCGCTGCTCGGCGCCGCCGGCACCGGCGCCAACGCCGTCGTCTTCCTGATCCTGCGCAGCTGGCTCGACGCCGTCCCGGCCAACCTGATCGCGCTGGTGCTGAGCACCGCGCTGAGCACCGAGCTCAACCGCCGGTTCACCTTCGGCGGCGCGGAGGTGCACCGCTGGCGCAACACCGTGCAGAACGGCGGCACGGTGCTGTTCTACGCGTTCTACAGCTCGGCCGTGCTGCTGCTGCTCGGGCTGTTCGTGGAGTCGCCGAGCCCGGCGCTGGAGTCGGCGACGGTAGCGGCGGCGAGCCTGCTCGGCGGCACCGTGCGGTTCCTGGTGCTGCGGCAGTGGGTCTTCGCCGACGACCAGCCCGAGGACGACGTCACCAAGGACCAGACAGCCGCGACGCGCAGCTGACCAGCGTTTCCACTCCGGATGGAGTAGCGCCGGGGGCCGAGTAGGTCCGCATGTGCACGAAGGGTAACGGGCGACGGGCCGTCTGCGAGTCGACGACCGTGTTCCGACGAACGTTCGTGGTGGTGGGCACCCTGCTCGCGCTTGCCACGACCGGCTGTGCGTCAGCCGTCGTCGGCGCCGCCCGTGCCGACCCCGAGGCGGCTGCCCAGGTCGCCCGTGAGCGCGGGTGCCGAGCCGCCGAGGACGAGATGGTGACCACCATCGACACCCTCGTCCGGCGCATCGATTCCGACGCGTCCGCCTTGCTCGACGCGGAGGAGATCATGCGCCAGATACCTGTCCGGGATCTGGGGGAGAAACTTCGGACGTTCGTGTGGGCGTGAATTGGTCGGTGCCGCCTACTCGAGCCTGCTTGTGCGGGTCCAAGACCTGGATCCGGTGACCGCTTACGGACGTCTGGCACACAAGGCCGTGCTCACGGGGCTGTGTGGTGACAACGTGTCGAGGTTCGAGCTGGACGCGCAGGCTCGCCTCGTGTGCGCCGGCCGGTAGGCGTCCGGCCTATCGGACGTCGTCGCCGCCTACTACCCCGACCAGGTTCCCGGGCCGCGCCGAGGGCCCCGCGCGGCTACGTTCGGACCCATGACTGCGACGGACTCCGACGCCGGGTCGTTCGAGCGCGAACCGGTCGGGCTGGACGAGCGGATCACCGCCGACGGGTCGTCGGCGTGGCCCGTCGAGGCCGGGCGCTACCGGTTGGTCGTGGCGAGGGCGTGCCCGTGGGCGAACCGGTCGGTCATCGTGCGCCGGCTGCTCGGGCTGGAGCAGGCGATCTCGATGGGCATCGCCGGGCCCCTGCACGACGAACGCAGCTGGCGCTTCCACAACGACCCCGACAACCGCGACCCGGTGCTGGGCATCGAGTGGCTCGGTGAGGCCTACCGCAAGGCCGACCCCGACTTCGACGCCGGGGTCACGGTGCCGGCGATGGTGGAGATCGCCAGCGGCAAGGTCGCCAGCAACGGCTTCCAGCAGCTCACCCTGGACTTCTCCACCCAGTGGACCGCGCTGCACCGCGACGGCGCGCCCGACCTCTATCCCGAACGGCACCGGGACGAGATCGACGAGGTCATGGCTGCGGTCTACGAGGACGTCAACAACGGCGTCTACCGGTGCGGGTTCGCCACCACCCAGGACGCCTACGAGCAGGCGTACCGGGCGCTGTTCTCCCGCCTCGACGCGCTGTCCGACCGGCTGACCACCCGCCGCTTCCTGGTCGGCGACACGATCACCGAGGCCGACGTGCGGCTGTGGGTGACGCTGGTCCGCTTCGACGCCGTCTACCACGGCCACTTCAAGTGCAACCGGCAGAAGCTCACCGAGATGCCGGTGCTGTGGGCCTACGCCCGCGACCTCTTCCAGACCCCGGGGTTCGGCGACACCATCGACTTCGCCCAGATCAAGCAGCACTACTACGGCGTGCACGACACGCTGAACCCGTCCGGGGTGGTCCCGCTCGGACCCGACAACTCCGGTTGGCTCACCCCGCACGGTCGCGAGGAGCTCGGCGGCCGTCCCTTCGGGGACGGCACCCCGCCTGGGCCGCCGCCGGAGGCCGAGCGCGTCCCGCCCCTCGCCTAACGCCGTCGAGAACGAAGTTGTCGTGATTCACAAGCCCCGGGGGGGCCGCAGACAGGGGTGTGGACCGGGGGGGGGGGG
>NZ_JAHDTH010000192.1 GCF_018531445.1 Pseudonocardia lacus
CCCGCCGCGACCGACGTGGCCGTGCTCCCCCCACCCGGTTGGTCCCGACAACTTCGTTCTCGACGGGGGCGGCTGGGCGCTGGTTGGACGAGAGCGGCTCTCGTCCAACCAGGCTGGACGAGCGCCGCGCTCGTCTCGCGGCGGGCGCGGGGGGCTTGGGGGTGAGCGCCGAAGGCGCGAACCCGGGGCGCCCGTACCCCTACGGGGCCCTGCTTGATCTGCGGTCGCTCGCCGCGTAGGCGCCGCCGGAGGCGCTGTTCCCCTGTTCAGGCGCTCGGCCTCGGCTCGCGGCGCGGCGCGCCGCCTCGCCGGCCGGGCTCGCAGCACCAGTGGTGCGCTCGCAGCGCCGGGTGTGTGGTCGCAGCCCGCCGGCGCGCTGCGACAACCCAGCCAGCGCTGCGACAACCCAGCCAGCACTGCGACAACCCAGCCAGCACTGCGACGTCCCCAGCCAGCACTGCGACGTCCCCAGCCAGCACTGCGAGGGCACGTCAGCTCTGCGAGGACACCCTCCCTCGCCGCGGCGGCCGCACGAGCGCGGCTTTCGTCCAATCCCGCCGCACGAAAGCGGATCTCGTCCGATCCCGCCGCCGAGCGCGGCGGCGCCGGAGGAGATCGTTTCGTTGGACGAGCGCGCTCCTGCCCAGACCCGTCGCACGAACGCGGCTCTCGTCCAACCCCGCAGCACGAGCGCGACTTTCGTCCAACCGGGGCCGGTCAGGGGCGTACGAGGCGGCCCCCGACCGCAGCCGGCGAGCGGGCGGGGATGATGGGCGGCGATGTCCGCTCCCACCCGCTCCCCGCGCCGCCGCGGGCTCGCCCTCGCCGGGGCGGTCGCCGTGCTGGCGCTGCTCTCCGTGCCGGCGCCGAGCGCCGCGGCCGCCGTCCCCGCCGAGGTGCCCCCGTTGACCGGCGAGAACCTGGGGCCCGACCGGCTGCCCCGGTGCGCCGAGGTGGTGGCCTCGATGAGCCCCCGGGAGCGGGTGGCCCAGCGGCTGATGGTCGGCGTCGACGCCGCCGACCCCGCCGGGACCGGCCGCACGGTGCACACCAGCCAGGTCGGGGGGATCTTCATCGGCGGCAACGCCACCGACCTGCTGGTCGACCAGGAGCTGCGCGGCGTGCAGGCGGTCTCGCGCATCCCGATCGCGGTCGCCGTCGACGACGAGGGCGGGCGCGTGCAGCGCATCGACGAGCTCGACGGCCCGCTGCCCAGCGCCAGGGCGATGGTCGCCCGGATGTCGCCGGAGGAGGTGCGCCGCACGGCGGCGGAGCGGGCCGGGAAGCTGCTGGCCCGGGGCATCACGATGAACATGGCGCCGACCGTCGACGTCGGCCAGCAGCCGGCCGGTTCGGTGATCGGCGACCGGTCCTTCGGCGGCGACGCCGAGACCGTCACGACCTTCGCCCGGGCCTACGCCGAGGGTCAGCGCGAGCGCGGGGTGTTCACGGTGCTCAAGCACTTCCCCGGGCACGGCCACGCGAACGGCGACTCGCACCGCGGCCGGGTCAGCACCCCGCCGCTCGACGAGCTGCGCGAGCTCGACCTGCTGCCCTACGCGAACCTCATCGGCCCCGACGGGCCGCTGTCGTCGCGCGAGGGCCGCGACCGCACCGGGGTCATGGTCGGCCACCTCGACGTCCCCGGACTGACCGACGACCTGCCCACCTCGCTCTCCCCGGCCGCGTACCGGCTGCTGCGCGAGGACTACGGCTTCGACGGCCTGGTGCTCACCGACGACCTCGGCGCGATGAAGGCCGTCACCGGCCGGTTCGACCTGCCCGAGGCGGTCGAGCGCGCGTTGGGCGCCGGCGCCGACATGGCGCTGTGGTCGACCGGCGGCGACGTCACGGCGCTGCTCGACGACCTGGAGGCCGCCCTCGCCGCGGGCCGCCTGGACGCGGAGGCCAACGACACGGCCGTCCAGCGCGTGCTGTCCGCGAAGGGCGTCTGCGGCCGGTCGTGATCAGCCCTTCAACGCGCCGCTGAGTCCGGCGCTGCGCAGGAACGTCCGCTGGAACACCAGGAACAGCACCACCGGGATCAGCGCGGAGATGGTGAGCGCGGCCAGCAGGACGTCCAGCTCGATGGAGCGGGCCAGCGTCGGCAGCCGCACCGACAGGGGCTGGATGTCGGGGTCGCGCAGCACCAGCAGCGGCCACAGGAAGTCCTTCCAGGCCGCCACGAACGCGAACACCGAGATCACCCCGAGGATGGGCCGCGACATCGGCAGCAGCACCGACCAGAACACCCGGAACGGGCCGGCGCCGTCGATCCGGGCCGCCTCGAACACCTCCCGCGGCAGGTTGTCGAAGAACCGCTTGGCCAGCAGCACGTTGAACGCGTTCGCCCCGGCCGGCAGCCACACCGCCCAGAACGAGTCGATCATCGAGACGCCGATCAGCGGCGGGTCGATCACGGTCAGGTACAGCGGCACCAGCAGCACCACCGCCGGCACGAACAGCGTCGACAGCACCAGCCAGTAGAGCACCGGCCCGTAGCGCGGGCGCAGGACCGACAGCGCGTAGCCGCCGGTCGTGGCTACCACCAGCTGCACCAGCCAGGAGCCGGCGGCCAGCGCCATGCTGTTGAAGAAGTACAGGTCGACGTGCACCTCCGACCACGCGGTGGCGAGGTTGGCCCAGTCCACGCCGCTGGGGAACAGCGCCATCGGGTCGCGCAGGGTGTCCTGCGTGGTGCTCAACGACGCCTTGACCAGCCACAGCAGCGGGCCGACGCCGACGACCAGCAGCCCGACCAGCAGCAGGGCGTGGGCCAGGCGCAGCAGCGCGCCGGCGACCGGGGAGCGCCACTCCGCCGGCGAGACGATCCCGCGGCCACCGTCGTCGGGCCGGGGCCGCCGGCGCCGGCGGGGGGCCGGTTCGGCCGGCGGGGGCGCGGGGGCGGGCGCGGCCGTCACCGGGCCGGGCGAAACCGCTC
>NZ_JAHDTH010000193.1 GCF_018531445.1 Pseudonocardia lacus
GGCCCGGTCGGCGGCCCGGTCGGCGGCCCGGTCGGCGGCCGGCGCGGTCGTCGGGGCGGGGGGCTGCGGGGCCCGCTCGACCAGCACGCCGACCGGCCGGACCCCGGACGGCTGGGCGAACCCCCAGTCCAGCAGGGCCGCGGCCTGGCGCCAGAGCGGCGCGGGCTGGTTCTCGCCGCGCATCACCGCCACCACCAGCCGCCTGCCGTCGCGCTGCGCGGCGCTGACGACGGTGTGCCGCGCGGCGTCGGTGAAGCCCGTCTTGCTGCCCAGCGAGCCCGGGTAACCGGTGAGCAGGCGGCTGGAGTTGAACAGCTCGAACGTCGGGTGCTCGGGGTCGTAGCCGGGGAAGGGCACCGAGCGCGTGGAGATCGTGCCGGCGAAGAGCGGGTCGCGCATCGCCAGCCGGTACAGCAGCGCCAGGTCGTACGCCGAGGACGACATGCCGGGGCCGTCCAGGCCGGACGGGGTCGCCGGGCGGGTGTCCAGCGCGCCGGACTCGCGGGCCACCTGCGTCATCCGGGCCAGCATGACCGCGTCGCCGCCGCGCGCCCTGGCCAGCGCCTGCGCGGTGTCGTTTCCGGAGTTGAGCAGCAGCCCCTGCAGCAGTTGGGTGACCGTGTAGCGGCCGCCGGGGCCGATGCCGGCCTTGCTGCCGACGACGCGCAGGTCCTCGGCGGTGCCCTCGACGAGCAGGTCGGGGTCGAGGTCGCGCAGCGCGACGAGCGCGGTGAGCACCTTCAGGGCCGATGCGGGGCGGTGGCGGGCGTGCGGGGCCCGGGTGGCCAGGATCTCGCCGGTGTCCAGGTCCGCCAGCACGTACGACGCGGCGCCCATCACGGGCAGCGGCGCGGTCGTCGCGGCGATCTCGCCGCAGCCCAGCATCGGCCCGCCGACCGGCTCCTCGGGGACCGGCAGCGGCGGTGGCGCGGGCACGGCCGACTCCTCGTCGGCCGGCGGGGGTGGCGGGACCACCTGATCGGGGCACGGGGTCGCCGGGGCGGTGCCGGCGGTGACGGCGGCGACGGCGGTCGGGACGACCCGGTCGACGGGGTGGGCGGCACCGGTCACCGCGCCCAGGGCCGCCACGATCGCCAGTACCGCGGCCCGTCGCACGCCGCGACTGTACGGCCGGGCCGGACCCGTCCGGCCGGGCGGTCCGGCGCCGATGACCACGGAACGTACCCGCCAGTGGTCGCGCAGCGCAGCGGAGTGGCGACCAGGCGTGACATCGCGGTCACTGACCGGAGCCGACGATTCGGTCACGCCGCCACGTCGTTCATGTGAACCGACCCGGACGTCGGTTAGGTTGCCCGTCGTCGTGCCGGTGGTCATCGGGGCCGGTCGGAACAGGAGCTTGTAATCCATGCGGATCAGACGAGGATTCGTGCTGGCGGCCGCCGTGCTGACCAGCGCGCTGGTGCTCGCGGGCTGCGCCCGTGACACCGGGACCACCGAGCCCGCCGGCGGGGGTGGCACCAGCGGCGAGCAGTGCGCGCGCAACCCCGCGCCCACCGGCGGTGCCGCCGCGGCCACCCCGGCCCCGGCGCAGCCCAACGCCGACGGCAGCGGCCTGAAGGTCGGGCTGGCCTACGACATCGGCGGGCGCGGCGACGGCTCGTTCAACGACGCCGCCGCGGCCGGCCTGGAGAAGGCGATCTCCGACCTGGGCGTGGCCCAGGGCAACGTCAAGGAGCTCGCGGCCGCGGCCAACGAGAGCGAGGACGCCGCCGCGACCCGGCTGCGCCAGCTGGTCTCCGAGGGCTACAACCCGATCATCGCGGTCGGCTTCAAGTACGCCACCGCGCTGGGCGTGGTGGCCGCCGAGGCCCCGCAGGTGCAGTTCGCGATCGTCGACGACAGCTCCGTCGAGCTGCCGAACGTGACGCCGCTGATCTTCGCCGAGGAGCAGGGCTCGTTCCTGGTCGGCGCGGCCGCCGCGCTCAAGACCACCACCTGCAAGATCGGCTTCGTGGGTGGCGTCGAGCAGCCGCTGATCCAGAAGTTCGAGGCCGGCTACGTGCAGGGCGCCAAGGCCGTCGCGCCGGACATCGAGGTCGACGTCAAGTACCTCAGCCCGGCCGGCGACTTCACCGGCTTCAACGACCCGGCCAAGGGCCAGGTCGTGGCCGGCGGTGAGCTCGACGGCGGCGCGGACGTCATCTACCACGCCGCGGGCGCGTCCGGGCAGGGCGTGTTCCAGGCCGTCAAGGCCGCGGACAAGCTGGCCATCGGGGTCGACTCCGACCAGTACAACGTGCCGGCCTACGCCGACACCAAGGACATCATCATGACCTCGATGCTCAAGCGCGTCGACGTCGCGGTGTTCGACTACATCAACGCGTTCGCGGCGGGCGACACGTCCACGCTGCCCGAGGTCTTCGACCTCAAGGTGGACGGCGTCGGCTACGCCACTTCCGGCGGCAAGGTCGACGACATCGCGGCCGACCTGGACGCCTACAAGGCGGCGATCATCTCCGGCAGCATCACGGTCGAGACGACTCCCTAGTCACGACCGAAGCAGCCCGTGATCGGGGGGGGGGGGGCCCCCCCCCCCCCGCCCCCCCGACCCGTATCCGTGTGAAAGGGTGGCTCGATGGCCGGAACCGACACCGGGACCGACGCCGAATACGCCGTGGAGCTCGCCGGGATCACCAAGCGGTTCCCCGGGGTGGTCGCCAACAGCGACATCCACCTGCGCGTGCGCCGCGGCGAGGTGCACGCCCTGTGCGGGGAGAACGGCGCCGGCAAGTCCACCCTGATGAAGATCCTCTACGGGATGCAGCACCCGGACGAGGGCACGATCACCGTCGGCGGCCGGGAAGTGCGCTTCCGCTCGCCGTCGGACGCGATCAAGGCCGGCATCGGCATGGTGCACCAGCACTTCATGCTGGCCGACAACCTCACCGTGCTGGAGAACGTGGTGCTGGGCGCGGAGGCCCTGCACGGGATCGGGGCGAAGGCCCGCAAGCGGGTCGCCGAGCTGTCGCGCACGGTCGGCCTCGACGTCGGCCACGACGTGCTCGTCGAGCGGCTCGGGGTCGCCGACCGGCAGCGCGTGGAGATCCTCAAGGTGCTCTACCGCGGCGCCCGCACCGTCATCCTCGACGAGCCGACGGCCGTCCTCGTGCCGCAGGAGGTCGAGGAGCTGTTCGAGACGGTGCGCAGCATGCGCGCGGAGGGCTTCACCTTCCTGTTCATCTCCCACAAGCTCGACGAGGTCCGGGCCATCGCCGACTCGATCACGGTGATCCGCCGCGGCACCTCGGTCGGCACCGCCGACCCGCACACCGTCACCACCCGCCAGCTGGCCGAGATGATGGTCGGCAGCGAGCTGCCGACCCCGCAGACCGGCGACTCCACCGTCACCGACCGGGAGGTGCTCGTCGTCTCCGGGCTGGAGCTGCCCGGCGAGGCCGGCGGGCGGCCGCTGCTGGCCGGCGTCGACCTCGTGGTGCGCGCCGGCGAGGTGCTCGGCATCGCCGGCGTCGAGGGCAACGGGCAGACCGAGCTGGTCGAGACGATCATGGGGATGCGCCGGGCGTCGGCCGGCACCATCTCGCTGGCCGGCCGGGACATCAGCCGGGCCAGCACGCTGGAGCGCCGCGAGGCCGGCATCGGCTACATCCCCGAGGACCGCACCCGGCACGGCCTGCTGGCCACCCAGCCGCTGTGGGCCAACCGGATGCTGGGCCACCAGAGCCGCCCGCCGGTGTCGCGCGGCGGCCCGCTGGGCCTGCTCGACCCGGCCGCCGCCCGCCGCGACACCGAGCGGATCGTCCGCGAGTTCGACGTGCGCACCCCCGGCGTCGACGTGCCGGCGGCCGCGCTGTCGGGCGGCAACCAGCAGAAGCTGGTGGTCGGCCGGGAGCTGTCCGGCGACCCGGTGCTGCTGATCGCCTCGCACCCGACCCGCGGCGTCGACGTCGGTGCCCAGGCCGGCATCTGGGCCGAGCTGCGCCGCGCGCGGGCCGCCGGCCTGGCCGTGCTGCTGATCAGCGCCGACCTCGACGAGCTGATCGGCCTGTCGGACACGATCAGGGTCATGCTGCGCGGGCGGCTGGTCGCCGACGCCGACCCGGCCACCGTCACCCCCGAGGAGCTGGGCTCGGCGATGACCGGCGCGACCGAGCACCCCGGCGCCGCGCCCGGACCGCCCCCGGATCCCGAGCCGGACCCCGAACCGGACGACGACGCGGGCGGCGGGCGCCACCGCGCCGCGGACGGCGGGAACGGCACGTCGGCCCCGACGGGAGGGAGCACGCCATGACGCGGGTCCGCACGGTGCTGCTGCCCCCGGCGCTGGCGATCGTGTTCGCCGCGCTGCTGTGCGCGGTCGCGCTGCTGATCAGCGGCGACTCGCCGCTCACCGCGCTGCGGGTGATGATCACCCAGGTCGGCGAGGGCACGACCGCGATCGACATCCTCAACAGCGGCGCCATCTACTACATCGCCGGGCTGGCCGTGGCGATCGGCTTCCAGATGAAGCTGTTCAACATCGGCATCGAGGGCCAGTACCGGCTGGCCGCGTGCGTCGCGGCCATCGTCGGCGGCGCGCTGGTGCTGCCGCCGGTGCTGCACACGATCGTCATCCTGCTGGTCGCGATGGTCGTCGGGGCGGCGTGGGCCGGCATCGCCGCGCTGCTCAAGGCCTTCCGCGGGGTCAGCGAGGTCATCTCGACGATCATGCTGAACTTCCTGGCCACCGGGCTGATCGCGTTCCTGATCCGGCCCGACTCGTTCGGCCTGCTGCGCGGCAACAACATCTCCACCGACCCGATCGAGCCCAGCGGCCAGTTCCCCGGCGTCTCCTTCGGGTCGAGCGGGACGCTGTTCGGGATGGTGGCCCTGGCCGCGCTGCTCGGCCTGGGCTACGCGTTCCTGCTCAACCGCACCCGCTTCGGCTTCGAGCTCAGGGCGTCCGGGGAGTCGGAGACGGCGGCCACCGCGGGCGGCGTGAACGCCCGCCGGATGACGATCATCGCGCTGCTGATGTCCGGGGCCGTCGCCGGCCTGGTCGGCCTGCCCGAGCTGCTCGGCCGCGACTTCGCCTACACGCTGACCTCCCCGCAGGGCTACGGCTTCACCGGCATCGCGGTGGCACTGCTGGGCCGCAACCACCCCTTCGGCATCGCGCTCGGCGCGCTGCTGTGGGCGTTCCTGGACAAGTCCGCGCTGGCCCTGGACAACGTCGGGGTGCCGAGGGAGATCGTGCTGATCATGCAGGGCTCGGTGGTGCTGTCCGTGGTGATCGCCTACGAGATCGTGCGCCGCTACGAGCTGGCCGCCGAGCAGCGCCGCGTCGCCGCGCAGCTGCGGGCCGCGTCCGCGACGCCCGCCGAGGAGGTTCGCGCATGAGCGCGTCAGCGTTCCCCGCAGGGGCCGCGCCGAAGGCGCCGGGAGGCACCGCATGACCGCCGTCGCCGACCGGCCAGCGACCACCACCCCGCCGTCGAAGGGCCGCCGCCGCGTCCCGGCCTGGCTGCGCGCCGTCATCGTCGTCGCGATCGGGGTCGGCCTGCTGTCGCTGACCGCCACCCTGACCGGTCAGATCCAGCTCACCTCCCGCGGCACCACGCAGGCCGCGGTGCTGCTGCTCCTGCCCATCCTGTTCGCCGGCCTCGGCGGGCTCTGGGCCGAGCGCGCCGGCGTCATCAACATCGGGCTCGAGGGCATGATGATCCTCGGGACCTGGGGCGCGGCCTGGGCCGGCTACCAGTGGGGCCCGTGGGCGGCCGTCGTCGGCGGGCTCGTGTTCGGGGCGCTGGGCGGCGCCCTGCACGCCGTCGCGACGGTCACCTTCAACGTCAACCACATCGTCTCCGGCGTCGCGATCACCCTGCTCGGCATGGGCGTCACCAAGTACCTGTCGACGCTGCTGTTCCTGCCGGTGTCGCAGAACCCGCGCCAGTCGCCGCGGGTCGAGGGCTTCGAGACGTTCTCGGTGCAGCCCGTCGCCGACGGCCTGCTCGCGGTCGAGCGGGAGCAGCGGGTGCTGCTCTCCGACGTCGCCGGCCTGCTGGGCGGGCTCATCAGCGGGTTGACCCCGCTCATCGTGATCGGCTTCGCGCTCGTGCCGATCAGCTACCTGGTGCTCTGGCGCACCCGGTTCGGGCTGCGGCTGCGCTCCTGCGGGGAGAACCCGGTGGCCGCCGAGTCCCTCGGGGTGAACGTCTACCTGCACAAGTACGTCGCGGTCATCGCCTCCGGGGCGCTGGCCGGGCTGGGCGGGGCCGCGCTCACCCTCAACCCGGGCCAGCTGGGCTACCTGGAGGGCCAGACCGGCGGCCGCGGCTACATCGGCCTGGCCGCGATGATCTTCGGCAACTGGCGGCCCGGCGGACTGCTGGCCGGCTCGGCGCTGTTCGGCTACGTCGACGGCGTCCAGCTGCGGGCCGGCGGCGAGGCCGTGCACGCGCTGCTCTACGGCGGCACGGTGCTGGCCGTCGGGATCGCCCTGTGGTGGGCGGCCCGGCGCAACTGGCGCGGCGCCGCCTTCGCCGCGCTGGCCGGCGCGGTCGTCTACGCGGTGTACATGGCGATCGACACCGTCCCGCGCGAGTTCGCGGCCTACGCCCCGCAGCTGGTCACGCTCCTGGTGCTGGCGGTCGCCTCGCAGCGGCTGCGCCCACCGGCCGCCGACGGCGTCGAGTACCGGAGGGGCGAAGGTGACTAGCGCGGACACCGACTGGGACGCCCTCCGCGCGCGGGCCGTCGAGGCGGCGGGGTCGGCGTACGCGCCGTACTCGCACCTGCACGTCGGGGCCGCGGCGCTCTGCGACGACGGCCGGGTGGTCGTCGGCTGCAACGTCGAGAACGCCAGCTACGGGCTGGGGTTGTGCGCGGAGTGCACGATGGCCGGGCAGCTGCGGCTCACCGGCGGCGGCCGGTTCGTCGCCGTGGCGTGCCGGTCGGGCTCCGGCGAGCTGCTGATGCCGTGCGGGCGCTGCCGCCAGGTCCTCTACGAGCTCGGCGGCCCCGACTGCCTCATCGACACCCCCCGCGGTGTGCTGCCCATGAGCGAGGTCCTCCCCGACGCCTTCGGCCCCGACCAGTTGCCCTGACCCGCCCGTCGAAAACGAAGTTACCGTGATCAACAGACCCTGTTGATCACGACAACTTCGTTCTCGACGGGACCGGTCGGAACGCGCGTCGGCTCGCCCCGGGCCCGCTCGGGCTGGAAGGGTGACCCGGTGGCCGAGCACAGTGCTGTCGAGATCATCATCGCCAAGCGGGACGGCTCCCGGCTGACCGACGCCCAGATCGACTGGGTCGTCGACGCCTACACCCGCGGCGGCGTCGCCGACGAGCAGATGGCCGCGCTGGCCATGGCGATCCTGCTCAACGGCATGGAACCGGACGAGATCAGCCGGTGGACCGCGGCGATGATCGCCTCCGGCGAGGTGCTGTCGCTGCCCGACGTCGGGCGTCCCCTGGTCGACAAGCACTCCACCGGCGGGGTCGGTGACAAGATCACCCTGCCGCTGGCCCCGCTGGTCGCGGCCTGCGGGGCCGCCGTGCCGCAGCTGTCCGGGCGCGGGCTCGGGCACACCGGCGGCACGCTGGACAAGCTGGAGTCGATCCCGGGCTGGCGGGCGTCGCTGTCGCTGGAGGAGATCAGCGCCCAGCTCGCCGACGTCGGCGCGGTCATCTGCGCGACCACCCCCACCCTGGCCCCGGCCGACCGCAAGCTCTACGCGCTGCGCGACGTCACCGGCACCGTCGAGTCGATCCCGCTGATCGCCAGCTCGATCATGAGCAAGAAGATCGCCGAGGCGACCGGTGGCCTGGTGCTGGACGTCAAGGTCGGCTCCGGGGCGTTCATGAAGACCCTGGAGCTGGCCGGCGAGCTGGCCGAGACGATGGTGCGCATCGGCGGCGACCACGGGCTGCCCACCGTCGCCCTGCTGACCGACATGTCGGTGCCGCTCGGGCGGGCCGCGGGCAACGCCCTGGAGGTCGCCGAGGCCGTCGAGGTGCTGCGCGGCGGCGGCCCGGCCGATGTCGTCGAGCTGACGGTCGCGCTGGCCCGCGAGATGCTGGCGCTGGCCGGCCTGACCGACGTCGACCCGGCCGCGGTGCTGGCCTCCGGCGAGGCCTACCCGGTGTGGGAGCGGATGATCGCGGCCCAGGGCGGCGACCCGGCGGCGCCGCTGCCCAGGGCCGGGCACGTGGAGACGCTGACGGCCGACCGCGACGGCGTGTTCGCCTGCGACGCGCTCGCCGTCGGCACGGCCGCGTGGCGGCTGGGCGCCGGCCGGGCCCGCAAGGAGGACCCGGTGCAGGCGGCGGCCGGGGTCCTGCTGCTGGCCGACCCGGGCGAGCGGGTCGAGGCCGGCCGGCCGCTGCTGGAGCTGCACACCGACACGCCCGACGCGGTGGGCTGGGCCCGCGCGGCCCTCGCCGGTGGCGTCGCCGTCGTCGACGAGCCGCCGGCCCGGGCCGATCTGGTCCTGGCCACCATCCGCTGAGGAAATTCTTCGTACGCCGTACCCAGTCTCGCGTACGCTGTACCCAGTTCAGTCGACGGACGGGGGAGACGGCCATGACCATCCTGGTGACGGGAGCGACGGGCAACATCGGGCGCATGGTGGTCGACCACCTGCTCGACGCGGGGGCGCCTGTGCGCGCGCTGACGGTCGACCCCGCGCGGGCAGCGCTACCGGACGGCGTCGAGGTCGCCCGCGGAAACCTGCGGCGCCCCGAGACGCTGCCGGCGGCACTGGCCGGCGTCGAGCGCCTCTACCTCGCACCGACGCCAGACACGGTCGTCGACGTGCTCACGCTCGCCCGCGAGGCCGGCGTCTCCTACGTCGTCGACCTGTCCGGCGAGCCGGAGAGCTGGTGGGGGAGCGTCACCACCGCCGTCGAGGACAGCGGGATCGCGTGGACGCACCTGTGGCCGGGCGACTTCATGGAGAACTCGCTGTCCTGGGCGCCCGGGATCGCCGCTGCCCGGACCGTGCGCGAGCCCTACCCGGAGGGTCGCAGCGCACCCACCGCCATGGACGACATCGCCCGGGTCGCCGCGGCGTGCCTGCTCACCGACGCCCACGTCGGACGGGCCCTGTCGATCACCGGTCCGGAGGTGCTCACCCGGGTCGAGCTGGCCGAGCGGATCGGGGAGGCGCTCGGCGAGCCGGTCGTGTTCGAGACGGTGACCCGCGACGTGGCCGTGGCCGAGATGACCGAGGTCATGGGGCCTGAGGCCGAGTGGTACGTCGACACGATCCTGGCCGGCGCGGTCGACAACCCCGTGCAGGTCAGCACCGCGATCGAGGACGTCACCGGGAAGCCGGCCACCACGTTCGCGCAGTGGGCGCGGGACAACGCCGCCGTGTTCCGCGGCTGACGCCGTCGGTCCGCGCGCCCCGACCGGACCGGCCGGGGCGCGCGGAGCGGCTCAGCGGTCGTCGTCGTCCGGGTCGTCGGTCACCGTGTCGGCGGCGGAGTGGCCGTTCGCGGACTTCACCGCGATGGCCTTGCGCCCGCGACGGGCCGCCGGCCGCGGCGGGGGCGGCGGGGCCTGCGCCGTCGCCGAGCGCCCGAGGATGAGCTCCGCGAAGGTGGCCATGGCCTCGTCGAGCTGCCCGGCGTTGCGCCGCTCGGACTGCTCGTTGGCCCGCTCCACCAGCGACCGCAGCGAGGTGGCGTCGGGGCGGTCGTTCAGCACGCCCTCCAGCTTGCCGATGCGCTCCTCCAGCGAACCGCCCAGCATGCCCAGCCGGCCGCCGAAGCCCTCCTCCAGCAGGTCGAGGCGGGCGCCGAGGTCGTCCAGCTTGGCGGTCAGCGCCTCCAGCCTGCTGGCCAGGCCGTCCAGCGGCTCGGTCGGGTCGACCGCCGGGCGGGCGGCCAGCTCCTCCAGCCTGCGGTGCAGGCCGATGCTGGTGTCGCCGAGCAGGTTGCGCAGGCCCTCGCCGGTCTCCTCGAAGCCGCGGGTGGCGCCGTCGAGCTGCTCGCGCAGGCTGCGGTCGATCCCCTCGACCCGCTCCTTGATCGGGTTGCCGACCGAGGCGGGCATGGCGTCCAGGCGCATCTCCTGGCGGTCCATCCGGGTGCCGACCTCGTCGAAGCGCTTGTGCAGGCCGCCGAGGCGGTCGTCCAGGCCGTCCATCCGGCCGGAGACGCCTTCGAGGCGCCCGGCCATGCCGTCGAGCCGCCCGTCGAGCTGGGCGAACTGCTTGGCGAGCCGATCGGGCAGCGCCTCGACCGCGCGCATCACCGAGGAGAGGGTGGCGTCCTGCGAGTCGAGCTTGGCGACGGTCTCGTCCAGCCGCTCGGCCAGCACGCTGACCTCGGTGCGGTCGGGCAGCTCGGTGAGGCGCTTGCGGACGGTGCCGATGGCGTCCAGCGCGGCGAGGCGGGCGTGGATCTCGTCGAGTGAATCGAAGATCTGCTGCTGCTCGCTGTCGCGGATCTCGGCGGCGCGCACCAGCATCCCGCGCATGCGGTCGAAGGACATGTTCGAGTCATTGCTCATGGCGGCGGGGAGCTCCCTCTGAGCTGTGGATGGACCGGGCCGGGGTGGGATCTGGGCCGAGGCCAGGGGGTGGGGCGACGGAAGCGTAGCGAGGGGTGTCACCGCCCTTTCGGCGGCACCCCATTCGGCGGCTGAATACCCCGTTCAGACCAACGCGTGCGGGGGTCGCGGGTACGGCCCGTGGGTGCTCTAGCGTGATCCGGGTGGCTGTACCGCTGAACGCCGATACCGTCCGCGACGCGCCGAAGGTCCTGCTGCACGACCACCTCGACGGCGGACTGCGCCCGGCCACGGTGCTCGAACTGGCCGACGCCGTCGGCTACGACGCGCTGCCCAGCTCCGACGCCGGCGAGCTCGGCGCGTGGTTCCTGGCGGCCTCGCACTCCGGCTCGCTCGTGCGCTACCTGGAGGGCTTCGGCCACACGGTGGCGGTGATGCAGACACCGGACGCGCTGGTCAGGGTGGCCGCGGAGTGCGCGGAGGACCTGGCCGCCGACGGCGTCGTCTACGCCGAGGTGCGCTTCGCGCCCGAACTGCACGTCGCGGGCGGCCTGGAGCTGCACGCCGTGGTCGAGGCGGTCCTGGAGGGCTTCCGGGTCGGTTCCGCGCGGGCGGCCGAGCGCGGGCGCCGCATCCGGGTGGGCTGCCTGCTCACGGCCATGCGGCACGCCGCGCGGTCGCGGGAGATCGCCGAGCTCTCCATCCGCTACCGCCACACCGGCGTGGTCGGCTTCGACATCGCCGGTGCCGAGGCGGGCTTCCCGCCCACCCGCCACCTCGACGCCTTCGAGTACCTGCGCCAGCAGAACTCGCACTTCACCATCCACGCCGGCGAGGCGTTCGGGCTCCCGTCGATCTGGGAGGCGCTGCAGTGGTGCGGCGCCGACCGCCTCGGCCACGGCGTCCGCATCGTCGACGACATCACCGTCGCCGAGGACGGCACCGCCACCCTCGGCCCCCTCGCCGCCTACGTCCGCGACAAGCGCATCCCGCTGGAGATGTGCCCGACGTCGAACGTCCACACCGGCGCGACCAAGTCCCTCGCCGATCACCCGATCGGCCTACTCACCGATCTGCGCTTTCGGGTGACCGTGAACACGGACAACCGATTGATGTCGGACGTTTCGGTGACGGGTGAGCTGACCGCCCTCGCGCAAACGTTCGGTTACGACTGGGACCGGCTGCAGTGGTTCACGGTGAACGCGATGAAGTCGGCGTTCATCGGTTTCGACGAGCGCCTGGCTTTGATCAACGACGTGATCAAGCCCGGTTACGCGGCCCTGACGGCCTGAACATCCGTCTTCGCAGGCCGGGGTGAGGTTGGGGGTCTTCGCAGGGGCGGTGTGGTCTTCGCAGGTGCCGTAGACCCTGCGAAGACCGTGGGAACTCTGCGAAGACGCCCGGCAGGTGTGCCGGCTCAGTGCTGCTGCAACCGCTCCAGCAGGTGGTCGATCAGCTCGTGGAAGCGGGCGGCCTCGGCGTTGAAGGGCGGGCTGGGGGCCAGCCGGGTGGGGTCGGGGCGGACCACGAACGACACCAGCCAGCCCAGCGGCTGCGACTCGGCCAGCGCCTCGCGGGGCTCCTCGTCGTCGGCCCAGTCGCCGACGTCGAGGAGCAGCTCGGTGGCCTGCTCCAGCTGGGTGGGGTCGATGGTCAGGGTGCCCTCGGCGATGTCGTCCTCGAGCCCGGTGAGGTCGTAGACGTTGAGCTCGTCGACGACCACCTCCAGCTCGCCGACCGTCGCCTTGTCGACGATCTCCGGCCAGGTGGAGGCCTCGACGAGGTCGTGCCCTTCGGCGCCGTCCTCGGCCAGCCAGCGGGTCAGGGCGCGCTCGCCGCGGAAGACGTCGATCCGGCCGTCGGTGCCCAGGAAGACGGGGGCGTCGTTGAGGTAGCAGCGCAGGGTGAGGACCTCGCCGTCGCGGCTGATGATCCGGACGGGGTCGATGCCGACCTCCTCCCAGAACGTCCGCGGCCGCTCGTCGGCGGGCTCGTCGTCGGCGTCGACGTCCTCGCCCGCGTCGACGTCGGTCTCGTCCTCGGTCTCGGCGTCGACGTCCTCGGCGACCTCGACCTCCTTCTCGGCCGCGGCCAGGGCCGCCGCGTCGACCTCGGGCGCCTCCACGAGCTCGTCGAGGGAGTCGACGACCTCGTCCCAGCGCTCGGCGATCGTGTCCATGAGCTGCGACCACAGGCGCTTGCCCTCGCGCCCGACGAACGGCAGCGTGCCCTGCGAGAGCAGGCCGAAGGCGGGGGCGGCGTCGAGCACCGCGGTGACCCGGTCGAGCTCGCAGACCTCGGCGATGGACCGGATCATGTCGGTGATCTCGGCCAGCTCGCCGATGGTCCACGTGTCGGGGTCGCTGGCGACCAGTTCGGGCACGCCGACGACGTCGTAGCGCTGGGTGTCGTCGGGGGTCAGCTCGGCGACGGTCAGGTCGGGCACGACGGACCAGGCCGGGTGGTCGATCAGGTCGTGCTCGGTCGCCGTGCGCACGAACGCCGCCAGCCGCGGGACGGACGGGAACGCGAAGAGGGCGTCCTCGTCGCCGAGGAAGGCCTCCCATTCCTCGCCGTCCTCGCGCCACCGGGGCGCCCAGAGCGTGACGAGATCGCCCTCGGTGAGCGAGAGCTGGATCGGGACGATGTCGCTGGCCACGGCCGCAGCCTAGGGCGCGGCCGATCCGGGCTCGGACGGGGTGGCGCCGAGCGGCCCTTTGGGCGCCGCGCACATTGACGCACCCCACCAGAAAGATGCACCGTCAGTGCATCTTCAGCACCCCCACTGAAGGTGACAACCGAACGGAGTCACGATGACGACGTCGTCATTACGCCCCTCCCGTCGCCGGCTCGTCCGCGCGGTGGCCCTCGCCGCGCTCACCGCGGCGGCCATGGCGGTGGTCCCCGGCACCGCCTCCGCGCAGGCCAACCCCTTCCAGCGCGGCCCGAACCCGACCGAGGCCGGCATCGAGGCCGCCCGCGGGCCCTACGCGGTCGCGACCGATTCGGTCTCCGGCCTGGCGACGCCCGGCTTCGGGTCGGCCGAGATCACCTACCCGACCTCGACCGCCGACGGCACCTTCGGCGTCGTGGCGATCTCGCCCGGCTACACGGCCAGCGAGTCGACCATCGCCTGGCTGCGCCCGCGGATCGCGTCGCAGGGCTTCGTGGTGATCAGCTTCAACACCCAGACGACCGTCGACCAGCCGGGGCAGCGCGGCGACCAGCTGCTGGCCGCGCTCGACTTCGCCATCCAGCGGTCCTCGGTGCGGGCCCGGATCGACCCGAACCGGCAGGCCGTCGTCGGGCACTCCATGGGCGGCGGCGGGACCCTGGAGGCGGCGGCCGACCGCCGCTCCATCGAGGCCGTCGTCGGGCTCACCCCCTGGAACCTCGACAAGTCGTGGTCCGAGGTGGACGCCGCGGCCCTGATGATCGGGGCCCAGCGCGACACGATCGCACCGCCCTCGCAGCACGCGATCCCCTTCCACAACAGCCTCACCGGTGCCGAGGAGCGCGCCTACCTGGAACTGGACGGGGCGAGCCACTTCGCGCCGAACACGTCCAACACCGAGATCGCCAAGTACACGATCTCCTGGCTGAAGCGGTTCGTCGACGACGACACCCGCTACACGCAGTTCCTCTGCCCCGCGCCGAGCACCGGGCTGGGCAGCGACCTGTCCGACGCGCGGGTCAGCTGCCCCCTCGGCTGACCGGCACCCACCGGGCCGCCCGCGTCCCCCGGTCCGGGGTGGCCCGTCGGATGGCGGCGGACGGACCGCACGAGGGGTCCGTCCGCCGTCGTTCGCGTACGGGCGGAGGCCGGGACAATGGATGGTGTGACGACTCTGGAGCCGCCGAACCCCCCGGCCGTGGACGGGCGCAGAGCACGCGGGGAACGGACCCGCGCCGCGATCATCAGCGCCTTCATCCAGCTGCTGGAGGGCGGCGAGCTCAAGCCGACCGGCGCCCAGATCGCCGCCAGGGCCGGCATCTCGATCAGGGCGCTGTGGGCGAACTTCTCCGACCTGGAGACGCTGTACGACCAGACCGGCCGCGCGCTGCTGGCCCGCGCCGACCAGTACGCCGTCGTCATCCCGGTGGACCTCCCGCTCGCCGAGCGCATCGAGCGCTTCTGCGCCGTGCGGGCCGTCGCGTGCGAGCGGGTCGCGCCCTTCGCCAAGGCGACCCGCCTGCGCGAGCCCTACTCCGCGGCCCTGCGCACCAACCGCCGCCGCACCCTCGACCGGCTCGTCACGATGATCGAGCAGACCTTCGCGCCGGAGCTGGCGGCGGCCGGGGAGCGGCGCGCCGACCTGCTGCTCTCGCTCACCGCGTCCACGAGCTGGTCGTGGTGGTCGGTGCTGCGCGACGACCACGGCCTTGACGTGCCGGCGTGCACCGCGGTGCTGCGGGAGACGGTGACGCGGCTGCTGCGCGGCGGCGCCTGACGGCCGGGGTCAGGCCGGCAGGTCGAGCCGGGCCAGCTGGGCGCGCGTGCTCACCCCGAGCTTCGGGAACGCCTTGTGCAGGTGGTAGGCCACCGTGCGGGGGCTCAGGAACAGCTGCGCCCCGACCTCCCGGTTGCTCAGCCCCTCCGCCGCCAGCCGCACGACCTGCAGCTCCTGCGGCGTGAGCGCGCCGAGGCCGTCCGGTGGCGGCTCGGCGCGGCTCTCCCCGGTCGCGCGCAGCTCGGCGCGGGCCCTGGCGGCCCACGGGGTGGCGCCCAGGTCGTCGAAGGTCTCGCAGGCCGCGCGCAGCGGAGCGCGGGCGGCGGCGCGCCTGCGGGCGCGGCGCAGCCACTCGCCCTGGAGCAGCTCGGTGCGGGCCCTCTCGAAGGGGCGCGAGGCGGAACCGCGGTGCACGGCGACCGCTTCGGCGAACAGCCGGCCGGCTTCCGGGCCGTCGGCGACCAGCGCCCGGCAGCGCAGGTCCACGGCGCGGGTCCACGGCAGGTCCAGGCAGCCGGCCCAGCGGGAGAAGCGCTCGGCAGCGGCGCGGGCCCGGTCGAGGTCGCCGACCCGGGCGGCCGCTTCCACCAGGTCGGGCAACCAGGCCCGGGCCTCGGGGCCGCACGTGGCGGCGACGTCGGCGAGGCGGTCGGCGGCCGGGCCGAACCGGCCGGCGCCCACGTCGAGCAGGCTGCGGGTGGCCGCGATCACCACCGGGGCCACGGCGACGGGGCGGTGGGCCGCGACGTCGGCCAGCGCCGCCTCGCAGCCCACCTCGTCGCCGGCGACGGCGGAGAGCCGGGCGAGGACCTCGGAGAGCGCGCCGACGGCCTTGGGCCGGCCGATCTCGCGAGCGATCGACAGTCCTTCGGTGGCGACGGCGACGGCGTCGCGGGCCAGCCCGAGGTGCCAGCGGGTGGTGGCCAGGACGGCGAGGGCGTCGGGCAGCACCCCCAGCCGGCCGCGCGTGCGGGCGTCGTGTGCGGCCGCGGTCGCCAGTTCGTGCGCCCGGTGGTCGTCGCCCAGCACGAGGCTCCAGCGGGCCGTCTCGGCCAGCGCGTGGGGCGGGGCGGGGACGCGGCACACCCGCGACGGACGCCGCCGGTCCGGCGGTCCCGCGGGCAGGTGGGCCTCGTCGAGCTGCCCGACGACGACGTCGGCCAGTGCCAGGACGCGCCCGGCTGAGGCCAGCCGCCGCTCCCGCACGGCGTGCACGACCCGCCGCACGGCCGCGGCGTCGCGGGTGGTCCAGGCGGCCTCCACGATCCGCGCCAGCATCTCGCCGGCCAGCCCGGGATCGGTGTCGGCGACGGCGAGCGCCGGTTCGTACAGCAGTGCGACCGCCTGGTCGGCCCGGTTGTCGGCGTCGGCGACGGCCGCGTCGATCAGCGCGAGCCGGGCCCGCGACACCGGGTCGTGCAGGTGCTCGGCGGCCCGCCGGGTGAGGTCGGCCGCCCACTCGAACCGCCCGGCGTCGGCGGCCGCGTCGG
>NZ_JAHDTH010000194.1 GCF_018531445.1 Pseudonocardia lacus
CGCGGCCGGCTCGGCCCGACCCAGCGCCAGCTCGGCGACGGCCAGGTCGACCACCGCCTCCATCGACCCGTGCGCCAGCCGGGTCGCGGCGGCTGGCGCGACCACGGCGACGACCGGGGGCTCGGCGCCGGGGCGGTCGCCCCACAGCGCCACGGCCTCGGCGAGCGCCGCGACCGCCGCCTGCGGGTCGCCCGCGCGCAGCGCCTCCCGACCGGCCGCGGTGAGCCGTTCGAAGCGCAGCGCGTCGACCTCGGCCGCGACCAACCGGTAGCCGCCGGCGACCCGCTCCACCGCGCTGTCAGCGCCGGCCGAGCTGAGGGTGCGGCGCAGCCGCGAGACCAGGGTCTGCAGCGCGCCGACGGGTCCGGGCGGCGGCTCTTCGGCCCAGATCGCCTCGACCAGCACCGCCGGCTCGACCGGACGGCCATCGGCGAGCGCCAACCGCACGAGCAGCCCCCGCAGCCGGTCGCCGGCCACGGGCAGGACGATGTCGTCGCGCGACACCCGGAACGCGCCGAGCAGCGTGACGCGCAGCCGCGCATCCCCGTCCATGCCCTCGATCCTCACGCGTCGCCCTCGGCGGCCGCCCACCAGGGCGCCGTGCCAGCGCCGTAACAGCGCCGTGTGAGCGGCCCACCCCAGCCTTCCCGGGTCCCGCACCACCGGCCCACAGGGAGGAACCCATGAACGACACCCGTCGCCGTCGCACCGCTGGAGCGACGCTGATCGCCAGCGGCGCCATCTACTTCACCGCGGAGTTCGTCGCCGCGGCGGCGTGGTCGGACCCGCCCTACAGCTACACCCACCACTTCATCAGCGACCTCGGGGTGCACGGCCCCGCGACCGCGTTCGGGCAGTTCATGTACTCGCCGCTGGCGTGGGTGATGAACACCGGACTGTTCCTGTACGGGCTCACCGCGCTGGCCGGCGTGCTCGCGCTGGAAGAGCCGCGGGGCAGGCGCCGCTGGCCGGTGATCGCCACGGCGACCCTGCTGGCGATCGGCAGCGCACTGGTCGCGCTCCACCCGGGATCCGGCGACGAGAGCACGGCCGACCTGCACGGGCTGGGCGCGCTCGCGGCGTTCCTGTCCGGCAACGCGCTCGTCATCCTCCTCGGCCGGGCGCACGGGCCGCTCGGGATCTCCCGACGGCTGGGGCGGACCCTCGTGGGCCTCGGCGTCCTCGGGCTGGCCTCGATTGGCGGGTTCGCGGCCGTGCTCGCCTCGGACGCCGGCATCCTCATCGGCCTCGTCGAGCGCGGCATCCTCTACCCGTTCCTGGTCGGGCTGGTCGCCCTGGGCGCGGCGCTGCGCGGGCGCCGCGCCCCTCAGCCCGGACCGGGCAGCAGCAGCTCGACCAGGCCGCGGGCCCAGTCCGCGTCGCCGGGGGCGTCCAGGAACACCGCGCGGTAGTAGAGCGGGCCGAGCAGCGCGTCGGCGGCGCGCTCGACGGTGGGCACCGGCCCGCCGCGGGCGCGCTCGCGCTCGATCATCGCGGCGAGCTGGTTCTCCCGGTCGCCGCGGCACGCGCAGGCGCCCTGCTGGCCACCGGCGCCGAGGGTGGCGCGCATCAACGCCAGCACGTCGGGGTCGGCCAGGTCGGTGGCGACGTCGGCAGCCCAGCGGCGCAGGTCGCCGCGCAGCGAGCCGGTGTCGGGCACCACGACCTCGCCGGAGAACCGGCTGGTGGCGACGTCGGCGAGCAGCTCGCCGACCGTGCGCCACCGGCGGTAGACCGTCGTCGGGTGCACGCCGGCGCGGGCGGCGACGGCCGGGACGGTCAGGCCGTCGGCCGGGGTCTCGGCGACCAGCTCGGCGACGGCGCGGTGCACGGCGGCGCGCACCCGTGCCGAGCGGCCGCCGGGCCGGGTCGCCAGTGCCGGTACGGGCGCGGTCATGCGGCGAGTATCGCACTGATCACTGCGTCAGCTAACGCAGTGATGTTTGCGATCGTGTTACCGTCCGGCGGGACGCAGGGGGTGGCATGGCGGAAGCGAGCGGGGCGGCCGGAGTCGGGACCGAACCGCGGGCGGCGGGTGGCCCGACGGGCGCCGGCTCGTCGCGGCACTTCGTCGCGGTGGCCGCGATCATCGTGCTGTTCCTGGCCACGGCCAGCGCGCCGTCCCCGATCTACGTTGTCTACCAGCGGCTGTGGGGCTTCTCCTCCGGAGTGCTCACCGTCGTCTTCGCGGTGTACGTGGTCGGCCTGCTCGGCTCGCTGCTGGTGGTCGGGGCCCTGTCCGACCACGTGGGCAGGCGCCCGGTGCTCGGCGCGGCCATCGCGTTGCAGATCGTCGCGCTGGCGCTGTTCGTGCTCGCCGGCGACGTCGTCGTGCTCTCGGCCGCCCGGTTCCTGCAGGGCGTCGCCACCGGCGCCGCGATCACCACGCTCTCGGCGGCCCTGGTCGACCTGGAACCGCCGAGGGCGCCGGGCCGTGCCGGCGTGGTCAACTCGGTGGCACCGGTCGGCGGCCTGGCGGTGGGCGCGCTGGGCAGCGGGGCCCTCGTGGAGTTCGCGCCGTGGCCCACCCGGCTCGTCTACGTCGTGCTGCTGGTCGGGTCGGTGCTCGCGGCGGTCGCCGTGGCCGCGATGCCCGAACCCACCACGCGCCGGCCCGGGGCGCTGGCCTCGCTGCGCCCGCGCGTCGGGGTCCCGGCCCGGCTGCGCGCGGACGTCCTGGCCGTCACCCCGATCCTGATCGCCCTGTGGGCGCTCAGCGGGCTCTACCTCGCCCTCGGGCCGTCGGTGGTGGCGGAGGTCTTCGGCCTGCGCAACCACCTGGTCGGCGGGCTGGTCGTCTCGGTGCTGTGCGCCACCGGCGCGCTGACGTCGTTCCTGCTGCGCCACCGGTCGGCGCCGGGGATGCTCGTGCCCGCGGCCGTCTCGCTCGGCCTCGGCACCCTGATCACGCTCGTCGGGGTCACCAGCGGCAACGCCGTCGTGGCCGTGGTCGGGACCGCGGTGGCCGGGCTCGGCTTCGGCGCGGGCTCGCTGGCCACCTTCGGCACGTTCGCCCGCATCGCCGCCCCGCACGAGCGGGGCGCGCTGTTCGCGGTGGTCTACGTGATCGCCTACCTGGCCTTCAGCGTCCCCGCCGTGGCCGCCGGTTTCGCGACCTCCGCGGTCGGGCTGCGCGCCACCGCCGAGGTCTACGCGATCGCCGTCATCGCCCTGACGGTCGTCGCGCTGGTGCTGCGGCTGGCGCTGCGCCGGCGCACCGTCAGCCCGGACCGCTGAGTCGGCTCACGCCAGGGGCAGGGCGACCGTCACCGTGGTGCCCGCGCCGACCTCGCTGCGCACGTCCAGGGTGCCGCCCATCGCCTCGGTGAGCCCGCGGGCCAGCGGCAGCCCCAGCCCGACGCCCTCGTCGCGGTCGGCGCCCAGCCGGTCGAAGGGGGTGAAGAGGCGGTCGAGGTGCTCCGCGGCGATGCCCGGGCCGGTGTCGCGCACGGTGATCCTCGCCCGCTGCCCCCGCGCGGCCCAGCCGACGACGACGGTGCCGTCCGGGCGGTTGTAGCGGATCGCGTTGGCCACCAGGTTCAACAGCACCTGCCGGACCCGGCGCTCGTCGGCGCGCACGCGGACCGGCGCCGCCGGGGCCGCGGCGCGCAGCGGGACCCGCTCGGCGGTGGCCAGCGGCTCCAGCATCGCGAGCACGTCGGCCACGACCGGTTCCAGCACGACGTCGGCGGGGGTGAGCGGCAGCGCGTTCGCCTCGATCCGCGCCACGTCGAGCACGTCGTTCACCATGGCGAGGATGTGGTCGGCGGCCGCGTCGATGTGGCCCAGCGCCGCCGCCCTGCGGTCGCCGTCGAGGTCCAGCGTGGCGAGCAGCTCGGTGAAGCCGGTGATCGCCTGCAGCGGGGTGCGCAGCTCGTGGGCCAGCGCGGACAGGAAGTCCGACTTCGCCCGGTTGCTGGCCTCGGCGGCGCACTGGGCCAGCTCGGCCTCCCGGCGCCTGCGCCGCTCGCGCTCCGCCGCCCGCCGGCCGGTGATGTCCAGGACGTTCACCGACAGCGCCCGGGGCGCGCCACCGGCGCCCCGGATCGGCGAGACCGCCACGGCGAGGTCGAGGACGCGGCCGTCGGGCGTGGTGGCCGCGGCTTCGTACTGTGCGGCGTCGTACTGTGCGGCGTCGTACCGATCGGTCTCGGGTCCTGACCCCCGGGTGAACAGCTCGTCGAGCCGGCTGCCGATCAGCTCGAACTCGGAGCGGCCCAGCAGCGTGCGCATGGCCCGGTTGACCCGGGTGACCCCGCCGTCCAGCGCGGCCAGCGCCATGCCGACGGCGTTGTCCTCGAAGGCCCGTCGGAACCGCTCCTCGCTCTCGGTCAGCGCGCCCAGCAGGCCGTCGTGGTCGATCGCCACCGACGCCAGGTGCGTCAGCCGCTGCACCAGGTGCTCCTCGCGCGGCGTGGGCCGGTGCGGGCTGAGGTGGTAGACGGCGAACGTGCCGGTGACGCCGTCGCGCCCGCGGATCGGGGTCGACCAGCAGGCCCGCAGGCCGAAGCGCTCGGCCAGCGGCAGGTAGCGCTGCCAGCGCGCGTCCTCGCGGATGTCCGCGGCGACCACCGCCCGGCCCGTGTACGCCGCGGTGCCGCAGGACCCGGCGTCGGCGCCGATGGGCAGCCCGTCGATCCCGGCGGAGTACTCCGCGGGCAGCGAGGGCGCCGCGCCGTGGTGCAGGGTCGCGGTGCGGGGGTCCAGCAGCAGCACCGAGCAGCGGCAGCCGGGGACCAGGTCCTCCAGCGTCGTGGCGATGCCGGTGAGCACGCCCGACAGCGCCCCGCCGGTGGCGATCTGTTCGAGGATCCCGGTCTGGCGGGCCAGCAGGGCCACGGCGTCGGCGTGGTCCAGGCCGGGGTCGAGGCCCGGGTCGAGCGCGGTCACGGTTCGAGCCGGTAGCCGACGCCGCGCACGGTGACCAGGAACCGGCCCGCCAGCTTGTGGCGCAGCCGGTGCACGTGCTCGGTGACCGTGGCCTCGCTCTGCCAGCGCGACGAGCTGGACCAGACCTGCTCCAGCAGCTGCGCGCGGGTGAACACCTGGCGCGGGTGCCCGGCGAGGAAGGCCAGCAGGTCGAACTCGCGGGCGGTGAGCTCCACCGGCTCGCCGTCCAGCTCGACCTCGCGGGTCGACGGGTCGATGTGCAGCCCGGAGCGCGGCGGGGCGACCGGCGGCGCGGCGACGGGACGTCCGCCGCTGCGGCGCAGGACCGACCGGACGCGGGCCGCCAGCTCGCCCGGCGAGAACGGCTTGACCAGGTAGTCGTCGGCGCCCAGGTCCAGCCCGAGGATGCGGTCGCCCTCCCCGCTGCGCCCGGACAGGACGACGACGGGGGTCCGGTCGCCCCCCTCGCGGAGCCGTCGCAGCAGGTCGAGCCCGCCGGGCCCGGGCAGCGACAGGTCCAGGACGACGAGGTCGGGCCGGTGCTCGACGATGCCCTGCCAGGCGGCGTTGCCGTCCGCCGCCTCGCGCACGACGTACCCCTCGGACTCCAGCTGCCAGGCGACCACCGTGCGGACGCGGCTGTCGTCGTCGACCACCAGCAGCGACGCCTGCCCGGTGCCCGACGGCCCGACTGCCGTGCTGGGTGCCATGGGTGCTCCTGCCCGCCGGTGCGGCCCCGCTGCCGCCGGGGCCGCCGCGGCCGGCCCACGCCGCGACCGTACCGGTCATCCGGCCCGACGCCGCGGAGGAAACGTGGTCATCCCCCACTTGGGAGCAGGCCCCTGACCTCCTCGTGTCCGCCTGGAGGGCTGATAGCAGGGTGGGCGGAGCGTCGCAGACCTGGGTGAGCCCTCGCAGCACGCCGGCGGCCTGCAACGACCCAGCGCGCCCTGCGACCACCAGCCCGCGCTGCGACCAGGGCCGCCTTCGCGGACGCGGCCGACTGGCTGGCACCGGGTCGCCGCAGGGGCGGGCGGAGCCTCGCAGACCTGGACGAGCCCTCGCAGCACGCCGGCGGGCTGCGACAACTCAGGGCGGGCTGCGACGACCCGGCGCGAGCTGCGACCACCAGCCCGTCCTGCGACGACCAGCCCGTCCTGCGAGGACCAGCCTGCGCTGCGACGACGGGCCCGTGCACCGACGAGTCGGGGCGGGCTGCGAGGGCCTCAGCCCGCCGAACCCGACCGGGCGGCCGCGAACCGGGCGTACCAGCGCAGCGCGTCGGGGTCGTCGACGGAGGCGACGTTGGCCGCCTTCTCCAGCGGCGTCCCGCGCAGCAGCTTCTTGACCGGGACCTCCAGCCGCTTGCCGCTCAGCGTGTGCGGCACCGCGGGCGCCTCGACGATCTCGTCGGGGACGTGGCGGGCGGTGAGCCGCGTGCGCAGCGTGGTGACGATCGTGCGCTTGAGCTCGTCGTCGAGCGCCCGCCCCGGCGCCGGGACGACGAACAGGCCCAGCCAGTAGCCGTCGTCGGGCTGCTCCACGCCGACCACCAGCGTCTCGGCGATCCCCGGCAGGGTCTCCAGCACGTCGTAGAAGTCGCTGCTGCCCAGCCGCACGCCCTGCCGGTTCAGCGTCGAGTCCGAGCGGCCGTGGATGGAGACGCTGCCGTCGGCGTGCATCGTCACCCAGTCGCCGTGGCGCCAGACGCCGGGCCAGGTGTCGAAGTAGGACTCCGTGTAGCGGGTGAAGTCCGGGTCGTTCCACAGCCGCACCGGCATCGACGGCATCGGCTGGGTGACGACGAGGTCGCCCACCTCGTCGACGACCGGGTTCCCGTCCTCGTCCCAGGCCGCGCAGTCGACGCCGGCCAGCCGGCCGCCGATGCGACCGGCCCGCACCGGGGCGTACTCGTTGCCGCCGACGAACGCGCCGGACACGTCGGTGCCCCCGCTGGTCGAGTCCACCCGCAGGTCCGGGCCGACGTGCTCGAGCAGCCAGTGGTAGCCGGCCGGGGGCAGCGCCGAGCCGCTGACCAGCACGTGCCGCAGCCGGCTCAGGTCGTGCTCGGCGCGCGGTGAGACACCGGTGTTCGCCGTGGCGGTCACCACGGCGGCGCCGAGCAGCAGGACGTCGGCCCCGGTGCGCGCGGCCACCTCGAAGACCGCACCCGCCGGGTGGCCCGGACTGCCCTCGTAGAGCACCAGGCTCGCGCCCTGGGTGAGCGCGCCCAGCTGCATGTTCCACAGCGCCCAGCCGGTCGAGGTGAAGGCGAAGATCCGCTCGCCGGCGCGCAGCCCGCAGTACAGGCCGGACCACTTCAGGCCCTCCAGCGCGATCCCGCCGTGCCCGTGCACCAGGCCCTTGGGCAGCCCGGTGGTGCCCGAGGTGAACAGCACCCACAGCGGGTGGGAGAACTCGACCTGCTCGAACTCCGGCGCGGCCCCGACCGACAGCAGCTCGTCCCACGGCGTGGTGCCCTCGGGGTGCGGCCGGTCGAACACGTAGGGCACGTGCACGACGTGGCGCAGCGTCGGGAGCTGCTCGCGCAGCTGCGCGACGACGGCGCCGCGGTCGATCTCCTTGCCGTTCCAGTGGTAGCCGTCGGTGGCGATGAGCACGTCCGGTTCGAGCTGTGCGAGGCGCCCGACGGTGCCGTCGGCGCCGAAGTCCGGCGAGCAGCACGCCCACACCGCGCCGACCGCGGCGGCGGCCAGGCAGCCGATCACCGCGTGCTCGGTGTTGGGCAGGTAGGCGCCGACCCGGTCGCCCGGGCGCACGCCGGCCCGGCGCAGCCACCCGGCGGCCGCGGCCACCGACCGGCGCAGCTCGCCGAAGGTGATCTCCCGGGCCGGTCGGCCGCCCTCCTGGACGCACAGCAGCGCGGGGTCGTCGTCGGCGCCGTGGCGCAGCGCGTGCTGCGCCCAGTTCAGCCGGGCGCCGGTGAACCAGCGGGTGCGCGGCATCGGGTCGGCGGTGCGCACCCGCGTCCACGGCGCGGAGAAGTCGACCTCGTAGTAGTCCACGACCGAGGTCCAGAAGCGGTCCAGGTCCTCGACCGACCACGCGTGCAACGAGTCGTGGTCGGGGAACGCCCGGCCCTCGCGCTCCTGCAACCAGTCCAGGTACGCACGCAGCGCCGAGTCCCGGATCCGCTCCGGCGTCGGGTTCCAGAGCGTCGCCGTCATGGGAGGGAACATAGGGCCGGGCGGGGGCGGCGGGCACCCGTCGGCGGCGCCGGTTGAGGGAGCGTTGAGATCCGCGTGACACCGGGTTGAGGAGGCCGGAGCACGGTACGGGCCAACGTCCGTGCGAGGAGGCCGACCAGTGAAGCTCGCTCTCTACCTTCCGAACTTCCGCGATGAAGTCACCGTCCGCGAGCTGGAGGACCTGACCGCCCTCGCCGAGGACCTCGACTTCGACTCCGTCTGGACGCTCGACCGGGTCGTCGTGCCGGAGGCCTCCGACCGCGGGGAGCTGCAGTACCCGTTCGGCATGATGGAAGGGCTGCCCAACGGCCTGCCGGTGATCTCGCGGGGCAAGTGGTTCCAGGGCATGACGCTCATCCCCTGGCTGGCCGCGAAGACCACGAAGGTCCGCATCGGCATGAGCATCATCGACACCCCCTACCGGGCCCCTGGCGTGCTCGCCGCCGAGCTGGCCACCCAGGACCACCTCTGCGGCGGTCGGCTCAACGTCGGCATCGGCTCCGGGTGGATGCCGGAGGAGTTCGCCGCCGCCAGCGTCGCGCACCTGTTCCCGCGCCGGCACGCCCACGTGCGCGAGACGATCGAGATCATGCAGGGCATCTGGTCGAACGACCTGTTCGAGTACCACGGCGAGTTCGCCGACTTCCCGCTCAGCGGCTTCGGCCACAAGCCCGTCCAGCAGCCCGGCCCGCCGATCTTCTTCTCCGGCCTGAAGGACCCGAAGCGCTCGGCCAAGCGCATCGCCAGGTACGGCCTGCAGGGCTGGATCGGCATCCAGGACTCCCCCGAGGACATCAGGCGCTGGAAGGGCGAGATGGAGCGCGAGCTCAACGAGCTCGGGCGGACGTTCCCCGACGGGTTCGAGATGTGCTCGATGATCTGGTTCGTCATCACCGACGAGCCGATGGACCAGAGCCCGGCGGGCAAGGTCACCAACCTGCTCGCCGGCAGCGCCCAGCAGATCGAGGACATCCTCAAGCGCTACCGGGACGCCGGCATGACCATGCCGCTGCTGTGGCCCCCGTTCCGGGACGTGCCGACGTCCAAGACCATGGACGACCTCAAGCGGCTGGCCGAGGAGATCATGCCCAAGGTCAACGCCGGCTGACCGACCCGCCGCGCGGGAGCACGTGCGAGGAACGCACCGCGCGCAGGTCGCGCTCGTGGCGCGAGCGCAGCGCACCCAGCACCACCGCGACCGCCGCGTCCAGGTCCACCAGGTCCGGCACCGGCCGCGCGTCGACCCGCGCCCGCCAGTCGGCGAGGTCGGCGAGGACCTCCGCCGACCCGCCGGCGGGCGGCGCGCCGGCCACGAGGGCGTCGAGAGGGAAATCGAGGACGGAATCGAGGAGGTCGGCGTCGACGGCCACGGCGAGCGGGTCCGGCGGGGACGCATCCACCTCGCGGACGCCGACGACCGGCGGCCGCCAGCGGTGGAAGGGGCGCCTGCGTCCCGGCCCGGGCATCACGATCACGCCCACCTGTCGGCGTCGAGGGCCGCCCGTTATCCGGTCGCGCCCACCGCCACGCTTCCGGTGCGTGATCACACCCGAACGCCGGGTGTAGCGCGAGCTGCCCCGACCGGCAGTATCAGTGCGTCTGCACAGCAGAGACGAGTTGCGCCGGCTGGTCGTCGCCAGTGGGGTGAGCCCAGCAGCTCCGCCGCGTTCCCCGATTCGAAGGTGGGCAATGACCCGCGTCCTGTCCCAGTCGCCGGATCCCACCGCCGTCGGTGACCCCACCGTCACCATCATCGCGTTCGCCCTGTTCGTCCTGGCGACCCTCGTCATCGTCACCCGGGCGAGCCGCAGCAACCGCACCGCGTCGGACTACTACGCCGCCGGGCGCGCGTTCACCGGCCCGCAGAACGGGGTGGCCATCGCCGGCGACTACCTCTCCGCGGCGTCGTTCCTGGGCATCGCCGGGGTCATCGCCGTCAACGGCTACGACGGGTTCCTGTACTCGATCGGGTTCCTGGTGGCCTGGCTGGTGGCGCTGCTGCTGGTCGCGGAGCTGCTGCGCAACACCGGCACGTTCACCATGGGCGACGTCCTCAGCTTCCGGATGCGCCAGCGCCCGGTCCGCGCCGCCGCGGCCACCTCGACGCTGGTCGTGTCGTTCTTCTACCTGCTGGCCCAGATGGCCGGCGGTGGCGCGCTGGCCGCGTTCCTGCTGCAGATCCCCAACGACGACCCGCTCGGCCAGTCGATCGCGATCGCGACGGTCGGCCTCATCATGATCGTTTACGTGCTCGTCGGCGGGATGAAGGGCACCACCTGGGTGCAGATCATCAAGGCCGCGATGCTGCTGCTCGGCGCGGGGGTGCTGGCCACCTGGGTGCTGGGGTACTTCGGGTTCGACCTGTCGGCGCTGCTGGGACGGGCGGTCTCGGTCAACGCCGAGGTGCTGCGGCCCGGGGCGGGCGAGGCCACCGCGCTCGGCGAGAAGTTGCTCGTGCCGGGGCTGCAGTACGGCTCGACGACGACGTCGAAGATCGACCTGCTGTCGCTGGGCCTGGCCCTGGTCCTGGGCACCGCCGGGCTGCCGCACATCCTGATGCGCTTCTACACCGTGCCCGACGCCCGCGAGGCCCGCCGCTCGGTGGTCTGGGCGATCTGGCTGATCGGCGTGTTCTACCTGTTCACCCTGATCCTGGGCTACGGGGCGGCGGCGCTGGTGCCCGGCGGGGTGCAGCAGATCGTCGACTCCCCGGGCGGCACGAACTCGGCGGTCCCGCTGCTGGCCTACCACCTGGGCGGCGAGGTCCTGCTCGGGATCATCGGGGCGGTCGCCTTCGCCACCATCCTCGCCGTGGTCGCCGGCCTCACGATCACCGCGTCGGTGACGTTCGCCCACGACGTGTACGCCAACCTGGTCCGCAGGGGGCGGCCGTCGCCGAACCGGGAGGTCCAGATCGCCCGCGCGACCGCGGTGGTCGTGGGCCTGGTCGCCATCGCGGCCGGCGTGCTGGCCCGCAACCAGAACGTGGCGTTCCTGGTCGGGCTGGCGTTCGCGGTGGCCGCCTCGGCCAACCTGCCGACGATCCTCTACTCGCTGTTCTGGCGCCGCTTCAACACCACCGGGGCGCTGTTCAGCATCTACGGCGGCCTGGTGTCGAGCGTGGTCCTGATCGTGCTCTCCCCCGCGGTCTCCGGCCACCCCACCTCGATGATCAAGGGCGCGGACTTCGACGTCTTCCCGCTGAGCAACCCGGGGCTGGTCTCGATCCCGCTGGCGTTCCTGCTCGGCGCCGTCGGCACGGTCGTCGGGTGGCGCGACCCCGGCGAGCGCGAGCGCGCCGCGGCGATGGAGGTCCGCGCGCTCACCGGCATCGGGGCGAGCCGGCCGACGACGCCGCCGCGACCCGAGCCCCACCGCCGGGTCGAGACCGGACCCCGCGCGACCCAGCCGGGGTCGTACTTCGACCCGGCCGGCCACGCGCCGCGGCGCTACTGAGCGCCGGGGACTCCCCCGGTCAGTCCTCCCACTCCGCGTCGCGGCGGTCCTCCCGCTCGGTGCGCTCGCGGGCGAGTTCCAGCGCGCGCGACGCCGTCTCGCGGTCCGGGTAGGGACCGAGCCGGTCCGCGGCCCGGCACCCGTCGACCGGCTCCACCGTCTCGTGGCGCAGGCAGTAGAACCAGGTGCCTTCGCTCATCGTCGTTCCTCTCGTCGGGCCGCTGCGGGCAGCGGAGTACCCGCGAACCGGTGCGCCGCACGCGCGCCGGCGGACGGGACGGGAGCGGCTCCACTCCCCGGCCGGGCCTAACGTAGGCCCATGACCAGCATGCAGACGCCGTCGGTGCCCCCGCGCGACCCCGGGGTCCGCAAGGCGGACGCGCTGGCCGCGCTGGCCACCCCCGCGATCGACGCCTGGGTCGCGACCGCGTCGGCCGCGGGCGGGGCGCACCTGGTCCCGCTGTCGCTGGCCTGGGTGCACGACCGGGTGGTGATCGCGTTGGCGGCCGCCTCGGTCACCGCCGCCAACCTCACCGCGTCCGGCCGGGCCCGCCTGGACGTCGGCCCGACCCGCGACGTCGTCATGATCGACGTCGAGCTCGAACGCGCAGTCGTCGTCGACGATGACGACGAGTTGGCCGCGTCCTACGCGGGTCAGGCGGACTGGGACCCGCGCGGGACGCCGGGCTACGTGTTCCTCGTGCTGCGCCCGGTGCGGGTGCAGGCCTGGCGGGAGGCGAACGAGATCCCCGGCCGCACGCTCATGCGCGGTGGCGCGTGGCTGGCGTGACCGGCCCCGCCGCGGGTGTCGACCGGGGCCGACAGGGCCTCACAGCGTCGTGACCAGGCCGCCGTCGATGACGACGTCGGCACCGGTGACGTTGCCGGCGCGCCCACCGGCGAGCAGGGCGACCAGGTCGGCGACCTCCTCCGGCCGGGTGAACCGGCCGGTGGCCGCCGCCGCGGCCTGCTGGGCCACCACCGAGCCGGCATCGGTGTTCCCGGCCCCGGCCACGCTGCGCGCGACGCCGTGCTCACCCAGCCACAGGTCGGTCTCGACGGGTCCGGGGCTGACGGTGTTGACCCGGATCCCGCGCGGCCCGAACTCCTTGGACAGCGCCTTGCTCAGGTTGGCCAGCGCGCCCTTCGCCGCGCTGTAGTCGATCACGCCGGGATCGGGCAGGAACGCGTTGACCGAGGCCACCGTGACGATCGTGGCCGGGGCGCGGTCGAGCAGGTGCGGGAGCGCCGCGCGGATCGCCCGCACGGCGGGCAGGAAGTTGACGCCCCACGACCAGGCCCAGTCGTCGTCGGTGACGGCCAGGAAGCCGTCGAGCCGGGGGCGCACCGCGCCGACGTTGTTGACCAGCACGTCGAGCCCGCCGAAGGCGCCGACCGCCTCCGCGACGAGTCGGGCGGGCCCGTCGGGCTCGGTGAGGTCGACCCGCACGGGCCGGACCCGGTCGGGGTGCTCGCGTTCGAGCGCGGCCAGCTCGGCGCTGCCGGTGCGGGCCCCGGCGGCCACGCGCCCGCCCTCGGCGACGAGGGCCCGGGTGACGGCCAGGCCGATCCCCCGGCTGGCCCCGGTGACGACGGCGACCTTGCCGCACAGGCCGAGGTCCATCAGAGGCCCTGCTTCGCCAGCCAGGTCAGCACGGTGTCGGCGACCTCGCGCCAGCCGCTGTCGATGGTCAGCGAGTGCGCCCGGTCGGGCAGGTCGATCAGGTCGGTGACCGCCTCGGAGTGGCGGTACTGCTTCAGCGTGGCGCGGGTGACCGACTCGGGCACCGTGTGGTCCTTCCCGCCGGAGATCAGCAGCAGCGGCCCGCGCACCTCGTTCGCGGTGTCGACCTTGGCCGGCGAGTGCGGGTCGAAGTTCGCGGCCGCCGCCTCGAACAGCGGCTTGCCGGGGGCGGGGATGGTCCAGCGCTCGTACAGGGCCCGCGACTCCTGCTCGGTCACCGTGTTGGTGAACGCGAACCGGAACTGCTCGGCGGTCAGTGAGACCGCGCGGTGGCGGTTGGCGGGGTTGCGGAACACCGGCAGCGTCGAGCGCAGCGCCGAGAGCGGCAGCGGCAGCACGCCCTTGATCTGGGCGGCGTCGATGGCGACGGCGGCGAGTGCGCGGTCCTGCCCGAGGAGCTTCTGGGCGATCATGCCGCCGAACGAGTGCCCGACCAGGATCGGCCTGCTCGGCAGCGCGTCGATGAGGGCGGCGAAGTGCGCGACGACGTCGTCGATGCCGTGGTCGGCGATGCCGTCCGGGTTCGCGCGGGAGGCCTCGACGGTGTCCCCGTCGCCCGGCCAGCCGGGGGCCCGCGGCGCGTAGCCGGCCTCCCGGAACAGCGCGATCCACGGGTCCCACGAGCTGGCGTGCAGCCACAGCCCGTGGATGAACAGGACCGGCGTTCCGGTCGGGGCGGGGTTCTCGGCGGGGTTCTCAGCGGTCACGGCGCGAACGCTAGGTGCGGTCGCGCCGCCGTCGCTTGCGTCAGGTGACGGTGCCGTCACCGGTGACCGGGTCGAGCACCGCGCCGAGGTCGCCGCGGGAGCTCACCCCGAGCTTCGGGAAGATCCGGTAGAGGTGCGTGCTGACGGTCCGCCGGGACAGGTAGAGCCGCTCGCCGATCTCCCGGTTCGTCAGCCCGGTCGCGGCCAGCCGGACGATCTGCAGCTCCTGCGGGGTCAGCCGGTCGCCGGCGTCCACGGGGCGGCGGCGGCTGGTCTCGCCGGAGGCCCGCAGCTCCTGGCGGGCCCGGGCGCCCCAGGGCACCAGGCCGAGCGCGTCGAAGGTGTCGCGGGCGGCGCGCAGCAGCGGGCGCGAGTCGGCCGGCCTGCGCCTGCGGCGCAACCAGGACCCGTAGGCCAGCTGCGCGCGACCGCGCGCGAACGGCCAGCCGGCCACGTCGACGAGCAGGCTCTCGAACCGCTCCTCGGCCTCGTGGTCCGCGGCCAGGACGGCGCGGGCGAAGCGCAGCCCGGCCTGCAGCGCCGGCCCCGGGGTCCGCAGCCCTTCCTCCTCCATCTCCGCGACCACCGCGCGGACCTCGTCCTGGCGACCGGCGAACGCCGCGGACTCGCTGACGAAGCAGACCGCCGCGCAGCGGTGGGTGAGGTGGAAGGCCGGGTCGGCCCGGTCGAACAGCCGGCGGAACTCGTCGAAGGCGTCGCCGTAGCGGCAGGCGCCCAGTGCCGACAGCCCCCGGGCGAGCTGCACCGTGGCCAGGACGGGGCGGGCGGCGACCGGGACGGCGGCCCTCTCGGCGGCGGCGGCGAGGCGCTCGACCTCGTCGTCGCGGCCGCGCAGCGCGGCGGTCGCCGCCTCGTAGGCCCGGCCCAGCGCGAGCAGGTTGGGCTGGGAGGTCTCCTCGGCCAGCCGGACCGCCTCGGCGGCGGCCGGCACGGCCGTGCGCAGGTCGCCCAGGTGCACCGCGCTGTTCGCCTGGCCGAGCAGGGCCCGGGCCAGCAGCGCGATCCGGCCCTGGGCGCGCAGCTGCGCGGCCGCGGCGGTGTGCACCGCGAGCGCGACGTCGAACGCGCCGACGGCCATCGCCGCGTTGCCGAGCATCCGGGCCGCGGGGGCGTCGTCGGGCAGCGGCAGCGGCGCCAACCTCTCGACGACCACCGCGCCGCGGTCGATCGGTGCGGCGAACGCCAGCACCGCCAGCAACCGGGGATCGCGCGCGTCGCAGGGCACGGCGTCGGCCGCGGCGGCGACCCGCCGGCGGACGCCGTCGCCCAGCTCGGACCAGAAGCAGCGCTGGGCTGCCGCCCACAGCAGCCGCAGGGCCAGGTCGACCTCGCCGCGGGCGGCCACCTCCTCGGCCATCCCGGCGAGCTGGACCGCGCCGTCGGCCGGGTCGCGGATGCCGTCGTCGAAGGCGTCCTCGATCCAGGTCATCCGGGCCAGCAGCGACACCGTGAGCTCCAGCGGAGCGACCTCCCGCAGGAGGTGCGCCACGGTCTCGCGGCGGCCCAGCTCGGTGGCCAGCTCGGCGGCGCGCAGCAGCCGGGTCGCCCGCGCCGTCGGCTCCGGGGTCAGCCGGGCGGCGCGTTCCAGGGCGTCCACGGCCCCCTCGACCCCGCCCCGGCGCACCGCCCGGGTCGCGGCCGCGTCGAGCCCGGCCGCGATCGCCTCGTCCGGCCCGGAGCTCGCCGCGGCGTGGTGCCAGATGTGGCGGTCGGGGTCGTCGACGAGCGCGTCGGCCAGCGCGGCGTGGGCCTCCCGCAGTCGGGTGGGGCTCGCCGCCTGGCGGATCGCGGAGCGCATCAGCGGGTGCCGGAACTCCAGCCGCCCGTCGGCGACCTCGACCAGGCCCGCCGCCACCGCGGGCTCCAGGTCGTCGGCCGTGACGCCGGCGCCGTGCAGCGCCGTGGCGGCCCGCACGGCTTCGGTGACGCCGCCCCCTTCGTCGAGCGCGGCAACGAGCAGCAGGGCGCCGGTCGCCGCCGGCAGCGCCACGGCCCGCTGCCCGAAGGCGAGCTCCAGCCGGTCGGTCAACGGCAGCCAGCGCGGCGGGTGGGCGCGCGCGTCGGCCCGGCCCAGCGCCACCGGCAGCTCGACCAGGGCGAGCGGGTT
>NZ_JAHDTH010000195.1 GCF_018531445.1 Pseudonocardia lacus
CACCGGGCTCGGGCGCCGTGCCGCGGTGCGCGGCCTCGGGTCGGCGGGGGCCGCCGGGGAAGGCGCCGTCCGGGTGGCCCGGTCCGGCCCGGCGGACGTCGCCGGGGGGCTGGGCGTTCGCGGTGGACGGACCGAAGGTGCCGGCGCCGTCGGCGGGCAACGGGCGCCCGGCCGGCGCCCGGCCGTTCGCGTTCGGGCCGCTCGGGTACGGGCGCCCGTTGGGTCCGTGGCCGTTCGGGGCGCCGTTGGCGCGGCCGCCGCCGTTCGGGTTGCTACTGCCGGTGGGGTGGCCGTTGCCGGTGGGGTGACCACCGGTCGCCGGGAACCCGGGCGCTCCCGCGGAGGGGTCGACCGGCCCGTCCAGGGGGTGCCCCGGACGGGGTGCTCCGTCGTCGCCCCGGTGGCGGACCGAGACCGGCGGCTCCGCGGGCGGGTACCTCCGCGGGGACGCCCGCCGATCGTCGGGGAGCTCGGGTGGGGCCACGCCCATGAGGCTACGGGAACCCGAGGACCGCGGTCAGGACGCGGACGGGGTCTCGCGCTTCTCCTTGATCTTCGCGGCCTTCCCGCGCAGCTCACGGAGGTAGTACAGCTTCGCCCGGCGGACGTCGCCGCGGGTGAAGACCTCGATCCGGTCGATGTTCGGGGAGTGCACCGGGAACGTGCGCTCGACGCCGACGCCGAACGAGATCTTGCGGACGGTGAAGGTCTCCCGGGCGCCCGCGCCGTGGCGGCGGATCACGACGCCCTGGAACACCTGGACGCGGGACCGGTTGCCCTCGATGACCTTCACGTGCACCTTGAGCGTGTCGCCCGGCCGGAAGGCGGGGATGTCGGAGCGCAGCATCTGCGCGTCCAGGGCGTCCAGGGTGTTCATCGCGAAGATCCGTCCTCGGTGCGTGATAGCGATCGTGCGGGGGCGCCGTCGCCGCGGAGTGGGAGGCGCCGGGGCAGGCCCGGCGCGGGTCCGCCGGGCGCCAGCAACCCGTCCATGATGCCAGACGGGTCCGGGTCGGGTGAAATCACCCGTCCCGCAGGGACTCCAGGAAGGCCCGGTCGGCGGCGTCGAGCGCGTCGCGGGGCAGGGCGGCGAGCAGGTCGGGGCGCCTGGCGGCGGTGCGCTCGAGCGCTCGGTCACGCCGCCAGCGGGCGATGGCGCCGTGGTTGCCGCTGCGCAGCACCTCGGGCACGGACAGCCCGCGCCAGGTCTCCGGGCGGGTGTAGGCCGGGCCCTCCAACAGCCCGTCGGAGAACGAGTCCTGGGCGGCGGAGACGGGGTTGCCCAGCACCCCCGGCAGCAGCCTGGCCACCGCCTCCACCATCACCAGCACCGCCACCTCGCCACCGACCAGCACGTAGTCGCCGATGCTCACCTCGTCGACGGGCATCCGCGCGGCGGCCTCGTCGACCACGCGCTGGTCGATCCCCTCGTAGCGGCCGCAGGCGAAGACCAGCCGTTGCTCCCCCGCCCACGCCTGCGCGGTGGACTGGCGGAACGGCCGCCCGGCCGGGGTCGGCACGACCAGCCGGGCCGGCCGGTCGTCGGCGGCCAGCACGGCGTCCAGCGCCTCCCCCCAGACCTGGGGCTTCATGACCATGCCGGGCCCACCGCCGTAGGGGGCGTCGTCGACGGCCTGGTGGACGTCGTGCGTCCAGTCGCGCAGGTCGTGCACGGCGACCTCGACGAGCCCGGCCCCGATCGCCCGGCCGAGCAGCGCCTCGCGCAGCGGCGCCAGGTAGCCCGGGAAGATCGTCACCACGTCGAAGCGCACGGCGCCGATCGTCCCAGCCGGGCGCCGCGCGGCTCAGCCGGCCCGGCGCCGCTTGAGCAGCTCCTCGACGATGATCCGGGTGGCGTCCTGGCGCACCCCGCGGCTGCGCAGGAACACCCCGGCCGCGCCGGTGCCCTCGTGCAGCATCCCGAGCAGGATGTGCTCGCAGCCGATGTAGTTGTGCTTGAGCAGCACGGCCTCGCGCAGCGCCAGCGCCAGGACCTTCTTGGCGTCCTTGCCGAACGGCAGGTGCCCGCGCCGGCCCCACCGCCGGCCGAGGCCGCTGCGGGTGCGGTCGAGCGCGCCCGGCCCGAACGCCTCCTCGACCTGGCGGCGCACCTCGTCCAGGTCGATGCCCAGGGTCGCCAGCGCCTCGGCGTCCGACGGGGTGGCGACGCCGCCGGTGCGGATGCGCTCCAGCTCGGCCTCGACCTCCGCGCGCGGCACGGACAGCGCGTCGAGCACCGTGAGGGCGAGGTTGCCCCGCTGGTCGTACAGCGCCGCGAGCAGGTGCTCCGACCCGATCGCGTCGGCGTCGAACCGGCGCGCCACCTCCTGGGCGCCGATCACGGTGTCGCGGGCCTTCGTCGTGAACCTCTCGAACATCGTTCCCCCTCTACAGCCCGAACCGGCGGTACTTCTTGTGGACGGCCTGGCGGGTCACCCGCAGCACGTCCGCGATCTGCTGCCAGGACCAGCCCTGCGCCCTGGCGTTGCTCACCTGCAGCTCCTCCAGCGACTCCAGCAGTCCCCGCAGGGACGCCACCGCCGCCAGCCCGACGGCCGGGTCCCTGCTGGACGCCGCCGCCGCGACCTTCGTCGCATCCGTCATGACGTCAACCTACGTTGACACTCGCACCGTGTCAACGTCAGTTGACAGCATCTGCTCGGGGAGCCCGTCGATTGGACGAGAGCGGCTCCCGTCCAGCCCAGCGCCCAGCCGCCCCGTCCTGGAGAGCGCGGCGGCGGGTGGGGACACGAAAAACGGGGCGCCACGTGTGTGGCGCCCCGTTCTCGTGAGCAGGACTACTCGGGGTCGAGCAGGCCCTCTGGCGGGGTCAGCACGACCCGGCCGCCGGCCAGGTCGACGGTCGGCACGATGGCCCGCACGAACGGGACCAGCGCGTCGGGCAGGTCGGGGCGGCGCAGCACGAGCAGCTCGCCGCCCGGGCCGTGCACGACCTCGCGGACCGTGCCGACGGTCGTGCCGTCCTCCAGCTCGGCCCGCAGGCCCTCGATCTGGTGGACGTGGAACTCGTCCGGGTCCTCGGGGGGCGGCAGCGTGCCCGTCTCGACCAGCAGCCGGGTGCCGCGGATGGCCTCGGCGGCGTCGCGGTCGGGGACCTCGACGAACCGGACGAGCAGCCGCTCGCCGTGCCGCCGGGCGGCCTCGACGGTCAGGCTGCGGTCGGCGGCACCGGCCCGCCGGCCGCGCAGGACCGCGCCGGGCGCGAACCGCTCGGCGGGCGAGTCGGTGTGCAGGTCGACGGCGAGCTCGCCGCGCAGGCCGTGGGCCCGCACGGCGACACCCACCAGGACCTCGGTGCCGCTACCGGTCGGTGTCGACGACATCCACCCGCACGCCCCGACCGCCGATGCCACCGACGACGGTCCGCAGGGCGGTCGCGGTGCGACCGCCCCGGCCGATCACCTTGCCCAGGTCCTCCGGGTGCACCCGCACCTCGAGCGTGCGCCCGCGGCGGGTGGTCACCAGTTCGACCTGGACGTCGTCCGGGTGGTCGACGATGCCCCGGACGAGGTGGTCGAGAGCGTCAGCCAAGACGCTCACGACTTGTCGGCCTCAGCGGCCTCACCCTCACTCGCGGCCTCCTCGGCCTTGGGCCGGCGGTCGCCCTTCTTGCGCGGCGTGGTGGCCTCGGTGGTGGGCTCCTGGCCGGCGGCGGCCAGCGCGGCCTGGAAGCGGGCCAGCTTGTCGACCTTCTCGGCCTGCGGCTTGAGGGTGCCCTCGGCGCCCGGCAGGCCCTTGAACTTCTGCCAGTCGCCGGTGATCTCCAACAGGTGCTGCACCGGCTCGGTCGGCTGCGCGCCGACGCCCAGCCAGTACTGCGCGCGCTCGGAGTCGACCTCGATCAGGCTCGGCTCGTTCTTCGGGTGGTACTTGCCGATGGTCTCGATGGCCCGGCCGCTGCGGCGGCTGCGGGCGTCGGCGACGACGATGCGGTAGTAGGGCTGACGGATCTTGCCCAACCGCATCAGCTTGATCTTGACGGCCACGCTGTCTGGTGCTCCTCGCGGATCTGGTGGTGCTACGGGTGAGCCCGCGCGGCTCGCGTGGGGTTACGGGCTGCGCTCGCTCGACGTGTGCTGGCCGCGGCACGGGTAGAGGGCCCACCGCGGGTCGATCGACCATTCTGCCAGACGGATCGGCGTGTCGTGCACGGTGGCGCCCACCGCACGCCCGCGGGCGGGCTCAGCCCAGCGGGGCGATGCCCAGCAGACCCAGCAGCAGCACGACCCCGGGCAGCAGGTTGTTGATCTGGTGGGCGACGACGCTGGCCGTCAGCCGGCCCGTGTAGTACCGGGCGATGGCGATCGGCAGGGCCACCACCAGCAACAACGGGGTGCGGGTGAACTCGAAGTGGGCGAGCGCGAACAGCAGCGTGGACACGCCGAAGGCGACCTTGGGACCGGCCAGCCGCTCCACCCCGCCCCACAGCAGCCCGCGGTAGACGATCTCCTCGCACAGCGGCGCGACGAACACCACGATCAGGAAGACCGCGATCGCCCACGGCACCGACGCCGAGACGTCGCCGAAGACCGCGCCCACCGCGGAGGTGGCGTCCTCGCCGACGATCGCGACGAACAGCACCGACGCCGGGATGGTGACCACCAGGCCGCCCACCCCGAAGGCGACGCCGAGCCCGACGTCGCGCCAGGTCGGGGTGAGCCCCAGGTCGGCGATCGGACCGTTGCCGCGCAGCCGGGTGATCAGCAGCGCGGTGGCCGCGGTGAGCACGGTGGGCGCGGCGAGCGCGATGGCCAGGCTGCTGGCGGCGGGCGGCCCGTCGGTGGCGAGCAGCCAGCTGATCAGCAGCGAGGTGCCCAGGAAGATCACTTCGACGACGATGTAGGCACCGAGGCCCCAGCGGTGCGTGCGCCGAGGGGGCGCCGACGGCGGCCCCTCCCAGCCGCTCGGTGACGCCCCCGGCGCCGCTGGAGCGGCCGGTGCCGTCGGTGCGGCCGGACCCACCGCGGCCGTCCCGACCGGCACCGGGCTCGCGGCGGGGTGCGGGTCGGGGGCGGTCGGGTCCCAGTCCGGCGCGGACCACAGCGCGGCCGCCGACCCTCCGCCGTTGCGGGCCGCGCCGTGGGCCGACGTGCCGTTGGTCACCCCGACCGGCTCCTCGGCCGGCGACGCGACCGCGTCAGGGGCGCCGACCGCGGGTGGCGGATCGGCGGGGGACGCGTGCTCGGCGGGCTCGGCGCCCGGCGGAGGTCCGCCCGCCGCGCGGAACCCGTCGTCCGGGCCCGTCTCGCCGGGCCGCTCGTCGTTCTCCCCAGGTCCCACCCGCACGACGCTACCGGCCGGGAGCCGCGCACGCCGCGTGTCGTCGATCAGCCGCGGGCGGGCACGACCCGCCCGCGCAGCATGATCAGGGTGGGGCGGTGCAGGACCTCCGGGTCGGTGCGCGGGTCGGCCGGGTAGACGACCAGGTCGGCCGGGGCTCCCGGGACCAGGCCGGGGCGGCCCAGCCACTCGCGCGCGGCCCAGCTGGCGGCGCCCAGCGCGTCCGGGTGGCCTGCGGCGTGCAGGGCGGCGACCTCGTCGGCGATGCGCCCGTGCGCGATGACGCCGCCCGCGTCGGTGCCGGCGTAGACCGCCACGCCGGCCTCGACCGCGCGGCGGACGACGTCGCGCGCGCCGGCGTGCAGCTCGCGCATGTGCCCGGCGTAGGTCGGGTAGCGGGTGGCCTTCCCGGCGATGTCCGGGAACGTGTCGACGTTGATCAACGTGGGCACCAGCGCGGTGCCGCGGTCGGCCATCTCGGCGATGAGGTCGTCGGTGAGGCCGGTGCCGTGCTCGATGCAGTCGATGCCGGCACGGATGAGCCCGGGCAGGGCCTCGGTGCCGAAGACGTGCGCGGTGACCCGCGCGCCCGCCGCGTGCGCCGCGTCGATCGCCGCGACCAGCACGTCGTCGGACCAGAGCGGGGCCAGGTCGCCGACCCCGCGGTCGATCCAGTCGCCGACGAGCTTGACCCAGCCGTCGCCGGCGGCCGCCTGCTCGGCCACCGCCTCGGGCAGCAGGGTCGGGTCGTCGAGCTCCAGGGCCAGGCCGGGGATGTAGCGCTTGGGGCGGGCCAGGTGCCGGGCCGCCCGGATGATCTCCGGGAGGTCGACGCGGCCCTGCAGGGGGCGGGTGTCGGTCGGCGAGCCGCAGTCGCGCAGGAGCAGCGCGCCCGCGTCGCGATCGGTCGTGGCGTGCTCCTCGGCCGTGCCGAGGTCGACCGCGCCGCCGGCCGGGCCGAGCCCGACGTGGCAGTGCGCGTCGACCAGGCCCGGCACCAGGAACCCGGAGTCGACCAGGGTCTCGGCGCCGGGCAGCGGTTCCCCGGCGATCAGGCCGTCGGCGTCGACGAACAGCTCGACGGTCTGCTCACCGGGCAGCAGGACGCCGCGGAGCCGGTGCACTAGCACCCTCCGGCGGGGGGCACGTGGTCAGCCGTCCTTCCTGGGGAACTTCAGCTTGCTCGGGTCGAAGCCGGGGGGCAGCTGGTCCATGCCCGGCGGCAGCTCGCGCAGCGACGGCGGGAGGCCGGACAGGTCGGGCATGCCGCCGAGGCCGGCGGGCAGGGCCCCGCGGGCCGGGCCGCGGCCGGCCGGGCGCTTGGCGCCCTTCTTGCCCTTGCGGCCCTTGGCCTGCTTGCGGGTGGCGCTGCGCGTCGAGCCGCCGAAGCCGAACTGCCCGGCCATCTGCTTCATCTGCTTGCGGGCCTCGAAGAAGTTCTTGACCAGCTCGTTGACCTCGTTGACGGTCACCCCCGAGCCGTTGGCGATGCGCAGCCGCCGGGACCCGTTGATGATCTTCGGGTCGGCCCGCTCGGCCGGGGTCATGCCCCGGATGATGGCCTGCAGCCGGTCGAGGCGCCGGTCGTCGACCTGGGCCAGCGCCTCCTTCATCTGCCCGGAGTTGGCGCCGGGCAGCATGCCGAGGATGTTGCCGATGGGGCCCATCTTGCGGATGGCCAGCATCTGCTCGAGGAAGTCCTCCAGCGACAGCTCGCCGGTGGACATCTTGGCCGCGGTGGCGGCGGCCTGCTCCTGGTCGAACGCCGACTCGGCCTGCTCGATGAGCGTGAGCAGGTCGCCCATGCCCAGGATGCGCGAGGCCATCCGGTCGGGGTGGAAGACGTCGAAGTCGGCCAGCTTCTCGCCCGAGGAGGCGAACAGGATGGGCTGGCCGGTCACCTCGCGCACGCTCAGCGCGGCACCACCGCGGGCGTCGCCGTCGAGCTTGGTGAGCACGACGCCGGTGAAGCCGACGCCGTCGCGGAAGGCCTCGGCCGTGGCCACGGCGTCCTGGCCGATCATCGCGTCGACGACGAACAGCGTCTCGTCGGGCCGGGTGGCGTCGCGGATGTCGGAGGCCTGGCGCATCAACTCCTCGTCGACGCCGAGGCGGCCCGCGGTGTCGATGACGACGACGTCGAACATCTTCTCGCGGGCGTGCGCGACGCCGCGGCGGGCGACGTCGACCGGGTCGCCGACGCCGTTGCCCGGCTCGGGCGCGAACGTGGTGACGCCCGCGCGCTCGCCGACGATCTGCAGCTGGTTGACCGCGTTCGGGCGCTGCAGGTCGCAGGCGACCAGCAGCGGGGCGTGGCCCTGGCCCTTGAGCCAGTGCGCCAGCTTGCCGGCGAGCGTGGTCTTGCCCGAGCCCTGCAGGCCGGCGAGCATGACGACGCTGGGCGGCTCCTTGGCCAGCCGGATGCGGCGGGTCTCCCCGCCCAGGACCGTGACCAGCTCGTCGTTGACGATCTTGACGACCTGCTGGGCCGGGTTCAGCGCACCGGAGACCTCGGCGCCCTTGGCCCGCTCCTTGACCCGCGTGATGAAACCGCGCACCACGGGGAGCGCGACGTCCGCCTCCAACAGCGCGATGCGGATCTCGCGCGCCGTGGTGTCGATGTCGGCGTCGGACAGCCGGCCCTTGCCCCGCAGGTTGGCGAGGGTTGCGCCGAGTCGCTCGGAGAGGGTGTCGAACACCCTTCTCAGCCTACTGGGGCGTGGACCGTGCGTGTTCCACCGGCGCCTTCGCCCGCGCCGGCGGCGCCGTGGCGAGGCGCAGGCCGTCGCGGGCGGCGGCCCGGTCGAGCACGGTCACCGACCGCCATCCGCCGTGGTCGGCCCCGGCGCGCAGGCGCGCCGTGGTGGTGGCGGCGCGGCGGGCGTGCCCGAGGAACGACGCGCTCGGGACCACGCGACCGCGCTGGCGCTGGCCGCGCAGGGCCTCCTCCGGTTCGACGTGCAGCCAGACCAGGTGCGCGTCGCGGCCGGTCAGCGCGGCCAGTCCGGCCACCGCCGCCCGCGTGCGCTGGGCCGTGGCCGGGAGGTGGACGACGACCACGCGGGCCGACGACGCGGCCGCGGCCAGCACGGAGAGCCGGTGCCAGGCGTGCACGACCGGTCGGTACCACGCGTAGGGGACCGGGCCGGTCACCGCCGCCATCCGGGAGCGGTAGGTGTCGGAGTCCAGGACGCGCAGGCCCGGCCGGGACGGGAGGTCGCGCAGCAGCGTCGACTTGCCCGCGCCCGGCATGCCGGCGACGAGCAGCAGGGACCGACCCGACAGGGCGAGCGTGGTCACCTGGGTGGAACGTACGATCCGCCCGTTTCGTTCCGTAGTCACCGGTTCGCTTCCCCGTAGCCGGCCGCAGCACGGCGAGCCTAGAGGGGCGACCCCGCCTCACCCCGCCGCGGCCAGCACGGCGGCGGCTATCCGCCGTCGCTCGGCCGCGTCGGGCTCCTTCGCGCAGTCGAGGCAGAACGAGTCGACGACCGACGCGCCCAGCGTCGCGACCCTCGCCCAGCGCAGGCCGACGCCCGCTCCCTCCAGCGCCTCGGCGACCCGGTGCAGCAGCCCGATGCGGTCGGTGCCGCGCAGCTCCAGCACCACCGCGCCGGTGGCCTCGTCGTCGAACCACAGCACCCGCGGCGGGGCCGGGGGTTCCCCGGAGGGGTTCACCGGCGCGTAGTCGCGCTCCTTGCGCGCCAGCGCCTCGGTCAGCGCGAGGCTGCCGTCGAGCACCCGGACCAGGTCGGAGCGCAGCAGTGCGGCGTCGGGCAGGCCGCCGAAGCGGGGCGATGCGGTGAAGGTGAACACCGCCGTCTTCTCGACGGTGCGCAGCTCGGCGGCGTGCACCTCCAGCGAGTGCAGGGCGAGCACGCCGGTGGCCGCGGCCAGGGCGCCGGGCCGGTCGGGTAGCACCACGACCGCCGTCGCGGGCTCCGCGCTCCCGTCCAGGTGCACGCGGGGCCGCCCGTCGGCGCTCGCCTCGGTGACCATCTCCTGCTCGGCCGCGGTCGGCGAGGCAGGCGCCGGCAGCGCCTCCCCGGCCAGCAGGGCCCGGCAGCGCAGCACGAGGTCGCCGATGAGCGCGCGCTTCCAGGGGCTCCACACGCCCGGTCCGGTGGCCAGCGAATCGGCCTCGGCGAGCGCGCCGAGCAGGTCGAGCAGCAGCGCGCCGTTGCCCGGGACCGCGGCGTCGAGCGTCTCGGCGACCCGGGTGACGGTGGCCGGGTCGTCCAGGTCGCGGCGGGTGGCGGTGTGCGGGAGCAGCAGGTGGTGGCGCACGACGGCGGCCAGCACCGCCACGTCGGGCTCGGCGAACCCCAGCCGCCGCCCGACCTGCTGGGCCAGCGACTCCCCCACCACCGAGTGGTCCTCACCTCGGCCCTTGCCGATGTCGTGCAGCAGCGTCCCGACCAGCAGCAGGTCCGGACGGGCCACGCGGGTGGTCAGCCGGGCGGCCTGCGCGCAGGCCTCGACGAGGTGCCGGTCGACCGTCCAGACGTGCGCCCGGTCGCGCGGGGGCAGGTCGCGCACCGCGCCCCACTCCGGGAACAGCCGCCCCCAGAGCCCGGTGCGGTCGAGCGCCTCCACCACGTCGACCATCGCGCGGCCGGTGCCCAGCAGCGACAGCAGCTCGGCCAGCGCCGCGCGCGGCCAGGGCTCGCGCAGTTCGGGGGCGGTGTCGGCGAGGCGGTGCAGGGTGCCCGCGGCCACCGGCATACCGGTGCGGGCCGCGCTCGCGGCCACCCGCAGGACCAGCCCGGGGTCGCGGGCCGCGGCGGCGTCGCGGGCCAGGGTCACCTCGCCGGCGTGCTCGACGACGCCGGTGTCCAGCGGGCGGCGCACCGGCGGGCGGCGCAGCGCGGCCAGGCCCCGGCGGGGCAGCGCGAGCCGGGCGGCGCGCAGACCGGTCTCGGCGGCGAAGGCGACCACCCGGGCGGCCCCCGACAGCGCCCTGGCCAGCTCGAACCGGTCGGCGATCTCCAGCTGCCCGGCGATCTCGTCGGCGTCCTGGGCACGCATGACGTCCCGGGCGCGCCCGGCGATGCGGTGCAGCTCGGTGCGCACGTCGAGCAGCAGCGCGCGGGCCTCGAGCACCTCGCCCGCGGGGCGGTCGACCAGCTGCGCGGCGGCCAGCGCGTCGATCAGCTGGATGTCGCGCAGCCCGCCGTGGCCGTTCTTCAGGTCCGGCTCCACGCGGTGCGCGACGTCGCCGACCTTGGCCCAGCGGGCCCTGGCGGTGTCGGCGAGCTCGTCGAAGCGGCCGCGGATGCCGGCCCGCCACGCCTGCCGCACGGCCGCCCCCACCTTGGTGGACAGCGCCGTGTCGCCGGCGATGTGGCGCGCCTCCAGCAGCCCGACGGCGGCGCGCAGGTCGGTCGCCGCGATCTGGACGGCCTGGCCCGGGGTGCGCACCGAGTGGTCGAGGCCGATGCCGGCGTCCCAGAGGGGGTACCACAGCCGGTCGGCCAGCTCGCCGACGTCCTTGCGGCCGTCGTGCAGCAGCACCAGATCCAGGTCGGAATAGGGGGCGAGCTCCCGTCGCCCGAGCGCTCCCACGGCGACCAGCGCCGCGCGGTCGGTCAGACCGATCGCCGCCGCCCGCGAGGACAACCAGAAGTCGTGCAGATCAACCAGGGCCGCGCGCAGCGCTTCCGGACCAAGCCTGCGCTTGCCCGGACCGGGGTCCAGCAGCACCGCCTTCGCCCTGACGAGATCGCCCGCGTCCCCCGACACCGCGTTCCCGGCACTCACAGCGCGTCGGCACCCCGCTCACCGGTGCGCACGCGCACCACGGTGTCCAACGTCGTCACCCACACCTTGCCGTCGCCGATCTTGCCGGTGCGGGCGGCCCGGATGACCGCGTCGACGACCTTCTCGACCTGGTCGGCCTCGGTGGCGACCTCGATGCGCACCTTGGGCACGAAGTCGACCTGGTAGTCCGCGCCCCGGTAGACCTCGGTGTGCCCGCGCTGGCGCCCGTACCCGGACACCTCGCTGACGGTCATCCCGGCGATGTCCAGCCGCTCCAGGCCGGCGCGGACGTCGTCGAGCGCGAACGGCTTGACGATGGCGGTCACGAGCTTCATGACGACGTTCTCCGATCGGAGCCGAGCTGTGGCGGGATGGCGCGGTCGGCGCGGAACCGCCGGGAAGAGGGGGAAAGCGCCAGGGCCCGCCGCACCGACGAGCGGTGCAGGCGGGCCCCGGCGTCGTGCCCGGTGTCGTTCGCCGGGCCACGGCCCGGCGGGGGTGGTGGTTAGACGGCGTCCGAGCCGCGCTCGCCGGTGCGGACCCGGATGACGGTCTCGACCGTGGTCACCCAGACCTTGCCGTCACCGATCTTGCCGGTGCGGGCCGCCTCCACGACGGCGTCCACGACCTTGTCCGCGAGGGTGTCGTCGGCGACGACCTCCACCCGGACCTTCGGCACGAAGTCGACCGAGTACTCGGCACCGCGGTAGACCTCGGTGTGGCCCTTCTGCCGCCCGTAGCCCTGGACCTCGCTGACCGTCATGCCCAGCACGCCGATCTGCTCCAGCGCGCCCTTGACGTCCTCCAGAACGAACGGCTTGACGATCGCCGTGACCAGCTTCATTGGCTTCAGCCCTCCTTGCCGGATGCTGCCGCGACGGTCTCGGCCGCCGCGGGGGTGGCCGCGTCGGGGCGCGGGGTGCCGAGGCCGCCGCCGCTGCTGCGCAGGGTGGAGAAGTCGTAGCCGGTCTCGGCGTGCTCACTCTCGTCGATGCCGGTGACCTCGGCCTCGTCGGAGATCCGCAGGCCGATGGTGAACTTCAGGGCCAGCGCGATGATCAGGCTCAGGACCCCGCAGTAGACGATCACCGCGAGCGCCCCGACGGCCTGGCGCCACAGCTGGTCGACGCCGCCGCCGTAGAACAGGCCGTCGACGCCGGCCGGCGAGCTGGCGGTGGCCAGGAAGCCGATCAGCAGGGTGCCGACCAGACCGCCGACCAGGTGGACGCCCACGACGTCGAGCGAGTCGTCGTAGCCGAAGCGGAACTTCAGGCCGACCGCCAGCGCGCAGAGGATGCCGGCGATGGCGCCGACCGCGATCGCGCCGATCGGCGAGACCGACGAGCAGGACGGGGTGATCGCGACCAGGCCGGCCACGATGCCGGAGGCGGCACCGAGGCTGGTCGGCTTGCCGTCGCGCAGCTTCTCCACCAACAGCCAGCCGAGCAGGGCGGCGGCGGTCGCGACGACGGTGTTGACGAAGGCGTAGCCGGCGATGCCGTTCGAGCCGACCGCCGAACCGGCGTTGAACCCGAACCAGCCGAACCACAGGATGCCGGCGCCGAGCATGACCAGCGTCAGGTTGTGCGGGCGCATGGGCTCGCGCGGCCAGCCGCGGCGCTTGCCGATCACGATGGCCAGCACGAGCGCGGCGACACCCGCGTTGATGTGCACCGCGGTGCCACCGGCGAAGTCGATGACCGCGAGGTCGTTGGCGATCCAGCCGCCGACGGCCGAGGTGACCTCGTCGAAGGAGAACACCCAGTGCGCGACCGGGAAGTAGACGATCGTGCCCCAGAGCCCGGCGAACAACAGCCAGGAGCCGAACTTCATGCGGTCGGCGACCGCGCCGGAGATCAGGGCGACCGTGATGATCGCGAACATTCCCTGGAAGGCCACGAAGACCAGCGTCGGGATCGTCCCGACCAGCGGGACCGACACGTCGGTGCCGGCCTCGGCGTCGGCCAGGTAGGTGGCGTCGAGCAGGCTGCTCAGCCCGGCGAAGTCGCCGGGGTTGCCCATGAACCCGGCTCCACCCACGCTGTCGCCGAAGGCCGTCGAGTAGCCGTACAGCACCCAGAGAACGCCGATGACCCCCGCCGCGCCGAGGCTCATCATCATCATGTTGAGGACGCCCTTGCTACGGACCATTCCGCCGTAGAACAGCGCCAGTCCCGGAGTCATCAACAGCACGAGGGCCGCGCTGGCGAGCATCCAGGCGGTATCGCCGGTGTCGGGGATTCCCACTCCTACTCCCTCCCGTTCGCGCCGCTGGTCCGAAGTCGGGCCGATGGTGCGGCAGTCGCCGGGAACTATCGGATCGCCGTGTTTCGGACATCGTGTGCGGCTGTTTCCGGCAGGTGAACGAGGGGACGCGGGCCGTTACAACGGGATTACGTGTCCCGGTCGTTACCGCTCCGCTACCGGTCGGATGCCGGACCGGGCCCCCGCGGAGCGACGCAGGTCACGTCGTCAGCAGTGCGTCGACGAACGCCCCTGGCTCGAACGGGGCCAGGTCGTCGGGGCCCTCGCCGAGCCCGACGAGCTTCACCGGCACCCCCAGCTCGCGCTGCACGCGGAACACGATCCCGCCTTTGGCGGTGCCGTCGAGCTTGGTGAGCGCGATCCCGGTCACCTTCACCACGTCGCCGAAGACGCGGGCCTGGGTGAGGCCGTTCTGCCCGGTGGTGGCGTCGAGCACGAGCAGCACCTCGTCGACCTCGGCCTGGCGCTCCACGACCCGCTTGACCTTGCCGAGCTCGTCCATCAGGCCGGTCTTGGTGTGCAGGCGCCCGGCGGTGTCCAGCAGGACCACGTCGGCGCCCTCCTCGGTGCCCTGCTTGACCGCGTCGAACGCGACGCTGGCCGGGTCGGCACCCTCCGCGCCGCGCACCACGGTCGCGCCGGCGCGCTCGCCCCACGTGCCGAGCTGCTCGGCGGCGGCGGCGCGGAACGTGTCGGCCGCGCCCAGCACGACGTGCCGCCCGCCCCCGACCAGCACCCGGGCCAGCTTGCCCGTGGTGGTGGTCTTGCCGGTGCCGTTGACCCCGACGACCAGCAGCACCGCCGGGCGCCCGTCGTGGGGCAGCGCGCGCACCGAGCGGTCGAGGTCGGTGCGCAGGGCGTCGGTGAGCACCTCCCGCAGCAGCGCGCGGGCCTGCTCGGGGGTGCGCACCGCGCGCTTGCCGAGCTCCGTGCGCAGCGTCTCGACCAGCTCCATGGTCATCTCCGGGCCGAGGTCGGCCTGCAGGAGCATCGCCTCGACGTCCTCCCAGGACTCCTCGTCGAGCTCGCCGGCACCCAGCAGGCCCAGCAGCCCCTGGCCGAAGCCCGAGCGGGACCGGGCGAGCCGGCCGCGCAGCTTGACCAGCCTGCCCTCGGCCGGGGGGATGTCCTCCGGCGGGACCGGCCGGGTCGGAACCGGCTCGGCGACCGGCTCGGCGACCGGCTCCTCGGGGGGCGCGGAGATCGTCGGGAAGGGCGAGCCGTCGGTCGGGGTGTGCTCGGGCGCCGCCTGCGGGACGGCATCGACGGGCGCGGCGTCCGCGGGCGCGGCGTCGGTGACCGCCTCCGGGTCGGGTGCGGGTGCGGTGTCCACCCGGGCCTCGTCGACCGGCGCGACCTCCGGCGCGACCTCCGGCTCGGCGGCCGGCTCGGCCGTCGGCGGCGCGACCGGCGGCGCGGCGTCCTCCCGGGTGGCGCCGGTGGCGCGGTCCTCGACCGGCGCCGGCTCGGTGTCGGTGGCCCCGCCGGCCGAGAAGTCGAAGCCGCCCGACGCCGTGTACGTGCCGCCGCGGCGCGGGGGGGCGGTGTCGGTCCCGGTGCCGAGACCGGGGCGCTCGGACTCGCGCAGGCTGATCCGGCGCCTGCGGCGCAACCAGAGGCCCACGCCGACGGCCACGATCAGGACCGCCACCACGACGGCGACGACGATCCAGAGGGTCTGCGTGCTCACCCGCCCACCCTGTCATGCACCCCGCACCCACCGCCCGGCGGCGGCCCCCGCTCAGCTCGCGGCGCGCAGCCGCTGGCTGATGACCGTGGTGATCCCGTCGCCGCGCATGGACACGCCGTAGAGCGCGTCGGCGACCTCCATCGTCGGCTTCTGGTGGGTGATGACGATCAGCTGGCTCGTCGAGCGCAGCTCCTCCATCAGGAGGATCAGCCGGCGCAGGTTGACGTCGTCGAGCGCGGCCTCGATCTCGTCGAGCACGTAGAACGGCGAGGGCCGGGCCCGGAAGATGGCCACCAGCAGGGCCATCGCGGTCAGCGAGCGCTCGCCGCCCGACAGCAGCGACAGCCGCTTGACCTTCTTGCCCGGCGGGCGGGCCTCGACCTCGATGCCGGTGGTGAGCATGTCGTCGGGGTCGGTGAGCACCAGCCGACCCTCGCCGCCGGGGAACAGCGTCGAGAAGACGATCTCGAACTCGCGGGCGACGTCGTGGTAGGCGGTGGTGAAGACCTCCAGGATCTTGTCGTCCACCTCGCGGACCACGGTGAGCAGGTCGCGACGGGTGTCCTTGAGGTCCTCCAGCTGCGTCGAGAGGAACCGGTAGCGCTCCTCCAGCGCGGCGAACTCCTCCAGCGCCAGCGGGTTGACCCGGCCGAGCAGGGCCAGGTCCTTCTCCGCGCGCTGCACCCGACGCTGCTGGGTGGCCCGGTCGTAGGGCATCGGCGGGGGCTCGGTGACCTCCTCACCGCGCTCGCGGGCCGTCTCGTACTCGGCCACCTCGGCCGCCGACGCCGGCACCGGGCACTGCGGGCCGTACTCGGCGACCAGGTCGTCGACGGCCAGGCCGTGGTCGGCCAGCACCTTCTCGGTCAGCTGCTCCAGGCGCAGCCGGTTCTGCGCGCGCAGCACCTCGTCGCGGTGCACGGCGTCGGTGAGCTTGTCCAGCAGAGCCGTCAGCCGCCCGGTCGTCACCCGCGCCTCGCCGAGGGCGCGTTCCCGCTCGTCGCGGGCCGCGGCGGCGGCGTCGCGCTCGGCGGCCGCGGCGGCCAACGAGACCGCGATCCGCTCCCCCGCCGCCCGACCCGCCCCGACGACCAGCCGGGCGACCCCGGCGGCCT
>NZ_JAHDTH010000196.1 GCF_018531445.1 Pseudonocardia lacus
ACGTCGCCGGCATCGTCGCCGCCCTGCGCGGCGCGGGCGCGACCGCGGGGCCCGCGGTCGTCCTCGGGGCGGGCGGGACGGCGCAGGCCGCGCTGGCCGCGCTGATCGAGCTCGGCACGACCGACGTCACGGTGCTGGTGCGGTCGGTGGCCAGGGCGGGCGAGTTGCGGGCCGCGGCCGAGCGGCTGGGTGTGGCACCGGCGATCCGGGCCGACCTCGCCGATCCGGGACGCACCGCGGCCGCGCTGTCCGGGGCCACCGTCGTCGTCTCCACCCTGCCGGCCCCGGCCGCCGACGCGCTCACCGGCGCGGGGCCGGGGGCGGTCGTCCTGGACGTCGTCTACGCGCCGTGGCCGACGCCGTTCGCGGCCGCCGCGGCGGCGTCGGGCGCCCGGGTCGTCAGCGGGCTGGAGATGCTGCTGCACCAGGCGGTGGCCCAGGTGACGCTGATGACCGGCCTGCCGGGTCCGGTGGCGCCCATGCGCGCCGCGCTGGAGGACGCCGTCGCCGCCCGCGTCTGACCCTCAGGCCGGGACGTGCACGGAGACCGCGTAGCCGGGGTCGTCGCCGAGGGGGTCGCGGTCCCAGGTGGCGTAGCGCTCGGCCAGCACGAGCCCGGCGTCGGCGCACCAGCGGTCGTAGTCGGCCGGTGTCGGCCAGTCGGGCCGCAGGGCGAACCCGGCCACCAGACGGCCACCGCGCGTGAGGTGGCGCGCACAGCGGGCGATCGCGGCCGTACGGGACGCCGCAGTGACGTACGGCACGACGTTGCCGGCCAGCACGACCGCGTCGAACCGCCGACCGAGATCGAGTTCGGCCAGGTCGGCGAGCCGCCACGGCAGGTCCGGCGCCTTGGCGCGGGCCGCCTCGACCATCTCCGGGTCGGCGTCGACCCCCACGACGTCGACCCCGCGGCGGGCCAGCTCGATGGCGACCCGGCCGGTGCCGCACCCCGCGTCCAAGGCGCTGACCGGCGCGAACGCCATCACGAACGCGGCTTCGCCGTGCGGGTCGCGGCCGGCTTCGGCCATCGCCCGCCACCGCTCGTCGTAGCCGTCCACAGTGAACCGGTCGCGCCAGTCGCTCCAGTCGTCGGGCAGTGTCGACACCCCGGCATCGTACGGACCGCCGACCACTCGGCACCGGATCCACTGCAGCGGATATGACGGCCTTGTCCGCCAACTCGTACATGTGTGCGGGTCCGGTGAGGCACGATCGTGGCGTGACCGTCCACGAATCCGTCCTGGATGCTGTCGGGGAAACACCGCTGGTCCGGCTCGTCCGCGTCACCTCGGGACTGCAGCCGGCGGTGTACGGCAAGGTCGAGTTCAGCAACCCAGGTGGCAGCGTGAAGGACCGCGCGGCACTCGCCATGGTCCGCGAGGCGGAGCGGACCGGCGCCCTCCCGCCCACCGGGGGTGTGATCGTCGAGGCCACCTCCGGCAACACCGGGGTGGGCCTGGCGATGGTCGCCGCCCAGCACGGGCACCGGGCGGTGTGCGTGGTGCCGAACACGATCGCCCGGGAGAAGGTGACGCTGCTGCAGGCCTACGGGGCCGAGGTCGTGCAGACCATCGGCACGCTCCCGCGCGAGCACCCCGACCACGTCAAGAACCTGGCGGCGAGCATCGCCGCGCGGACCCCCGGCGGCTGGTACGCCAACCAGTACGACAACCCGGCCAACCCGCTCGTCCACGAACTGACCACCGGCCCGGAGATCTGGACGCAGACCGGCGGGCGGGTCACGCACCTGGTCGCCGGGATCGGCACCGGCGGCACGATCACCGGCACCGGCCGGTTCCTGAGCCGCCACGGCGTCACCGTCGTCGGCGCCGACCCGGAGGCGTCCGTGTACGGCGGCGGCGACGGCAGCCCGTACTACGTGGAGAGCGTCGGCCACTACCGCCACCCCGCCACCGTCGGCGAGGACTCCCCCGACGTCTACGACCCGGCGGTGGTCGACCGCATCATCCGGGTCCCGGACCGCGAGTCGCTGGGCGTGACGCGCGCGCTGGCCCGCGAGGAGGGGCTGCTGGTCGGCGGGTCGTCGGGTTGCGCGGTCGCCGCCGCCCTGCGGCTGGCCGCCGAGCTGGGCCCGGACGACCTGGTCGTCGTCGTCCTGCCGGACTCCGGGCGCAACTACCTGTCCAAGTACTTCGACGACGGCTGGATGACCCGCTTCGGCTTCCAGGACGCCGCGGCCGGCCCCCGCGTGCGCGACGTGCTGCCGCCGGCGGACGGGCTCGCGGTCGCCCCGGCCGGCGCACCCGTGTCGGAGGTGCTGCGGGCGCACCGGGCTGGGCCGGTCGCGGTGATCGTGCCGCGCGAGTCCGGCGACCCCACCCGCTCGGCGCCCGAGGTGCTCGGCGTGGTCACCGTCGAGGCGCTGCGCGCCCTGCTGGACGCCGAGCCCGGACGAGCGGACGACGACGTGGCGCGGCACGCCGTGCGTGCCCCGGCCGTGGGCGCGGGCGAGGCGGTCGCCGCCGCCGCCACGCGCCTCGGCGCCGTCGACGAGCCCGCCGGCGAGCACGTGCTGCTGCTCGTCGACGGCCGGGTGGTGGCGGTGCGCCCCGCCGCGCCGCTGCGCGGGTGAGCGGCGGTCCTCAGCCGCAGACCGCTCCCTCGGCCGCCGACCCGACCAGCTTCGCGTACTTGGCCAGCACCCCGAAGCGCATCGCGGACTCCCGCGGCGCCCAGCCCTCGCGCCGGCGCGCCAGCTCGGCGTCGTCCACGTCGAGGTGCAGGGTGCGGGTGGTCATGTCGAGCACGATGCGGTCGCCGTCGCGGACGAACGCGATCGGCCCGCCGTCGACCGCCTCGGGCGCCACGTGCCCGATGCACAGGCCCGTGGTGGCCCCGGAGAACCGGCCGTCGGTGAGCAGCAGCACGTCCTTGCCCAGGCCGGCGCCCTTGATCGCGCCGGTGACGGCGAGCATCTCGCGCATCCCGGGGCCGCCGCGCGGGCCCTCGTAGCGGATGACGACGACGTCGCCCGCCTTCAGGGTGCCGTCCTCGACCGCGGTCATGGCGCCCGCCTCGCCGTCGAAGACGCGCGCGGTGCCCTCGAAGGTGGCGGCGTCGAACCCGGCGCTCTTGACCACCGCGCCGTCGGGGGCGAGCGAGCCGCGCAGGATCGTCAGGCCGCCGGTGGGGTGGATGGGGTTGTCCAGGGCGCGCAGGATCTCCCCGTCCAGGCCGGGCGGGTCGATGTCGGCCAGGTTCTCGGCCATCGTGCGCCCGGTCGCGGTGAGCACGTCGCCGTGCAGCAGCCCGGCGTCCAGCAGCGCCTTCATCACCACCGGCACCCCGCCGACCCGGTCGATCGTGGACATGACGTGCGCCCCGAACGGCTTGACGTCGGCCAGGTGCGGGACCCGGTCGCCGATCCGGTTGAAGTCGTCGAGCTCCAGCGGCACGCCGGCCTCGCGGGCGATGGCCAGCAGGTGCAGCACGGCGTTGGTGGACCCGCCCAGCGCCATCACGACCGCGATCGCGTTCTCGAACGCCTCCCGGGTCATGATCTGCCGGGCGGTGATGCCCTTGGCGAGCTGGTTGACCACGGCCTGCCCGGAGGCGCGGGCGATGCCGTCGCGGCGGCGGTCGACCGCGGGCGGGCTGGCCGAGCCGGGCAGCGCCATGCCCAGCGCCTCGGCCGCGCTGGCCATGGTGTTGGCCGTGTACATGCCGCCGCAGGCCCCCTCGCCGGGGCAGATCGCGCGCTCGATCGCGTCGACCTCCTCGCGGCTGATCAGCCCGCGGGCGCAGGCACCGACGGCGGTGAACGCGTCGGCGATCGTGACCTCCCGGCCGTCGACGTAGCCGGGCAGGATCGAGCCCGCGTAGACGAACACCGAGGCCAGGTCGAGGCGGGCGGCGGCCATCAGCATCCCGGGCAGGCTCTTGTCGCAGCCGGCCAGCAGCACGGTGCCGTCGAGCCGCTCGGCCTGCACGACCGTCTCCACCGAGTCGGCGATGATCTCGCGGCTGACCAGCGAGTAGTGCATGCCGACGTGGCCCATGGAGATGCCGTCGGAGACCGAGATGGTGCCGAACTCCATCGGGTAGCCGCCGCGGGCGTGCACGCCCTCCTTGGCCGCGGTGGCCAGCCGCTGCAGGGACAGGTTGCAGGGGGTGATCTCGTTCCAGCTCGACGCCACCCCGATCTGCGGCTTGGCGAAGTCGGCGTCGCCCATCCCGACGGCGCGCAGCATGCCGCGGGCCGCGGTGGCCTCCAGGCCGTCGGTGACGGCGCGGGAGCGGGGCTTGAGGTCGGGGCCGGTGTCGGTCATCGGGTGAGTCTGCACCGCGCGAGCGGGGCGCGCCGCTCCCCCACACCGGGTTCCGAAGGTGCCTGGTGTCGCTCCCCCGGACGTGTTGATCACCGCCCGCCCACCCCACCCCAGCGCGCTCAGAGTTCAGGAAAGCCACGATGCTGCCCTGTGCGGGCAGCATCGTGGCTTTCCTGAACTCGACCCGCCGCCGCCGGGTGCCGACAGGACGTCCGATGTTCGCGGGTGGATAACGATCCGGAGACGACCACCCGTCGCATTGACCGCTCAGACGTCGGATGTCTACCGTACCGCCGTGAGCCGCATCACTGGCCTGACCACGGCGGACGTCCGCTTCCCGACGTCGCTGATGCTCGACGGGTCCGACGCCATGAACCCCGATCCCGACTACTCGGCGGCCTACCTGCGCGTCGACACCGACGCCGACGACGGGCTGTCCGGGCACGGGTTCGTGTTCACCATCGGCCGCGGCAACGACGTGCAGGTCGCCGCGATCGAGGCGCTGTCGGGGCACCTGGTCGGGCAGGACGTGGAGGCCCTGCTGGGGGACATGGGCGGCACCTGGCGGGCGCTCGTGCACGACTCGCAGCTGCGCTGGCTCGGGCCCGAGAAGGGCGTCATGCACATGGCGATCGGCGCGGCGGTCACCGCGCTGTGGGACCTCAAGGCCAAGCGGGCGGGGCAGCCGCTGTGGCGGCTGCTGGCCTCGATGAGCCCGGAGGAGCTGGTCGACCTCGTCGACTTCCGCTACCTCAGCGACGCGCTCACCCGCGAAGAGGCGCTGGCCATCCTGAAGGCCGCCGAGCCGGGGCGGGCCGAGCGGGAGGCCGTGCTGGTGCGGGAGGGCTACCCCGCCTACACGACCACCCCCGGCTGGCTCGGCTACGACGACGAGAAGCTGACCCGGCTGTGCCGGGAGGCGGTGGCCGAGGGGTTCACCCAGATCAAGCTGAAGGTCGGCGCCGACCTGGCCGACGACGTGCGCCGGCTCGAACTGGCGCGGGCGGCCGTCGGGCCCGGCGTCCGGATCGCCGTGGACGCCAACCAGCGCTGGGACGTCGCCGACGCCATCGCCTGGGTCACCGAGCTGGCGCCGTTCGACATCGCCTGGGTCGAGGAACCGACCAGCCCGGACGACGTGCTGGGCCACGCGGCGATCGCCCGCGGCATCGCCCCGATCCCGGTGGCGACCGGCGAGCACATGGCCAACCGCGTCATGTTCAAGCAGTTCCTGCAGTCCGACGCCCTGCAGGTGCTCCAGCTCGACGCCACCCGCGTCGCCGGGGTCAACGAGAACATCGCGATCCTGCTGCTGGCGGCCAAGTTCGGGGTGCGGGTGTGCCCGCACGCGGGCGGCGTGGGGCTCTGCGAGGCCGTGCAGCACATCGCGATGTTCGACTTCGTCGCCGTGGCCGGCACCCGCGACGACCGGATGATCGAGTTCGTCGACCACCTGCACGAGCACTTCGTCACCCCGGCGGAGGTCGCCGCCGGCAGCTACCGCACCCCGCTGGCCCCCGGCGCGGGCACCGAGATGCTGGCCGCCTCCATCGCCGAGCACTCGGTGCGCACGGGTGGCTGAGATCGCCCCGGGCTCGCTCGGCCTCGGCGGGGCGAACCTGGGCAACCTGTTCGCGCCGATGACCGACGACGAGGCCACCGCGCTGCTGGGGGCGGCCTGGGACAGCGGCATCCGGTACTTCGACACCGCCCCGCACTACGGGTTGGGGCTCTCCGAGCGCAGGCTGGGGCGGTTCCTGGCGACCAGGCCCCGCGACGAGTACGTCGTCTCCACGAAGGCCGGGCGGCTGCTGGAGCCCAGCCCGGCCACCGCGGGCGAGCGGGACGCCGACCTCTACGACGTGCCCGCCGACGTGCGGCGGGTGTGGGACTTCAGCGCCGACGGGGTGCGGCGCAGCCTCACCGAGTCGCTGGAGCGGCTCGGCCTGGACCGGGTCGACGTGCTGTTCCTGCACGACCCGGAGGTCGCCGGCCTCGACGACGCGCTGGCCACCGGCGTGCCGGCGGCGGTCGCGCTGCGCGAGGAGGGCCTGGTCGACGCGGTCGGCGTCGGGTCGACCTCCACCGAGGCGCTCGTCGCGGCCGCCCGGGCCGGCGGGCTCGACCTGCTCATGGTCGCCGGGCGCTTCACGCTGCTGGAGCAGCCCGCGGCCGCCGAGCTGCTGCCCGAGTGCCGCGCACGCGGGATCGGGGTCGTCGCGGCCGGCGTGCTGAACTCGGGGCTGCTGGCCTCCCCGCGTCCCGGCGACGGCGCGCGCTACGAGTACCAGCCGGTGCCGGCGGACGTGCTGGCCAGGGCCCGGCGGCTGGCCGACGTGTGCGACGGGTACGGCGTCGAGCTGCCGGTCGCGGCACTGCGGTTCCCGTGGCGGGAGGAGACCGTCCGCTCGGTCGTGCTGGGCGCCGGCTCGGCCGCCGAGCTGCGCGAGACCGTCCGCCGCGCGCGGACGCCGGTCCCCGACGCGCTCTGGGCCGCGCTGGCCGCGCAGGGGATGGTCGCCGCATGAGCCTGCCCGCCCCGCGCACCGACGCGCACCTGCACCTGTGGGACCTCGACCGCAGCGCCTACTCCTGGATCACCCCCGAGCTCGGGCCGCTGCACACCACGATCACCGCGGAGCGCGCCCGGTCCGAGCTGGCCGCCTGCGGGATCGACCGGGCCGTGCTGGTGCAGGCCGAGGACTCCGCGGCCGACACCGAGTTCCTGCTGGAGCTGGCCGACGAGCACGACTGGGTGGTCGGCGTCGTCGGCTGGGTCCGGCTCGACGACCCGGCCACCGCCGACGAGCAGCTCGGCCGCTGGCTGGCCCACGACGCCTTCCGCGGCGTGCGCCACCTCGTGCACGACGACCCCCGCGACGACTTCCTGGCCCTGCCCGCCGTCCGCGCGTCACTGGGCCTGCTGGCCCGGGCCGGCGTCCCGTTCGACGTGCCGGACGCCTGGGCGCGGCACCTGGTGGCCACCGCCGAGCTGGCCGCGGCGCTGCCCGAGCTGACCGTCGTCCTCGACCACCTCGGCAAGCCGCCGGCCGCGCCGGACGACTTCGCCGTCTGGCGCGCCCGGGTCGCCGACATCGCCGCCGCCCCGAACACCGTGGCCAAGTTCTCCGGTCTGCAGGTCCCCGGCCGGCCGTTCACCGTCGACGGCGTGCGACCGGCCTGGGACGCCGCGCTGGAGCTCTTCGGGCCCGACCGGTTGATGTGGGGCAGCGACTGGCCCATGACGCTGCTCACCACCGGCTACGCCGGCACGTGGGCAGTCATGTCCACCCTGGTCGGCGAGCTGTCCGCGGACGAGCAGGCCCAGCTGCTGTCCGGGACGGCCGACCGCGTCTACCGGCTCCCGGACGGAGGCCCCCGATGACCGACCAGCTCACCGCGGAGCTGCTGCTGGAGGTGCGCGGGGTCGCCAAGAGCTTCCCCGGCGTGCAGGCGCTGCAGGACATGCACCTGGACCTGCGCCGCGGCGAGGTGCTGGCGCTGGTCGGCGAGAACGGCGCCGGCAAGTCCACCCTGATGAAGCTGCTCTCGGGCATCTACACCAGCGACGAGGGCGAGTTCTTCGTCGACGGCGAACGGGTGCACATCAGCGGGCCCAAGCACGCCCAGGAGCTCGGGATCAGCATCATCCACCAGGAGTTCAACCTGATGCCCGACCTCACGGTCGCGCAGAACATCTTCATCGGCCGCGAACCCCGCGCCGGCGGGTTCTTCCTGCGCGACCGCGCACTCGACGACCGCGCCCAGGAGCTGATCGACCGGCTGCACCTGCCGCTGCGGCCCCGCGAGGTCGTCGGCGGGCTCACGGTGGCCAAGCAGCAGATGGTCGAGATCGCCAAGGCGCTGTCCTACGACGCCCGCATCCTGATCATGGACGAGCCGACGGCGGCGCTCAACGACGCCGAGGTCAAGGTCCTGCACGGGCTCATCCGCCGGTTCCGCCGGGCCGACACGGGCGTCATCTACATCTCCCACCGGATGGACGAGCTGAAGGCCATCGCCGACCGGATCACCGTCATCCGCGACGGCCGGTTCATCGACACCCTCGACACCGCCTCGACGTCGATGCGCGAGGTCATCACCCGGATGGTCGGGCGCGAGATCGTCGGCGACGCGAAGCCCCAGGACGTGCGCGACGACCGCGAGGTGGTGCTGTCGGTCGAGGGCCTGAGCACCAAGGCGCTGCTCGACGACGTGTCCTTCGAGCTGCGCCGCGGCGAGATCCTCGGGTTCGCCGGGCTGATGGGCGCCGGGCGCACCGAGGTCGCCAGGGCGCTCGTGGGCGCCGACCCGATCAGCGCGGGCATGGTGCGGCTGCACGGCGAGCCCGTGCGCATCACCACCCCGGCCGAGGCCGCGAAGCGCGGGATCGGCTACCTCTCCGAGGACCGCAAGCACCTCGGGCTGCTGCTGGAGCAGGACGTCAACGCCAACATCGGGCTCAGCGCGCTGGCCCAGCGGTTCCAGTCGTTCGGGTTCGTCCGCGACCGGGCCATGCGCGCGCGGTCCAGCGAGCTCGTCGAGACCCTGCGCATCCGCACGCCCTCGGTGACCCAGACGGCCAAGAACCTCTCCGGCGGCAACCAGCAGAAGGTCGTCATCGCCAAGTGGCTGGCCAAGGACTGCGACGTGCTGATCTTCGACGAGCCCACCCGGGGCATCGACGTCGGCGCGAAGGAGGAGATCTACGCGCTGCTCGACGAGCTGGCCGGGCAGGGCAAGTCGATCATCATGATCTCCTCCGAGCTGCCCGAGGTGCTGCGCATGTCGCACCGGGTGGTCGTGATGAGCGAGGGCCGGGTGACCGGCGAGCTGTCCGCGGCCGAGGCCGACCAGGAGAGCGTCATGCACCTCGCGACGCTGCGCCCCGCCGAGTACGGCCCGCCGCACGACGACGAGATCGAGGCAGGAGAACGATGACGTCCCCCACCGCGACCCCGCAGAAGCAGGACGGGTCCGCGCCCGGCGCGGGCGGCGCCCCGCGCACCCTGCGCGACCGGCTCCAGCAGCTGCTCGCCTTCGCCGGCCTGATCGTGATCTTCGCGTTCTTCTCGATCCTCAGCCCGGTGTTCTCCAGCTACGGCAACATCACCAACATCCTGTTCTCCACCGTGGTGATCGGGACGCTGGCGCTGGGCACCACGTTCGTCATCATCACCGGCGGCATCGACCTGTCCATCGGCACCGGCATGGCGCTGTGCGCGGTGATGTCCGGGGTGCTGATCGTCAACTCCGGGCTGCCGGTGCCGCTGGGGGTGCTGCTGACGATCCTGTTCGGCGGGCTCATCGGGCTGGTCAACGGGTTCAACATCGCCGTGCTCGGGCTGCCGCCGTTCATCGCGACGCTGGCCATGATGCTCGTCGCGCAAGGGCTTGCGCTGGTCGTGTCGGACAGCCGGCCGATCTACTTCAGCGACACCCCCGGCTACATCGACATCTCGATCGGCACGCTCGTGCCCGGCTCCGGCTTCCCGAACGCGGTGGTGATCCTGCTGATCGCCGCGATCCTCGCCGCCGTCCTGCTCAGCCGGACCGTGCTGGGCCGCTACGCGTTCTCCATCGGCAGCAACGAGGAGGCGACGGCGCTGTCCGGCATCGACGTCCGCCGCTGGAAGATCGTCATCTACGTGCTGGCCGGGCTGTTCACCGGCCTGGCCGGGATCATGATCTCGGCCCGGCTCGGCTCGGCCCAACCGGCCACCGGCATGGGCTACGAGCTGCAGGCCATCGCGGCCGTCGTGATCGGCGGGACGTCGCTGTCGGGCGGGCGCGGCTCGATCGTCGGCACCGTCATCGGCGCACTGATCATCTCGGTGCTCAACAACGGCCTGCAGATCATGTCCATCCCGCAGGAGTGGCAGAACGTGATCCTCGGCTGCGTCATCCTCGTCGCCGTCTACGCCGACCAGGCCCGCAAGCGCGGCACCGCCGCCACCTAGCCCCTCCTCGCCCTCCTCGCCCTACGACCTCGTCTGCATCGACCGAAGGAGTTCGATCCACCATGCGCAGAACCCGACTCGCGGCGGTGGCGGCAGCCGCCCTCGCCCTCACCCTCACCGCCTGCGGCGGGCAGGCGGGCGGCGGGGGTGGCGGGGGCGACCAGCCCTACATCGCCATCGTCTCCAAGGGCTTCCAGCACCAGTTCTGGCAGGCGGTCAAGAAGGGCGCCGACCAGGAGGCCGCCAAGCAGGGGGTGACCATCACCTTCGAGGGCCCGGCGACCGAGTCCGACATCGAGGCCCAGGTCACCATGCTGACCAACGCCCTGGCCAAGCAGCCCGCCGCGCTCGGCTTCGCCGCGCTGGACTCCAAGGCCGCCGCGCCGCTGCTGGCCCAGGCCAAGAGCCTGAACATCCCCGTCGTGGCCTTCGACTCCGGCGTCGACAGCGACGTCCCGCTGACCACCGCGGCAACCGACAACAAGGCCGCCGCGGCCGAGGCCGCCAAGCACATGGCCGAGGCGCTGGGCGGCACCGGCAAGGTGGCCATGGTCGTGCACGACCAGACGTCCAAGTCCGGCACCGACCGCCGCGACGGGTTCACCGAGTGGATGCGGACCAACGCCCCCGGCATCGAACTGCTGGAGCCCCAGTACGGCGGCGGCGACCAGGCCAAGTCGGCCGACATCACCAAGTCGATCATCTCGGCCAACCCCGACCTCACGGGCATCTACGCCGCGAACGAGGGCTCCGCGGTCGGCGTCCTCAAGGGCGTGCAGGAGAGCGGCGCCACCGGCCTGACGATCATCGGGTTCGACTCGGGCAAGGACCAGATCGACGCCATCAAGGACGGCACCATGCTCGGCGCCATCACCCAGGACCCGGTCGGCATGGGCGAGCAGCTGGTGCAGGCCGCGGTGAAGGCGACCAAGGGCGAGCAGTTGCCGAAGGTCATCGACACCGGCTTCTTCTGGTACGACAAGTCCAACATCGACGACGCCCAGATCCAGGCCGTCCTCTACGAGTAGCCGCACCCCAGCCCCGTCGAGAACGAAGTTGTCGTCGCGTCGACCGGCTGTTGATCACGACAACGTCGTTCTCGACGGGAGCGGCTGGGCGCTGCCGGACGGCAGCGGCTTTCGTCCAACCAGGCTGGACGAAGGCCGCACTCGTCCTTCGGGGTGAGCGCCGGGCTCGCAGCACCCGCGGTGTGCTCGCAGCGTCGGGTGTGTGGTCGCAGCCCGCCGGCGCGCCGCGAGGACCCAGCCGGTGCTGCGACGTCTCCCGCTAGCGCTGCGAGACCACGCCAGCCCTGCGACGTCCCCGCCAGCCCTGCGAGGACACCCCCGCTACGGCCGGCCGCACGAGCGCGGCTCTCGTCCAACCCCGCCGCACGAAGGCGGCTCTCGTCCAACCAGCCGCGCGCTCGACCCCGTCGAGAACGACGTTGTTGTCATCAACAGGGCCATCGACAACGTCGTTCTCGACGGGGCTCAAACCTCGGACGCCCGGCGCAGCCATTGGATGACGCCGCTGATGTGCACGGTGGCCTGCGCGCTGGCCAGCGCGGCGTCGCCGGCCTCCAGCGCGTCGACGATGGCCCGGTGCTCGGTGAGGGTGCGCGCGACCGCGCCCTGCTCGGTCAGCCCGCGCCACACCCGCGCCCGCACGGTGCTGCTCGACAGCGTGTCCAGCAGGCTCGTCAGGTAGGCGTTGCCGGCCCGCTCGGCGATGTAGCGGTGGAAGACCATGTCGTTGGCGACCAGGTCGTCGGCCGCCGTCGTGTCGTCGACCTGGGCCACCAGCTCCCGCAGGCGGGCGATGTCGGCGGCGCCCAGCCGGGGGGTGGCCAGCGCGACCGCGGCCGGCTCCAGGATCCGCCGCACCTCGAACAGCTCCAGCACCGAGTCGTCGCGGTGGATGTCGACCACGAACGACATGGCGTCCAGCAGCAGGCTCGGGGTCAGGCTGGTGACGTAGGTGCCGTCGCCGCGGCGGACGTCCAGGATGCGGATGATCGCCAGCGCCTTCACCGCCTCGCGCAGCGAGCTGCGCGACAGGCCGAGCGCCTCGCTCAGCTCCTTCTCCGGCGGCAGCCGGTCGCCCGGCCCCAGCTCCCCGGACAGGATCATCGCCTTGATCTTCAAGATCGCCTCGTCCGTGACCGCCACCTGCCGATACTAGGGGCGCGACCGCCCCGGAGTAGGGATGATCGGCGGTATGCGCTGCCACGGCCGGACACCCCGATGACCCTGACCGCCGACCCCGAGCACGGCCTCGGGCTGGTGCTGCACCCCCGCAACGACGTCTCCGCATCGCTGGAGCGGGCGCAGGCCTGGGCCCGGTCGCACGGCGTCGCCCTCGTCGGCCGCGAAGGTCGACCGCGGTCGCCTCCCCGCCGGCGTCGCCCCGCTGCCCGACGACGAGTTCGTCGAGCGCGTGAAGGGGGTGTTGAGCCTGGGCGGCGACGGGACGATGCTCGGCGCACTGCGGCTGGTGGCCGACCGCCCCAACCCGGTGCCGGTGCTCGGGGTCAACCACGGCAACCTGGGCTTCCTCACCGAGGTCTCGCCCGCCGAGCTGGAGGGTGCGCTGGCCCGGCTGGTCACCGGGGAGTTCTCGGTGGAGGCCCGTGGCGCGCTGCGCGTCGACGACGGCGGCCCGCGGCTCGTCGCCTTCAACGACATGGTGCTGCGCGGCGTGCGCGGCGCCACCTCGGCGGACCTGGTGGTGGGCGAGGACCACTTCGGCCGCTACCGCGCCGACGCCCTCATCGTCGCCACGCCCACCGGCTCGACCGCCTACAACTACGCCGCGGGCGGCCCCGTCGTGTCGCCGTCCGCGCAGACCGTGGTCGTGACCCCGGTGGCGCCGATGTCGGGGATCAGCCGGGCGCTCGTCCTCGGTCCGGACGAGACGGTGGTGCTGCGCCCGGAGGCGGGGGCGCCCGCGGTCCTGGAGGCCGACGGCGCCGAGCGCCGCGACGTGGCCGGTGGCGCGGAGGTGCGCATCCGCCAGTACCGGGCGGGAACGACAGCGCCGCCCGTGCCGGGGCACGGGCGGCGCTGTCGTGGGCTGGGTCAGTCGCGGTGGGAGCGTCCCGCGCCGGTGCCGGCCAGGCCCCGGTCGCGGCGGACGTTCGCCCGCCTGCCCTTGAGCGTCGTGCTGCCGCGCAGGCTGCGCAGCACCTCGTCCGCGGCGTGCTCGGGGATCTCCACCAGCGCGTGCCGCTCGTGGATCTGGATGGCCCCGATGTCGCGCCCGGACAGGTTCGACTCGTTGGCCAGCGCGCCCACGATGTCCTGCGGGCGCACGCCGCTGGCGCGACCCGCGTTGACGAACAGCCGGGTGGTGCCGGCCTTCGGCGGGCGCGTGCCGGCGGCACCGCCGCGGGTGCGCGGCTCCCGGACCGACCCGCTGCGCGCGCTGCGCGGAGCGGTGACCACCGGGATGTCCTCGTCGTCGTCGGGCGAGCCGGCGGCGGCGTTCAGCAGCCGGACCGCGGCGGCGGCGACGTCGACCGGGTCGAACTCGGCCGCCAGGCTCTCGATCATGGCCCGGACGCCGTCCTCGGCGGGCTCGCCGACCAGCTGCTCGGCCAGCGCGGCGCGGGTGCGCTCCAGGCGCGCCCCGCGCAGGTCGGCCGCGGTCGGCACCGGGGAGAACTCGATCGGCTGGCCGGTGAGCCGCTCCACCGCGCGCAGGGCGTAGACCTTCGACGGCGGGACCAGCGTGATCGCCACGCCCTCCCGGCCCGCTCGGCCGACCCGGCCGATGCGGTGCACGTAGGCCTCCGACGACTGCGGCACGTCGTGGTTGACCACGTGCGTGAGCAGGTCGATGTCGAGGCCGCGGGCGGCGACGTCGGTGGCCACCAGCAGTTCGGTGCGCCCGCTGCGCAGTCGCTCGACGACGCGGGTGCGGTGCTCCTGGTCCATGCCGCCGTGCAGCGCCTCGGCGCGCAGGCCGCGCCCGGTGAGCGTCTCGGTGACGGCGTCGACGTCGAGCCGGGTGCGGCAGAACACGATCGCCGCCTTCGGCCGCTCGGCCTCCAGCACGCGACCCAGCGCCGCGGTGGTGTGGCTGCGCGGCACCAGGTAGGCGGTCTGGCGGACCTTGGGCGCCTCGCCCTCGGCCACCTCGGCCCGGCGGATGCGCACGGTCACCGGCTCGCGCAGGTACTTCTGGGCCAGCGCCTCGATCCGCCGCGGCATGGTCGCGCTGAACAGCACGGCCTGGCGGGTGTCGGGGGTGGCGTCGAGCAGGGTCTCGATGTCCTCGACGAAGCCCATGTCGAGCATCTCGTCGGCCTCGTCGAGCACGACCACCTCGAGGGAGTCGAGCTTGAGCGCGCCGCGGTTCATCAGGTCGATCGCGCGGCCGGGGGTGGCCACGACGACGTCGACGCCCTGCTGCAGGGACTTCCACTGCGGGCCGACGGGGGCGCCGCCGTAGACGGTGAGCACGCGGGCGCCCAGGCCGGCGCCGTAGCGGGTGACCGCCTCGGACACCTGCAGGGCCAGTTCCCGGGTCGGGGCCAGGACCAGGCCGAACGGGGCGTCGCCGCGGTTGCGCTCGGGGCGCACCTCGGCCCAGCGCTGGAGCATCGGCAGCGCGAAGGCCGCCGTCTTGCCGGTGCCCGTCGCCGCCTGGCCGATCAGGTCGCGGCCCTCGACGAGGGTGGGGATCGACTCCGCCTGGATCGGGCTGGGCTCGATGTAGCCGAGTTCGGCCACGACTGCCTGGAGCTCAGGACGGAGGGGGAGGTCGGTGAAGGATCGCAGGTCGAACTCGGACTCGTTCAGGGTCAAATTCTGTCTCTCGTCGCAGTGCGTCGGGAGCGCGTGCTCCCATGATGAGCCCGCGACGCCTCTGCACGAGTTCTGCCCGGCCGTGCGGTCTCGCTGGTGTCAACACACCAACAGCCCAAGATACTCCCAGGTGACGGCGATCACCGGGGAGCCGGGGGGCCATAACGCGCGCGAGCGGCACCCCGCGGGTGCGGGGTGCCGCTCGGCGGTGCCTCCGACGGCCGTCGGACGCGTCAGACGCGGACGTGGCCCCGCATCCAGCGGGCCAGCGCGGACCAGGCGGTGGCCAGGTCCCCGCGCACCGTCGGTCGGGTGCGCGGCAGTGCCCGTTCCCCCCTGCGTTCCCCCGTCCAGCTGTCGGAGGTGTGGCTGTCGGCGCCGTAGCGCGGCGCGGCCAGCGCGACGAGCACCAGGAGCGCGATGATGGTGAGCGCGGTCATGTCGGTTCCCCTCGACGTCGTCGACGGCTGCTGTCGGCGTGGTGACCACGTTCGCGGTAAGGGGGCCGGTGCCACATCGGTGATCCACGTCGTGCGCGGGCGCCGGTGCCGGCCGGGCCTGAGGGCGCCGCTGAGGCCCCCACGTCCGTGCGGCGTCAAGGATCCGGTGCACGCGCTGTGCGCCGAGTGCCCCACCTGACCAGCGGGCGGACGGCGGATTGAACGCCGCGTGTGATCCCGGTTACGTTCAGCTGACCGACGACGCGAGGGGGCGCCATGACTCGACTGCTCGACAGGCTGGCACAGGGGCGGGGCGGGGTGTTCCGGTTGGCCGACCGCATCGCCGACCGGGTCATGCCCCAGGAGGTCACGGCGTCGGGATCGTGCTGGTGGGTCTGCACCGGCCCGGCCTGCAACTCCTACCAGGGCTGGTGGGGCACCCGGCAGCTCGAGTACTGCTCGGGCGGGTACTGGTCGGGGGACTCCCGCTGCTCGTGGGACTGCTGAGCCGCTCCCCGGCGACGAGCCACGGCCGCTGGCCGACCACCGCGCAGGGCGTGCCGCGTACGCGGCACGCCCTGTTGCTCGTCGCGACCGCGCTGC
>NZ_JAHDTH010000197.1 GCF_018531445.1 Pseudonocardia lacus
GTGCCCTGCCTGGGTGCGGCCGGCCAGGTCGACGTCGGCGCCGGGCTGGCCGGACGGCCCGCGCTGGTCAACGTGTGGGCCAGCTGGTGCGCGCCGTGCCGGGCCGAGCTGCCCGCGCTCGCCGAGTACGCGGCCCGCCCCGGCGCCGTGCCGGTGCTCGGCATCGACGCCCGCGACGACCCGCGCGCCGCGCTCGCCCTGCTCGACGAGCTCGACGTGCACCTGCCCAGCGTGTCCGACCCCGACGGCGCCCTGCGCGACGCGCTCGACATCCCGCCCGCGCTGCCGATCTCCTACCTCGTCGGGTCCGACGGCGGCGTCACCCGCGTCGACCCGCCCACCCCGTTCGCGTCGGCCGACGAGGTCGCGGCCGCCGTGGCGGGTCTGCGATGACGGCACTGCGATGGATGACGGCACTGCGATGACGGCCGACGGAGCCGCGGCGGGCGACGATCCGGGCGCCGAGGCCGCCGCCTGGGAGCTCGCCGGCAGCCACCCCACCCACCTGCGCCCGCCCGGCCGGCCCGCCCCGCTGCACCCCGACCGGACCCCGCACTGGCTGCGCCCCGTGCTGGACGGCATCGGCGAGCTGACCGCCGAGCGGCTCATCGCCCACCGCATCCCGGCCCCGCCCACGGCCCGCCGGGCCGCGGTGCTCATCGCCTTCGGCGAGGACGAGCGCCACGGGCCCGACGTGCTGCTCGTCGAGCGCGCCAGCACCCTGCGCAACCACGCCGGCCAGGTCGCGTTCCCCGGCGGCGCCCGCGACCCCGGCGACGCCGACCCGGTCGCCACCGCGCTGCGCGAGGCCGAGGAGGAGACCGGCCTCGCCCCCGACGGCGTCGTGCCGCTGGCGCTGCTGCCCCGGCTGCACCTGCCGCCGTCCGGGTTCCTGGTCACCCCGGTCGTCGCGCACTGGGCCCGCCCGGTCGCCGTGCGCGCCGTCGACCCCGCCGAGACGGCCGCGGTCGTGCGGGTGCCGGTGGCCGACCTCGTCGACCCGGCCAACCGGGTGCGGATCCGCTTCGCCGCCCGGCCCGCCGGCGACGCGTTCCTGGTCGCGGGCCTGCTCGTGTGGGGCTTCACCGGGGGCCTATTGTCCGCCCTGTTGGATCTGGGGGGATGGGCCCGACCCTGGGACGAGTCCCGGGTGCTCGACCTGGAGGACGCCTGGTCCGCGGCGCGGTCCGGCCGGCAGGAGGACACCGAACGATGAGCGCGGAGGGCCCGGGGGCCCCCACCCCGAGACCGTCCGGCCTCCGGGGCGCCCGGTGCTGACGCGTTCGCGCCAGATCGGCGCGCGGCGTGAACCGCGCCCGCACGGGGCCGTGTGATGGACGAGCGGGCGAACGGATCTCCAGCGCTGGGCTCGGGTGACGTGCCGACCGGGCGCAGCGGAGGAGAACGATGAGCGAGCCTGCGAGCGAATCATCCACGCAGTGCCCGCGCGAAGCGCCGGCCGAGCTCTGCGAGGCCGCGCGATGAGCTGGGTCGACGTGATCGTGATCGGCCTGGCGCTGATCGCGGGCGTGTCCGGGTGGCGGCACGGCATGGCCGTCGCGCTGCTGTCGTTCGTCGGCGTACTCGGCGGCGCCATCCTCGGCGTGCGGCTGGCCCCGCTGCTCGCCGCGGGCGTCGAGAACCCGAGCACCCGCATCGTGCTCAGCGTCGCGATCGTGGTGCTGCTGGTCGCCCTCGGCGAGACCACCGGCGTCTACTTCGGGCGCCGCATCCGCGACCGCATCCGCGGCGACCGCAGCCTGCAGATCGACTCCACCCTCGGCTCCGTGCTGCAGGCCGTCACCGTCGTCGTCGCCGCATGGCTGGTCGCCCTGCCGCTGGCCTCGGCCAGCTTCCCGGCCCTGGCCGCCGGCGTGCGCGGCTCCGAGGTGCTCTCCGCGGTCGACTCGGTGATGCCGTCCGCGGCCAAGCAGCTGCCCGGCGAGCTGCGCTCCCTGCTGAACAGCTCCGGCTTCCCCGACGTCACCAGCCCCTTCGCGGAGACCCCGATCACCGAGGTCGGCCCGCCGAACGCGGCGCTGGCCGAGAGCACCGTCGTCGCCAACGTCGCCGACAGCGTCCTGAAGATCCGCGGCCGGGCCCCGTCGTGCTCGCGCCAGCTGGAGGGCAGCGGATTCGTCATCGGCCCGGAGCTGGTGATGACCAACGCCCACGTCGTCGCCGGCACCGAGGAGACCGGCGTCGAGATCACCCGCCGCGGCAAGATCGTCGAGCTGGAGGCCGAGGTCGTCCTGTACGACCCCAAGGTCGACGTCGCCGTCCTGCGCGTCCCCGACCTGGCCGCGGAGCCCCTGGAGTTCGACACCACCCCGGCCACCGCCGGCCAGGACTCGATCGTCGTCGGCTACCCGCTCGACGGCCCCTTCACCGCCACCGCCGGCAAGATCCGCCAGCAGATCAACCTGCGCGGCCCCGACATCTACGAGACCGGCGAGGTCACCCGCGACGTCTACACGATCCGCGCGGTCGTCCGCTCCGGGAACTCGGGCGGCCCGATGATCGACCCGCAGGGCCGGGTGACCGGCGTCGTGTTCGGCGCCGCACTCGACGACCAGGAGACCGGCTTCGTGCTCACGGTCGCCCAGGTGGCCCCCGCGGTGCAGGCGGCCCCGAACCTGACCCGCGAGGTCGACACCGGCTCCTGCGCGAGCTGACCCCCGGCCACGCGGACGAAAGCGGCTGTCGTCCAACCTGATTGGACGACAGCCGCTTCGTACGGCAGGGGTGAGGGTGCGCGGACGAGGGGCGGTCAGACCTCGCGGGTGATCGTCTGGTCCCGGCCCGGGCCGACGCCGATGGCGCTGACCGGCGCCTTCACCAGCTCCTCGATCCGGTGCACGTAGTCGCGCGCCGCCACGGGCAGCTCGTCGAAGTCGCGGTACGGGGAGAGGTCCTCGAACCAGCCGGGCATCTCCTCGTAGACCGGGACGGCGTGGTGGACGTCGGTCTGGGTCATCGGCATCTCGTCGACGCGCTTCCCGTCGACCTCGTAGCCCACGCAGATCGGCACGCGCTCCAGCCCGGACAGGACGTCGAGCTTGGTGAGGAAGAAGTCGGTGATGCCGTTGACCCGGGTCGCGTAGCGGCCGATCACGGCGTCGAACCAGCCGCAGCGGCGGGGGCGGCCGGTGGTGACGCCGACCTCGCCGCCCGCCTTGCGGAGGTGCTCGCCCATGGCGTCGAGGAGCTCGGTGGGGAACGGGCCCGAGCCCACGCGGGTCGTGTAGGCCTTCAGGATCCCGATCACCCGGGTGATCTTGTTCGGGCCGATGCCGGAGCCGACGGCCGCGCCGCCCGCGGTGGGGTTCGAGCTGGTCACGAAGGGGTAGGTGCCGTGATCGACGTCCAGCAGGGTGCCCTGCGAGCCCTCCAGCAGGACCGACTCGCCCGCCTCCAGTGCCTGGTTGAGCAGCAGCCGGGTGTCGGCGATGCGGTCGACGAAGCGGCGGCCGCGGGCGAGGACGGTGTCGACGACCTCGTCCACGTCGAGCGCGCGGCGGTTGTAGACCTTGACCAGGATCTGGTTCTTCAGCTCGAGGGCGGCCTCGACCTTCTGGTGCAGGATCTTCTCGTCCAGCACGTCGGCGACCCGCACGCCCACCCGGGACACCTTGTCCTGGTAGGCCGGGCCGATGCCGCGACCGGTCGTGCCGATCTTGGCCTTGCCCAGGAACCGCTCCGTGACCTTATCGATCGCCACGTGGTACGGCATGATCAGGTGCGCGTCGGCCGAGATCATCAGGCTGGTGGTGTCGACGCCGCGGGCCTCCAGACCCGACAGCTCGTCCAGCAGCACCCCCGGGTCGACGACCACGCCGTTGCCGATGACGTTGCGCACACCCGGCGTGAGGATGCCCGACGGGATGAGGTGCAGGGCGAAGTCCTGGCCGTCGGGCAGCACCACGGTGTGACCCGCGTTGTTGCCGCCCTGGTAGCGGACGACCCACTGCACCTGGCTGCCCAGGATGTCGGTGGCCTTCCCCTTGCCCTCGTCGCCCCACTGGGCCCCGATAAGCACGATCGCCGGCATGTGACACTCCAGTCCTACTCGCTCGCCCTGCATGCGGGCACGGCGCAGCGACCCCCACGACCGCGGCGGGAGGGTAGCCGATCCGGTGTCCCAGTTGGTGCTGCTGGCCTGCCCCGGCGGCGGGCTCGCCGACCACAACGGTAGCCCCCGGCCGATCGTCCGGCTGCCGGCGCGCCCCGGTCGCGACGACGTCGACCCGGTGCTCGCCGAGCACGAACCCCGCCGGGTGGCGGTCGCCGGAACCGACGCCGACCTCGCGGCCGTGCTGCTGCGGCTGCTGCGCACCGAGCGCCTCGACGTCGAGGTCGCCTACCTGCCGACCGCCGCGTCGCCCGCCACGCGGGCCTGGGGCCTGCCGACCGGGCGGGCCGCCGTCGACCTCGCCGGCTCCGGCACCGCCCGCCCGGTGCCGCTGGTCCGCGACGACGGCGGGGGCGTGCTGGTGGGCCGCGGCGAGGTGCGCGACCTCACCGGGGAGTGCTACTGCGACGAGGTGCTGGTGCTGCGCGGGTCGGCCCGGCGGCTGGTCGTCGTGCCCGGCCCCGACGGGATCGCCGTGCGCGCGGGGTGGGGCGGTCGCGCGCCGGACGGGCGGGTCCGGCCGGTGCCGCCGAAGGCCCGCACCGGGCGCGGCTCCTCGCGCGGACGGGCGGTGCAGGTCGGCGGCCGACCCTTCACCGTGACCGCCGACGGCGTCGAGCACCCGCGACCGCTGCCCCGGCGCACCTGGTACCGGCACACCGACGACTGGCTCCTCGTGCGCCCCTGACGGTTCCGGGGCGGAGCGGGCGGGTCAGGCGGCGGGGCGCTGGTGGTAGCGGTCGACGTACTCCTGCTGGGAGAGCACCGCGATGGCGTCCATGATCTCGTCGGTGACCGCCCGCCGGATCATCGACGAGCCGGCCAGCCCGTCGTAGCGGGAGAAGTCGAGCGGGGCGCCGTAGCGCACGGTGACCCGGCGGATCCGCGGGAACCGCTTCCCGACCGGCTGCACCCGCTCGGTGCCGACCAGCGCCGCCGGGACGACCACGGCGCCGGTGTCCAGGGCGAGCGTGGCGACGCCGGTGTGCCCGCGGTGCAGCCGCCCGTCCAGGGAGCGGGTGCCCTCCGGGTAGATGGCGAACGCGCCGTCGGCCTCCAGGACCTCCCGGGCGGCGGCCAGCGCGGCCAGCCCCGCCTTGGCGTTGGCCCGGTCGACCGGGACGTAGCCGAGCGCGGACAGGAACGACGCCAGCGCGCGCCCCTTGAGCCCGCGGCCGGTGAAGTACTCCGCCTTGCCCAGGAACGAGACCGGGCGGCGGGCGGTGAGCGCGATGACCGCGGTGTCCACGGCGGCGCGGTGGTTCGCCGCGATGATCACCGGGCCGTGCCGGGGGACGTTCTCCGCGCCCTGCACGATCGGCCGGTACAGGAGTCGAGCCAACGGGGCCAGCAACCAGCGGACCAGCAGATGCACGGACGGGGAACGCCGGATCGGTCAAGCCGGTTCCCGCCCACCCCCCGCTCCACCCGAACGGCCCTCACCTGCCCGTCCGGCCCTGCGCGAATCCGCCGCCGAGCTGGCCCTACCGGGTGAGCGATGATCCACCCGGGGCGAGGCGGTCGAGGTCGCGCACGGCGAAGCGGTGGTGCTCCCACTCCTCGGAGAGCACGATGCGCAGGCAGGACAGGGCCGTCCGGGCGGCGGGTGGCGGGTAGCCGGGCACCGGGCCGGGCTCCCGGACCCTGTCGAGCTCGGCCTGGTCGGCGGAGTCGAGGAACGCCCGGACCCGGGCGAACCGGTCGGCCCGCAGCGCCACCACCTCGTCGAAGGAGGGCGCGGCGGTCGGGTCGATCCCCAGGTCGGGGGCGTTGTCCATGAAGTCGGCGACCAGCCCCGCCGGGTGGTAGGGCCGGGCCTCGCCGAGGACGGCGTGCCGGATCCAGGCGTCGGTCACGAACACCAGGTGGCGCAGGGTCTGCACGAACGACCACTCGTCCTCGACCGAGCGGTGGCGCTCGGCGTCGGGCAGGGCGCGGGCGCGCTCGACCGTCGGCGCCCAGAACCCCTCGACGACCGCCCAGGCCTCCCGCGCGCCCTCGACCGTCGTCGGCCGCAGCGCGCGGCGCTCGGGGTGGCGGCGGTCGAGCTCGGCCTCGACCAGCGGCGCCACGTCGACCCCGTTGACGCGCAGGCCGTCGATCAGGCCGTCGATGTCGGCGCCGTCGAGCAGCACGCCCCGCATCCGCACCCCGCTCAGCACGACGTCGCGGAACTCGGCGCCGGTCATGTCGCGGCCGGTGAAGCGGGCGCCGCGCAACTCGTCGTCCATGGGGGCACACGCTAGAGGGCCGCACCGACGTCTTCCGGCGGCAACATCCCGGACGTACCGTCGGGTCCGTGCACCCGCCCTACCGCCGGACGCCGGCCGTCGCGGAGGAGGCGCTGCCGTTCGTCGCCGCGCTGGCCTGCACGGAGCGCAGCGGCGCGGCGGTGCTGGCCGAGATGACCCGGGTGATCCTGGCCGGCGACGCGCCGCCGGGGATGCGCATCCCGCAGGAAGAGGTCGCCGCCGTGCTCGGCGTGAGCATCGTGCCGGTCCGCGAGGCGCTCAAGACGCTGGTCGGGCAGGGCCTGGTGGAGCACGAGCTGCGCGGCGGCTACACCGTCGCCCGGCTGACCGACCCCGAGCTGCAGGAGCTCTACCTGGTCCGCGGGGTGCGGAACGGGCCGCGCTGGAGCACGCGGTGGTCCGGGCACAGCCGGTCGACGTCGACCGCGCCCGGCGCTCGCACGACGCCCTGACCGCGGCCATGGCCGACGGCGACGACCGCGCCTACCACCGCGAGAGCCGCCGGTTCCACCTGTCGCTGGTGGCGCCCTCGGGCATGGCCCGACTGCAGGCCATGCTGGAGTCGGCGTGGAACCTCACCGAGCCCTACCGGCCCATGTCGCGGCTGCCGCTCTCGGAGTGGGAGACGCTGCACGCCGAGCACGACGGGATGCTGCGCGCGTTCGTCGCGGGCGACGCCGCCGACCTGGTGGCCCGCGCCGAGCGCCACCACGCGCACCTGCAACGGGCCGTGGTCGGTGTGGCGGAGGCGGGCGGATGACGCGGATCATGGTGGTCAACCCCAACACGACCGGGGCGATGACCGAGGTCATCGGGCGGTGCGCGCAGGCAGCGGTCGGGCGGGGGACGGTGGTCGAGGCCGTCACGCCCTCGATGGGGCCGGCGTCGATCGAGAGCCACTACGACGAGGCGCTCGCCGTGCCCGGGCTGCTGGCCGAGATCGCCCGCGGGGAGGTCGAGGGGGCGCAGGGCTACGTGATCGCCTGCTTCGGCGACCCCGGGCTCGACGCCGCCCGCGAGCTGGCCACCGGGCCGGTCGTCGGGATCGCCGAGGCCGCCATGCGCACCGCGACCTACCTGGGCCGCGGCTTCTCGGTGGTCACGACGCTCGGGCGCACCGCGGGGCGCGCCCGCGACCTCGCCGAGCACTACGGCGTGGGCCGGGCCTGCCTGGCCGTGCGGGCCTGCGAGATCCCCGTGCTGGAACTGGAGTCGCCGGACGCGACCGCGGCGATCACCGAGGAGTGCCGGCGGGCGGTCGTCGAGGACGGCGCGGACGCCGTGGTGCTCGGCTGCGCCGGGATGGCCGAGCTGTGCGCGAAGATCTCCGCCGAGATCGGGGTGCCCGTGGTGGACGGGGTGGCCGCCGCGGCGCGGACGGTGGAGTCGCTCGTGGCGCTCGGGCTCTCGACCGGGGCGCGGGGCGAGTTCGCCAGGCCGCCGGCGAAGCCCTACACCGGATTGCTGTCCGATTTCCAGATCCGCTGACCGATTATATGTTTCGGCCCGGTTCCCGGGCCGTACGGTCCTGTGAAATGTTGGTCCGACGTGCGGAGATCGGATCCGCGGCGACCTACCGTCCCCTGACGGGGAACGGGGAGCCGGAGGCACACATGACCGATTCGATCGAACACGTCGGCGAGCGCCCGGCCGCGGCCGGGCACGGGATCCAGAAACCCGGGTACGACCCGCGGCTGACCAACGAGGACCTGGCGCCGCTGGAGAAGCAGACCTGGACCTCCTACAACTTCTTCGCGTTCTGGATGTCCGACGTGCACAGCGTCGGCGGGTACGTCACCGCGGGCAGCCTGTTCGCGCTGGGCCTGGCCGCGTGGCAGGTGCTGATCGCGCTGCTGGTCGGCATCACGATCGTCTACTTCCTGTGCAACCTGGTGGCGCGCCCGAGCCAGGTGTCCGGCGTGCCCTACCCGGTCATTTCCCGGGTGTCGTTCGGCGTGCTCGGCGCGAACATCCCGGCGATCATCCGCGGGTTGATCGCGGTCGCCTGGTACGGCATCCAGACCTACCTGGCGTCGGCGTCGCTCGTCGTCGTGGCGTTGAAGCTGTGGCCCGGGCTGGTGTCGTGGGCCGATAACGACACGTCCGGTTTCGCCGGGTTGTCCCTGCTCGGCTGGATCGCGTTCCTGGTGATGTGGGTGGCGCAGGCGTTCGTGTTCTGGAACGGCATGGAGACCATCCGCAAGTTCATCGACTTCTGCGGTCCGGCGGTCTACGTCGTGATGTTCCTGCTGGCCGGCTACCTGGTGGTCGAGGCGGGCTGGTCGAACATCGACCTGAACCTGGCCGAGGTCTCCATCACCGGCTGGGCGGTGGTCCCGGTGATGCTCACCGCGATCGCGCTGGTCGTGTCCTACTTCTCCGGCCCGATGCTCAACTACGGCGACTTCGCCCGCTACGGCCGGTCGTTCGCCGCGGTGAAGAAGGGCAACTTCCTCGGCCTGCCGATCAACTTCCTGGCCTTCGCGCTGCTCGTGGTGATCACCGCGGCGGCCACCCTGCCCGTCTTCGGCGAACTGATCGACGACCCGGTGGAGACCGTCGCCCGCCTCGACAACACGTTCGCCGTGGTGCTCGGCGCGCTCACGTTCATGATCGCCACGATCGGCATCAACATCGTGGCGAACTTCGTCTCGCCGGCGTTCGACTTCTCCAACGTCAGCCCGCAGCGGATCAGCTGGCGGACCGGCGGGATGATCGCCGCGATCGGCTCGGTGCTGATCACGCCGTGGAACCTCTACTCCAGCCCGGAGGTCATCCACTACACGCTCGACACGCTCGGGGCGTTCATCGGCCCGCTCTACGGCGTGCTGATCGCCGACTACTACCTGGTCAAGAAGCAGCGGGTGGTCGTCGACGACCTCTACACGCTGCGGCCCGACGGCAGGTACCACTACTCGAAGGGCTACAACCCGGTCGCGATCGCGGCCACCGCGGCGGGTGCGGTGCTGGCCATGGCCGTCGTGTTCTTCGGGTCGTCGGACGCGGCGGCGTTCAGCTGGTTCATCGGCTGCGGCGTGGCGTTCGTCCTGCACTGGACCCTCTCCCGGCGCGGCGCCACCGCCTGATCCACCCCGTCGAGAACGAAGTTGTTGCTGTGTGGACCGGTCCAAAATCGCGACAACTTCGTTCTCGACGGTCGGCTAACGATGTCGATCGGACGGGCGACGAGATAGGGACGTCGAGCCGAAAGAGGAGCGCATGCCCTACCGCCCGGCCCCGTTCCCGCGCCGCCTCGCGGCCCGCCTGATCGACCTCGCGTTCTCGCTGGTGCTCACGTTCGCCCTGGTGATCCCGTTCTCCCTGGTGCTGGTCCTGGTCAGGCCCACGCTCGAGCCGTTGCTCGGGCGGCAGGGGCTGATCACCGTGTTCGTCGTGGTCTGCTACTTCCTCGCCTACGTCGGCATGGAGGTCTACCTGCTGGCCCGACGGGGCGGCCAGACCCTCGGCAAGGGGCTGATGGGCCTGCGCGTCGTGGTGGCCGCCGACGCCCGCCCACCGGCGGTGGCGCTGGGCGCGGCGACCGTGCGGATGCTGCTGATCTTCATGCCGTTCGTCCTGATGTCGGCCGCGGGCGCCGACCCCGACGTCGGGTGGCTCGACTCGCTCGCCGTGGTCGGGGCGCTGTCGCTGCTGGCCAGCCTGCTGCTGGCCGGATTCGGTGGGGCGCGCCGACGGGCGGTGCACGACCTGGCGGCCGGAACGCGGGTGGTCCGCGCGGACAAGCGCGGCGTCGACCTGCGGCAGGACCTGCGGATGATGGTCCCCGGCCGGGTCGACCTGGCCAAGCGGCTCTAACCCGGTTGCGCGACGGCGGCGGGCCGGGGCATGCTGATCACATCATGTTCAGCTGAGCGCGCCCCCCGCCCGCCGCCGCGGCACTGCCCCGGCGGGCAGCCGACCGAACTCTTCGGTGATACGCGTGCCCGCACCCCTGCAAGCCGTCGATCTGGTCAAGGTCTTCGGCGACCGGACCGTCCTCGACGGCGTCTCCCTCACCGCCGCCCCCGGCCGCCGCGTCGGGCTGATCGGCGAGAACGGCGCCGGCAAGTCGACGCTGCTGCGGCTGCTGGCCGGCACGGAGGCGCCCGACGCCGGCACCGTCAGCCGGCCGGCCGACCTCGGCTTCGGCGAGCAGGAGCTGCCCTATCCGGGCACGGCGACGCTCGGCGAGGTCATGGCCGACGCGGTGCGCGAGGCCCGGGCGGCCCTGCGCGACCTCGACGAGCTCGCCGACCGGCTCGCCGCCGACGCCGACGACCCGGAGCTGCTGCACCGCTACGGCGAGGTCCTCGACTGGTGCACCGAGCACGACGTCTGGGACGCCGAGCGGCGCGCCGAGGTCGTGCTCGACGGGCTCGGCCTGGCCGGGATCGGGCCCGACCGCCGGCTGGACGGGATGTCCGGCGGGCAGCGCGGCCGGCTCGGGCTGGCCGCGCTGCTGGTGCGCAGGCCGTCGGCGCTGCTGCTGGACGAGCCGACCAACCACCTCGACGACGCGGCCGCCGCGTTCCTGGAGGAGCAGCTGCGCGGGCTGCCGGGGGTGGTCGTGGTGGCCAGCCACGACCGCGCGTTCCTCGACGCCGTCTGCACCGACCTGGTCGACCTGGACCCGGCCGTCGGCGGGCCCACCCGCTACGGCGGCGGCTACACCGACTACCAGGTCGAGCGCCGCGCCGAGCGGGCCCGCTGGGAGCAGCGCTACCTCGACGAGCAGGAGGAGCTGTCGCGGCTGCGGCGCGCGGTCGACCACACCGCCCGGCAGGTGGCCCCGCACGACCGGCCGCCCCGCGACAACGACGGCTTCATCTACGCGTTCAAGGGCGCGCGGGTGCAGCAGGCCGTCTCCCGGCAGGTGCGCAACGCCCGCCGCCGGCTCGACGAGCTGGCCCGCGACCAGGTCCGGCGCCCGCCCGCACCGCTGCGCTTCCACGCCACCCTGGGCACCGGTGCCGCGCCCGGGACCGTCGTCGCGCTCCGCGGGGTCCACGTCCCCGGCCGGCTGCACCTCGACCACCTCGACCTCGGCGCCACCGACCGGCTGCTGGTCACCGGCGCCAACGGCACCGGCAAGTCCACGCTGCTGGCGGTGCTGGCCGGGGTGCTGGAGCCGGTCGAGGGCGACGTGCGGCGCCGCCGCGGGCTACGCGTCGGGCTGCTCGCCCAGGACACCTCCTTCGCCCGACCGGACCGCACCGCGCTGGCCGTCTACACCGAGCACCTGGGGGAGGAACGGGCCGCCGCCCGGCCGCTGGCCGAGCTGGGGCTGATCGCGCCCCGCGACCTGAACCGCGCGGTCGGCGAGCTGTCGGTCGGGCAGCGCCGCCGCCTCGACCTGGCCCTGCTGGTGGCCGACGCGCCGCAGCTGCTGCTGCTCGACGAGCCCACGAACCACCTGTCCCCGGCGCTGGCCGACGAGCTGGAGGACGCGCTGGCCGACGCCCCCGCCGCCGTCGTGGTGGCCAGCCACGACCGCTGGCTGCGCCGCCGGTGGTCCGGCCGCGAGCTCGAGCTCCGGGAAAGCCCACTGCGGGTGGGCGCCAGGTGATCTAGGGTCCGGACCGATGTCCCACGTGCTCATGGTCGGCGTCGGCGCGCACGGCCACACCAATCCGCACCTGCCGGTGGTCGCCGAGCTCGTCGAGCGCGGGCACCGGGTCAGCTACGCGATCCCGGCCCCGTTCGCCGAGGCCGTCGCGGCCACCGGCGCCGACCCCCTCGTCATCACCTCGACGCTGCCCGACGAGACCCGCGACGAGCAGTGGCCCACCGACCCGGTCACCGGGATGGGCCTGTTCCTCGACGACGCGGTGCTGGTCCTGCCGCAGTTGGAGGCCGCGCTCGCCGACGACCGGCCCGACGTCGTCCTCTACGACATCGGCGGCTACGCCGGCCGCGCGCTGGCCCACCGCTGGGGCGTCCCGCTGGTCCAGCTCTCGCCGTCGATCGTGGCCTGGGAGGGCTACGAGGAGGACATGGCCGAGGCGCTGGCCTTCCTGCGCGAACCGGACGGCATCGCCTACGCGGAGCGGTTCGACGGCTGGCTGCGCGGCCTGGGCATCGACATGCCCTGGACGGAGTTCTCCGGGCGCCCGCCGCGTTGCGTGGTGCTCGTCCCGAAGGTCATGCAGCCCCACGCCGACCGGGTGGACGAGAGCGTCTACACGTTCGTCGGGCCGGGGCTGGACCGCCGCCGCGAGGCGGCGTGGCCGGAGCCCGACCGGCCGCTGCTGCTGGTGTCGCTGGGCTCGGCCTACACCGATCGGGTCGACTTCTACCGCGACTGCGTGGCCGCGTTCGGCGACCTCGACCGGCGGGTCGTGATCGCCATCGGCCGCCACGTCGACCCGGTCGCGGTCGGCCCGGTCCCGCCGAACGTCGAGCTGCACCCGTGGGTGCCCCAGTTCGCGGTGCTCGCCCGGGCGTCGGCGTTCGTCACCCACGCCGGGATGGGCGGCTGCAGCGAGGGCCTCTACCAGGGGGTGCCGATGGTGGCCGTGCCGCAGGCCGTCGACCAGCCCGGCAACGCGGCGATGCTGGAGGCGCTCGGCGTCGGGGTCACCGTGCCCCCGGAGTCGGTGACGCCCGCGGTGCTGCGCGACGCCGTACTGTCCCTGATCGGCTCGCCCGAGGTGGCGGCGCGGTCCGCCGCCCTGCGCGACGAGCTGCGCGCGGCCGGCGGGGCCCGCGCCGCGGCCGACGTGGTCGAGGCTCAGCTGCCCCGGTAGGTCGTGTAGGAGTACGGCGAGAGCAGCAGCGGGACGTGCACGTGCCGGCGGCCGTCGCGCACCTCGAAGGCGACGGTGACCTCGGGGTGGAAGCCGCTCTGGCCGGTCGCGGCGAAGTACGCCGCGGTGTCGAAGGTCAACCGGTGCACCCCCGGCCCCGGTGGGCTGGTGAGCAGGTCGGCGATGCGCCCGTCGGCGTCGGTGACGCCGTCGTGGTCCGCGCCGTCGGGGGTGGTCAGCCGCACCGGGACGCCCTCGGCGGGGTGGCCGAGCGCGGCGTCCAGGACGTGGGTGCTGATCCCGGTCATGCGTCCTCCAGCATCCGGCCCAGCCGGATCCGATTGATCTTCGCGAGCTCGGCGCGCAGCACCGCCCGCTCGGTCGCCGGGTCGTTGCCCAGCCGGGAGCGCAGCACGGCCAGCAGCTCCTCGGCCGGGCGGCCGTCGGCGCAGACCAGGTAGACGTGGCCGAACCGGGCCTCGTACTCCCGGTTGCCCTCGACCAGCGCGGCCTTCACCGCGTCCGGGGCGGCGGCCACGCCGGACTGCTCCCGCACCGAGGACGCGTGCCTCGAGCGCTCGCCGATGCGGGGGTGGCCGGCCAGCGCCAGATCGACCTCGGGCTCGGCCAGGTCGGCCAGCGCGGCGGCGGCCCCCGCGAGCAGGGCGTCGGGGGAGCCGTACGGGCGGGCCGCGGCGACGCGCCGGGCCCACTCCGGGGACGCGCAGCAGGCCAGCAGCGCGGCCTCGGCGTCGGCTGGGGGCAACTGGTCGAACTCGGCCATCCGCATCCACCGGATACTCCCACGACGACCCGGTGAACAATCGCGGGTCCGCGCGGCGGACCCGGCCGCCGGCGACCTACCGTTCCGGCAGGACCACGATCACGACGGAGGCGGCGGTGGGCATCTCGCTGGGCTACAACCAGTACGGCAAGGCCGAGTGCCGGCTGGTGCACGTCGACCGGTCCACCCCGGTGCACCGGATCACCGATGTCACCGTGACCAGCCAGCTCATCGGCGACTTCGCCGACACCTTCCGCACCGGCGACAACGCCAAGGTCATCGCCACCGACACGCAGAAGAACACGGTCTACGCGCTGGCCCGCCAGCACGGGGTCGGCGCGCCGGAGGAGTTCGCGCTGCGCCTGGCCCGCTACTTCGTCGACGGCTTCGAGCAGGTCAGCGGCGCGCGCCAGGAGGTGCTGCGGCACTCGTGGGGGCGCATCCACACCACCGGCGCCGGGCCGCACGACCACGCCTTCGTGCGCGACACCGGGGAGACCCGCACGACCGTCGTCACCAAGCACGGCGCCGACGAAGTGGTCATCTCCGGGCTCACCGACCTGGTGGTGCTCAAGAGCACCGGCAGCGAGTTCCACGGGTTCCCGGACGTGCCCTACACCTCGCTGGTCGAGACCGACGACCGGATCCTGGCCACCGCGGTGACCGCCCGCTGGCGCTACCTGGGCACCGACGTGGACTGGGACGCGACCTTCGCCTCGGTGCGCCAGGCGATGCTGGACCGGTTCGCCCTCACGCACAGCCTGTCGCTGCAGCAGACGCTGCACGCGATGGGCGAGGCCGTGCTGGAGGGCCACCCGGGAATCGCCGAGATCCGGTTCTCGATGCCCAACAGGCACCACTTCCTCGTCGACCTCTCGAAGTGGGGCCTCGACAACCCCAACGAGGTCTGGCACGCCGCCGACCGGCCCTACGGGCTGATCGAAGCCGCGATCGTGCGCGACGAGGCGCCGCCGGCACCGGGGGTCTGGGAGGGCGTCCCGGGCTTCGTCTGACCGCCGCCGACCCCGCGGGACGCGGTCAGTCCCGCGGGTTGTGCATGGCCCGTCGGGCCTCGGCCCGGGACAGGCCGGTCGCCTGCAACAGGTCCAGGACGATGGAGCGGACCTGGGCCAGCATCACCACCTCCGACGGCCCCGGCGACCACCGCCCGGCCAGCTCCTCGGCGTCGGTGAACACGTCCAGCACGGGCTCGCGGGCCCGGGACCGCTCGCCGTCGCGGCCCAGCTCCGCGGTCAGCGTGTCGACCGCACCGGCCAGCCGGTCGATCAGGTCGGCCAGCTCCGGCGCCGGCGGCTCGTCGTCGCCCAGCGCGGTGAACGCGCGCCGGGCCAGCACCCGGGCGTTGCGCATGGCGTAGTCGCTGCGCTCGGCCAGCTCGGTGTAGCGGCCGAGCACCCGTCGGCGTCGCCGGTACAGCGGCGACATCCGGGTGACCTCCTGGCTGCCGCGCAGCTCACCGCGCACCCCGTCGACGAGCGGCTGGCTGGCCCGGGCCTGGCGCAGCGCGGCCGCCGCCGCCTCCACGTCGCCGTCGCGCAGCGCGTCGGCGGTGGCCCGCAGCACGGCGGCCAGCTCGTCGAGCAGTGCACGGGCCTGACGGCGCACGGGCCCGACCGGGTCGGTGGGCAGCACGGCGACCACCAGCACCCCGATGGCGCCGCCGATGAGCGCGTCGATGCCGCGGTCGATGCCGGCCGTCCCGCCGGGGGGCAGCAGCGTGGCCACCAGCACCGCCGACGACCCGGCCTGGCCGACCAGCAGCGTCGCGCCGTCCGTGAGCACCGCCAGGCTCATCGCCAGCAGCACGACCAGCGTGATCTGCCAGGCGCCGCTGCCGATCCAGGCGATCAGCAGGTCGCCGACCAGCAGCCCGACGCTGACCCCGACCACCAGCTCGACGACGCGGCGCAGCCGGCTGCCCAGCGACACCCCGAGGCAGATCACCGCCGCGATCGGGGCGAAGAACGGGGCCTGGTGCCCGATCAGGTCGTGGGCGACGAGCCAGGCCAGCCCGGCGGCCACCGCGCACTGGGCGATCGGGATCGCCGAGCGCCCGAGGCGCCGCCACCGCTCGGCCACGTTGCCGCGCACCCGGGCCCGGCGGCTGCGCGGCCGCGGCGGCCGC
>NZ_JAHDTH010000198.1 GCF_018531445.1 Pseudonocardia lacus
GCACCGGCCGCGCCCGGCCGCTCGGGGCGGTCCTCGACGCCACCGCCGACCGGGTCGGCGACCTGCTGCTCGCCGCGACCCTGTGGGTGCTCGGCGCGCCGCCGGTGTGGTGCGCCGGGGCCGCCGCGCTGGTGCTGCTGCACGAGTACGTCCGCGCCCGCGCCCAGGGCGTCGGCATGCCGGGCGCCGGCGCGATCACCGCGGCCGAGCGCCCCACCCGGATCATCCTGGTGGCGGTGGCCGCGCTCGGCTCGGGCTCACTACCCGGCGGCACCCCGTTCACCGGGTGGACGTGGGCCACCGTCTGCGCGGTGGGCTGGGTCGCGGTCGGGGTCGTCGGGCTGGTCCACCTGGCGGTCGGCGTGGTCCGCGCCGTGCCGGCGGCCTTCCCCGGTCAGGCCGGCCCGACCAGCCCGGCCACGATCTCGGCCGACAGCGCCACCAGCGGCAGCCCCCCGCCGGGGTGCGCGGAGCCGCCGACCAGGTAGAGCCCCGGCACGGGCGAGCGGTTCGCCGGGCGCAGCAGCGCGGCCGCCGGGCCGTGCGAGGCGGTGCCGTAGATCGCCCCGCCCGGGGCGGCGGTGTCGCGCTCCAGGTCGGCCGGGGTGCGCACCTCCCGCCAGCGCACCCGGTCGCGCACGTCGCAGCCGCGGGCGGCGAGCACCTCCAGGACGCGGTCGGCGTAGCGCTCGGCCAGCCCGGGCGCCGTCCAGTCGACACCGCGCACCGGGTCGTGCGGTGGGGCGTTGACCAGCACGAACCAGCCCTCGCTCCGGTCGTCGGGGCGCAGCGCCGGGTCGTCGGGGGCGTGCACGTACACGGTCGGGTCGGGCACCGGGGCCGGCCGCCCGCCCAGCACGGCGTCGAACTCGGCGTCGTAGTCGGCGGGGAAGAACACCCGGTGCGCCGGACCGGGCTCGCGGCCCTCCAGCGCCAGCAGCAACACGAACCCCGACAGCGACCGGGGCGCCCGGCGCAGCGCGCGGCGGGCCCGCCGGGCCACGGCCGCCGGCACCAGCCGCTCGTAGAGCACCTGGGCGTCGGCGTCGCTGACCACGGCGTCGGCGGGCACCGCGCCGTCGGCCAGCCGCACCCCGACCGCCCGGCCGCCGCGGACCTCGACGCCCAGGACGTCGGAGCCCAGGTGCACGGCGACGCCGAGGTCGTGGCAGCGCCGCAGCAGCGCGTCGGCCAGCCGGCGCAGCCCCCCGCGCACGTACCAGGCGCCGAAGTGCTGCTCGACGTAGGCCGTCACCGACAGCACCGACGGCGTGCGGCGCGGGTCGGACCCGGAGTAGGTGGCGTAGCGGTCGAGCCACGCGCGCAACCGGGGGTCGGGCAGCATCGCCTCGCCGAGCCCGCGCAGGGTGCGCCACGGGGCGACGGTCCGCAGGTCGCGCAGGCCGCGGGAGAAGCGCAGCAGGTCGGGCGCGGTCAGCGGGCGGCGCAGCACGGGCTCGCCCACCAGGTCCCACAGCCGCGCCGAGCGGGCGTGCAGGGCCGACCACGCCGCGCCCGATCCCGGCCCCAGCGCGGCGTCGAGAGCGGCGGGCACGGCGGCGGGGTCGTGGGGCAGGTCGAGCGCGGTGCCGTCGGCGAAGCGGTACCGGCAGGCCGGGTCGACGGGGTCGAGCACCAGGTCGGCGGGCCCACCGGTGGCCGCGAACAGGTCGTCGAAGACCTGCGGCAGCGTCAGCAGGGAGGGGCCGGTGTCGAAGGCGAACCCGTCGCGGCGGTACTCCCCCAGCTTGCCGCCGTGGGTGGCGGCGCGCTCGTGCACGGCGACGTCGTGGCCCAGCGCCGCCAGCCGGGCCGCCGCGGCCAGCCCGCCGACGCCGGCCCCGATCACGACCACCCTCACAGCCGCCTGCCCTTCCAGCTCAGCGTGCCCCGGTGGTGCCCGACCCACGAGCGCGCCCACAACCACAGCAGCGCCGCGACCGACACCGGGTGGGCCAGCGCGTCGGGCCACACCGGCACCCGGGACCGGCGCGCGGCCAGCGCCCGGCCGACGACCGCCGCGCCGTAGCCGACGAGCCCGGCCCGCGAGCCGCGCAGCGCGGCGAGCGCGGGCACGACGTAGGTCAGCGCGAGCAGCCCGGCCACCGCCACCGACGACGGGCCCCGTCCGAACGCCGACCACAGCGACTTGCGGTACCCCGCGCTGAGGTCGGCCCACCCCTCGTACATCCGGCACCGCGCGAGGCCGGTGCCGTCGGCGACGCCCACCCGGCCCCCGGCGCGCTTCACCGCCCGGGCGAGCGCGATGTCGTCCAGCACGGCCCCGGCGGCGGCCATCGGCCCGCCCGCCGCGGCCAGCGCGGCCGCGTCGACCACCAGGAACTGCCCGTTCGCCGCCACCATCGACGGGCGCGGCGAGCGCTCGGCGACCCGCAGCGGCAGCGTCACCATCCACGACCAGGCCAGCAGCGGTTGCACCAGCCGCGGACCCGGGCCGTCGGCGAGCTGGCGCGGCCACGGGCACAGCAGGTCGAGACCGGCGTCGCGCAGCACCGCCACCGCGGCGGCGACGGCGTGCGGGGCCAGCTCCACGTCGGCGTCGACGAACACCAGCACCCGTCCCCGCGCGGCCGCGGCGAGCTGGGCGCAGGCGTGCGGCTTGCCGAGCACCCCGGGCGGCGGTGGGGTGCCGGTGAGCACCCGCAGCCGCGGGTCGCCCGCCGCGGCCGCGCGCACCACGTCGGCGGTGCCGTCGGTGGAGCCGTCGTCCAGGACCAGCACCTCCAGCCCGCCGACCCCGGTCTGGGCGAGCAGCGAGCGGATGGTCGGGGTGATGCGGGCGGCCTCGTCGCGGGCCGGGACCAGCACCGACACGGCCTCGGCGACGGGCGGCGGCCGGTCCGGCGGCACCCGCAGGGCGCGCTGGTTGACCAGCTGGTGGGCCGTACCGGCCAGGGCGAGCAGGGCCCCGGCGCGCACCACGGCGGCGCCGGCCCGCGGGGAGCGCACGGACATCGTGGCCGAGCCTATGGCGGGCGGGCCGTCCGCGCGCGGCGACCTCGGCTCCGCCCACCGGACGAGGGGGCGCGCGGAGATGGCGATCGGGGGGATCGCTTCTTCGCCGGGTGGGGGTGTCCTCGCAGCGCCGGGTGGGCGTCGCAGCGCTGGCTGGGTGCTCGCAGCGCGCCGGCGGGCTGCGACCACCCACCCGGAGCTGCGAGACGCCCGAGAAGGGGCCGTGGCGCTGGACACCTCGGGCGCGCCCATCGGCCCCCTCGACGAGCACGTTCGGGCCGGGGACGACAGGGTGGCGCCATGGCGATGGCCCAGCGCACCGCGACCACCCCAGCCCGCGCCGTCCCCGGCTGGGTCTGCTGGACGCTGGTCGCGGCGGCCGTGCTCGTGCAGATCGTCTACCCGCTCACCGGCGACCCGCTGCGCGACCGGGTGACCGTGATCTCGGTGCTGGTGTTCGCGGCGGCCTCGGTGGCCGACGCGGCCCGCCGCCACGGCGTGCGCGGCGCGCTCGTCCTGCTCGCCGTGGCGGGCGGGGGCGGGCTGCTGGCCGAGGCGGTCGGGGTGGGCACCGGCGTGCCGTTCGGCGACTACGCCTACACCGGAACGCTCGGCGCGCAGGTGCTCGGCGTGCCGGTGGTGGTGCCGCTGGCCTGGGTGATGATGGCCTGGCCCGCGCTGGTCGTGGGGCGCGCGCTGGGCCGCGGCGCGGTGTCGGTGGTGGTGCTGGGCGGGGTCGCGCTGGCCGCGTGGGACCTGTTCCTGGACCCGCAGATGGTCGACGCCGGGCACTGGACGTGGACCCACCCGACGCCGGCGCTGCCGCTGGTGACCGGGGTGCCGCTGACCAACTACGCCGGCTGGTTGCTGGTGGCGCTGGTGATGATGACCGCCCTGCACCGCTGGCTCGGCGACCCGGGCGACCGGACCCCGTCGGGTCCGGCCGCCGCGCTCTACCTGTGGACCTACGGCTCGTCGGTGTTCGCCCACCTGGCCTTCTTCGACCTGCCGGGGTCGGCGCTGGTCGGCGGCCTCGGGATGGGACTGGTGGCGCTGCCGTTCGCGCGCGTCGTCGCGCGCGGGATCAGCTCGCCCGCGCGCGCAGCCGATCGGCCAGCTCGGTCCGGAAGAACTCGATGAACCCGTCCGGGTCCGGCCCGGCGTTCATCAGCACGATCCGGTCGAAGCCGGCGTCGACGAACTGGCCGGCCACCTCGACGTGGCGGTCCGGGTCGGGTCCGCAGGCGAACCGGCCCATCACGTCGTCGAGGGTGACCGTGGTGGTGGCCGCCTCGAAGTTGACCGGGTTGGGCAGCTCGCTCATCACCTTCCAGCCGGTCAGCGCCCAGCGGGTCGTCTCGAGCACCGCGTCCGCCGCGGTCTTCTCGTCCGGCGCCCAGGCCAGCGGAGCCTCGGCGTAGCGGGGGCCGGAGCCACCCGCGCCGCGGTAGGCCTCGACGAGGTCCGGACGGGGCTCGGTGGCGAACATCGCGTCGCCCAGCTCGGCGGCCATCCGCGCCGCCGCCGGGCCACCGGCGGCCACCGCGATCAGCGGCAGCCGCTCGGGCAGGTCGAACACCCGGGCGTCCTCCAGGCGCAGGTAGCGGCCGTCGTAGTTCTGGTAGCCGCCCCGCCACAGCAGCCGGATGATCTCCAGCGCCTCGCGCAGCATCGCCTGGCGCTCGTGCACGCCGGGGAACCCCTTGCCGACGACGTGCTCGTTGAGCCGCTCGCCGGACCCGATGCCCAGGGTGAACCGGCCGTCGGAGACCAGCGCCAGCGTGGCGGCGGCCTGGGCGATGATCGCCGGGTGGTAGCGCACGGTGGGGCAGGTCACCCCGGTGGCCAGCTCGATGCGCTCGGTCTTCGCGGCGATCGCGCCGAGCACCGTCCAGGCGAACGGCGAGTGGCCCTGCACGTCGAGCCACGGGTGGTAGTGGTCGCTGATCTCGACGAAGTCGAAGCCGGCCCGCTCGGCGAGCACGGCCTGCCGGACGAGCTCCTGGGGCCCGAACGCCTCGGCGGCCAGCTTGTATCCGATCTGCATGCGCCGGGCTTCCCGACGGTCCGGGCGGCAAACGGGGTCAGCCGCGCTCGTCGCCGCCGTCGAGCACCACGGCGAGCCGGTAGCCGACCAGCACGATCAGGTGCAGCAGGTACAGCCACAGCACCAGCGCGGTGACCGCGCCGAAGATCGGCAACCCGCCGAAGGGCAGCGACCACTCGACCGGGATGGCCAGGAACAGCAGGAACCCCTGCAGGAAGCCCGACATCACCGAGCCGGTGCCGAACCCGGCCAGCAGCAGCGCGCGCACCCCCAGCCGGCCCGGCGCCACGAACCGGTACAGCATCACCAGCGCCACCGAGACCAACACGAACACCACGTGGAAGGCGATCACGATCCCGAGTACCAGTGAGCCGCCGCCGGCCGCGTACAGCGGCGCCACCAGCGGCGCCCCGGCCAGCAGGGCCAGCACCAGCCCGGGTGCCACCGCGATCAGCGGCAGCAGCCCGAGCCGACCGCGCCAGCCGGTGAACCCCTCGGCCGGCGCCGGGGACAGCTGGCGGAACGCGCGGCGCAGCCCCTCGCCGTAGAGGCTGGCCGGGAACACCGCCACCAGCGCCTGCGGCCACGACATGCCCACCGCCGTGGTGGCCAGCGTGTGCAGGGCCGTCGGCGTGCCGTGCCCCGGCGGCAGGCCGGTGGCCGCGGTGTCGACCCGGTCGACCACGGCCTGCGGGTCGGTCAGCACCCCGGCCACCCACAGCGACACCATCACCGCCGGCACCATGCCGATGAGCCCGAAGAACGTCGCCCCGGCCGCCCACAGCGCGAAGTCGCTGCCCGGGAAGGAGCGGCCCAGGCCGGTCAGCACGCTGCGCGCCACGTGGCGCGCGCCCGCACGCGGCGGCGGGCCCTCGGTCGGTGGGTCCTCGGTCTGCACATGCCCGAGTGTCCGGCAGGCCCGGCGGGCAACCATCACCGCGGGTGGGTGGGGTGCCTGCGGGGCGTGTGGGCACGCGACGGTTCACTGTCGGGTGAGGGCCCCACCACGGGGCGCCGCCGACACCGAGGAGAGCCATGTCGAGCCGCACGCCCGTTCGCCTGCTCACGCTCGCCGTCGGCGTCACCTCGACCGCGGCGCTGGTCGTGGCCCTGACGACGGCGCCCCCCGCCGAGCCCGGGCCCGTCGCGGTCGCCTCCGGCCCGGCCCGCAGCGTGATCTTCATCAACGGCGACGGGATGGGCGAGGCGCACCGGGCCGCCGGCCGGCTGCACCTGGTGGGGCCCGAGGGGCAGCTGCAGATGGACCAGCTGCCGCACAGCGGGTCGCTGACCACCGACCCGGACGACCCGGGCAGCGCCATCACCGACTCGGCGGCCGGCGCCTCGGCCTGGGCGACCGGGCAGAAGACCTACAACGGCGCCGTCTCCGTCGACGTCGAGGGCAACCCGCTGCCGACCATCGGCCAGCAGGCCAAGGCCGCCGGCAAGGCGACCGGCCTGGTCACCTCCGCGCAGGTCACCGACGCCACCCCGGCCGCGTTCTTCGCCAGCACCACCGACCGCGCCCTGCAGGACGAGATCGCCCGCCAGTACCTCGAGGTGAGCCGGCCCGATGTCGTCCTGGGCGGCGGGGAGGACTGGTGGTTCCCCGAGGGCCGACCGGGCGCGTACCCGGGCGGCTCCGGCGAGGAGGGCAGCCGCAGCGAGCAGGGCGACCTCGTCGCCATGGCCCAGGAGTCCGGCTACACCTACGTCAGCACGGCCGAGCAGCTCGCCGCGGCCAGCGGCCCGAAGCTGCTCGGGCTGTTCGCCAACCAGGAGCAGTTCGAGCACGAGCCCGAGGGCAAGGGCGACGCCTACTCCCCCGTCGTCGACCTCGCGACGATGACCCGGAAGGCCCTCGACACCCTCGACGCCGCCCCGAACGGCTTCTTCCTGCTCGTCGAGGAAGAGGGCGTCGACGAGTTCGCGCACGCGAACAACGGCGAGAAGATGCTGCTGGCCATGCGCCACCTCGACGCCGCCGTCGCGGTGGCCCGGGCCTACGTCGCCGAGAACCCGGACACGCTGCTGGTCGTCACCGGCGACCACGAGACGGGCGGGCTGACGGTCGAGGACGGCAACGACAGCGACGACGAGTCCGGCGACGGGACGTCCGCCGAGGACGGGCCGTTCGCCTCCGCCGGGACCGGGCTGCCGTTCGTGCTGGACTGGACCACCGGCGGGCACACCGGTGGCGCCGTGCCGGTGACCGCGGACGGCCCGGGGGCCGAGCGATTCAGCGGCCAGCACCCGAACACCCACGTGCACGAGGTGCTCAGCACGGCGCTGGGCCTGTGACCCGGGCCGGTGGCTGAGCCGGCTCAGGTCCCCCAGAGGTCCCGCAGTGCCGCCCGACGCCCCGCCCGGTCGAGGCCGCGCAGGTCGGCGACGCCGCCGTCGGTGACGACCACGTCGACGTCGTGCGACGCGGTCGTCACCGGGCCGGACAGCCGCTGCACCAGCGTCGGCCCGGTGCGGTGGCGGGCGGCCAGCGCCACCACGCTCAGCCCGTCGCGGCTGCGCGCGCCGGCCGCGGCGAAGTCGGGGTGCCCGCCGATCATCCCGGTGGCCCGGCCCCCGAGCCCCTCGACGTTGACCTGCCCGTCGAGGTCGATCTCCAGCGCGGTGTTCAGGGCGATGAGCGGGGGCAGGTCGGGCGCGGAGAGCCGGCCGATGTCGTGCACCGTCTCGACCGGGTGCAGCATCCGCCGCCCGTGGGCCCACCGGTAGAGGCGCGGGGTGCCCACCAGGTAGGCGGCGACCGGCTCGTCGAGCAGCAGACCGCGCGCGTCGAGGTCGACGACGGGATCGGGGAGCATGCCCGAGTCCATCCGCACCGGCACCTCCAGCGCCGCCACCATGGCCGCGGCCAGCCGCCCCGGTCCGACCTGCACCCGCGCGCCGTGCGGCACGAGCGCGGCCACGTTCGCCGCGATGGCGTCGTCGGCCGGCGTCGGCGGCGGGGTGTCGAGCACGGCGGGAGCCCCGGCCGCGCCGTCGACCTCGGCCAGGACGGTGACGGCCGCGTCCGGCAGCGCCGGGCCGGCGTCGGCCAGCGGCGCCGACGCCGACACGACCGCGGCGACCGGCACCCCGGCCTCGACCAACCCCCGCATCCAGGAGACCTCCGCGCCCAGGTGCAGCCCGTCGGGGCCGCGGACCAGGGTGGCCAGCAGCAGGTCGGGCCGCAGCGGGCCGGCCAGCACCGAGGGCACCGCCGAGAGCCGGCACGGGATCCGGCGCACGGTGCCGGCGTCCATCCCCGCGCGCAGCCCGGCCCCGCCGAGCACCGTGGCGACGTCGGCGAACGCGCCCAGGTCGAGGTCGGGTTCCGGCAGCGGCAGCCAGCCCAGCACCAGCGACACGTCGCCGTGCCGGCGGGCCGCCTCGACCAGCCCCGCGAACAGCGCCCGCGGGGCCCCGCACCCGTCGCCGACCGCGACCCGCATCCCGGGACGCACGAGGTCCCCCAGCTCACGCACGACCTCGACCCTACGATCTCGCGACCGCGCGGCGGGTGGGGCGTCCGCGGGATGGGGTGATCGTCGCGTTCGCGAACCTGCCTAGGATCCGGCCTCGACCACGGCGCGCGCACGAGGGGAGCCACCGACGTGACGCACGAGGACGTGCTGCCGGCCCTGGAGGAGGAGCTGGCCACGCTCTGGCGGCACGGTCGGGTCTCCACCCGCGACGCCGCCCGCCAGGTCCACCCCCGGCTGGAACCGACGGCCTACCCGATGGTCGCGGTACTGGGGCAGGCCGGTCCGATGCGGGTCTCCGAGCTGGGCGCCGCGCTGTTCCTGGACAAGTCCACGATCAGCCGCCAGGTCGAGGCCGCGGTCCGGCTCGGCCTCGTCGAGCGGACAGTCGACCCCACCGACGCCCGGGCGCGGCTGGTCGGGCTGACCGAGAGCGGTCGGGAGCGCCACGCGACCGCCCGCGAGCGCCGGCGTGCGCAGTGGCAGCAGGCGCTGCAGAGTTGGGACCGCGCCGAGATCGTCGCGCTGACCGGGTTGCTGGCGAAGCTCAACGAGGCCGGTGTCGGCTGAGCCACACCGGCTGACGTTTGGTTGCTACAGGCAATCAATCCGACTTATGGTTGAGAGTCTCAACCAGTGGTGCCATCGCGCGCCACGCGGGCCGCCCACCACCGCGCCCGCAGCCGCCGCACGTCCCGGAGGAAGTCCACCGTGTCCACATCCACCGGCCGATCGACCGGCAGATCAACCGGCAGCACCCCGAACGCCGCCCCGCCCCCGCCGGCCGAGGACAGCGGGGCCATGACGCGCCGCCAGACCCTCGAGGCGCTCTCGGGCATGTTGCTGGCGATGTTCACCGCGTTCCTGTCGAGCACGATCGTCTCGAACGCGCTGCCGACGATCATCGTCGACCTGGACGGCACGCAGAACCAGTACACCTGGATCGTCACCGCGACGCTGCTGGCCTCCACCGCGACCACCCCGATCTGGGGCAAGCTCTCCGACCTGGTCAGCAAGAAGCTGCTGGTCCAGCTGTCGATCTCGATCTTCACGATCGGTTCGGTGCTGGCCGGCTTCGCCAACAGCGTGGGTGAGCTGATCGTCTGGCGGGCGCTGCAGGGCCTCGGTCTGGGCGGCCTGCAGGCGCTCATCATGATCGTCGTCGCGGCGATGATCAGCCCCCGGGAGCGCGGCCGCTACACCGGGGTCATCGCCGGCGTGATGTCGGTCGCCCCGGTCGCCGGGCCGCTGATCGGCGGGCTCATCGTGGACACCGACTGGCTGGGCTGGCGCTGGTGCTTCTGGGTCGGCGCGCCGCTGGCGGTCGTCTCGCTCGTGCTCGTGCAGCGCACCCTGAACCTGCCCGTCGTCAAGCGCCCGGTGCACATCGACTACCTCGGCGCGGCGCTGATCGCCGGCGGCGTCAGCGACCTGCTCATCTGGATCACCCTGGGCGGCAACCAGTTCGCCTGGGACTCGCCGACCTCGCTGTGGCTGGCCGCGCTCGGCGTCGCGCTGCTGGCGGCGGCGGTGTTCGTCGAGTCGCGGGCCAAGGAGCCGATCATCCCGCTGCGGCTGTTCCGCGACCGCACCACGACGCTGGCCACCATCGGCAGCATCTCCGTGGGCGTCGCCCTGTTCGGCAGCGCGGTCTTCCTCGGCCAGTACTTCCAGATCGCCCGCGGCTACTCCCCCACCGCCGCCGGCCTGCTCACCCTGCCGATGATCATCGGCTCGACCCTGTCCTCGATCGTGTCCGGGCAGCTGATCACCCGGTTCGGGCGCTGGAAGGGCTTCCTGGTCGGCGGCTCGGTGCTGATGGTCGTCGGGTTCGGGCTGCTGGCCACCACCGACCACGACACCGACATGGTCCTCATCGGCGCCTACCTGGCGCTGCTGGGCATCGGCATGGGCATGACCATGCAGAACATGGTGCTGGCCGTGCAGAACTCGGTGTCGGTGCGCGACCTGGGCGCGGCCACCTCCACCGTGACGTTCTTCCGCTCGCTGGGCGGCACGGCGGGCGTCTCGGTGCTCGGCGCGGTGCTCGCCACCCACGTCACCGAGCTGATCGACAGCGGGTTGGCCGCCGCCGGGATCCGGGTGCCCGCGGGCGCCGCGGACGGCGGCGTCGGCATCGGAGCGCTCGACCAGCTCCCCGCCCCCATCGCGGACGTCGTGCGCAGCTCCTACGGCGACGCCACCGCGCTGATCTTCCTGATCGCCGCGGTGCTGTCGGTCGTCTCGGTGGTGACGGTGGCGCTGATCAAGGAGGTCCCGCTGCGCACCGAGGTCGGCGACGAGCGGCCCGAGAAGACCGCGGTCGACGCCGCCTGACGCTCAGTCCACGGGCCCGCGCGCCGGTCGGACCGACCGGCGCACGGGCTCGTCGGAGGTCAGCCCGCTGCGCAGCGTCTCGGTCATCAGGTACGAGCAGGCGAACGAGACCAGCGCGATCGCCAGCACCAGCCCGGCGACCGAGTACAGGCTGCCGGTCCACGCGACGAGCGCGGTGCAGGCCAGCGGGGCCATCCCGCCCAGCACCGCGGCCAGCTGGTAGGCCAGCGAGGCGCCGCTGTAGCGCATCCGGGTGGTGAACTGCTCGGCGAAGTAGGCCGACTGCGGGCCGTAGATCGCGCTGCGGCAGGCCTGCACGATCAGGCCGCCCAGCAGGTAGAGCCAGATGTTGCCGGTGGAGACCAGGAAGAAGTAGGGCACGGCGAACAGCGCGAGCAGCGCCATCCCGCCCAGGAACAGCTTGCGCCGGCCGACGAAGTCCGAGAGCAGGCCGAACGCCAGGATCATCGGGATGTCGGACAGGCTCAGCGCGGCGTTGGCGTTGAGCACGGCCGTGCGGTCGTAGCCGAGTTCGGTCGTGGCGTGGGAGACCAGCCACACCGACCCGACGTAGAACGTGGCGTGCGTGGCCACGAAGGAACCGGCGGCCAGCAGGATCTCCTTCGGGTAGGTGCGCAGCGCCTCCAGCACCGGCATCCGGGCCGCGGACTTCGCCTCCATGGTCTCGGTGAAGATCCGGCTCTCGCTGACCGAGAGCCGGATCCACAGCCCGACCCCGATCAGCACGACGCTGACCAGGAACGGCACCCGCCAGCCCCAGGACAGGAACTGCTCGTCGGTCAGCGTCGCCGACAGCAGCGCGAACATGGCGGTGCCCAGCACGAGCCCGGCGGGCACCCCGACCTGCGGCCAGGCGCCGTAGAAGCCGCGCCGGTGCGCCGGGGCGTGCTCGACGGCCATCAGCGCCGCGCCGCCCCACTCGCCGCCCACGCCGAAGCCCTGCGCGAAGCGCAGCAGGACCAGCAGCACCGGCGCCCAGACGCCGATGCTGTCGTAGCCGGGCAGCACGCCCATCAGCAGCGTGGCCGCGCCCATCAGCAGCAGCGACCAGACCAGCATCGGCTTGCGCCCGACCCGGTCGCCGAAGTGCGCGAAGACCGCGCCGCCGATCGGGCGGGCGATGAACCCGACCGAGAACGACGCGAACGCGGCCAGCGTGCCGGTCAGCGGGTCGAACTCGGGGAAGAACACCTGGTTGAACACCAGCGCGGCGGCGGTGCCGAAGATGAAGAAGTCGTACCACTCGATGGTGGTGCCGACGAGGCTGGCGAAGGCCACCTTGCGCGAAGAGCGCGCGTCGACGGGAGCGGTGGAGCCGGGGCCTGGAGCGGTCGAGGACATCGGAATCCCTCCTGCCGGGGTGTGACTGCGCTCACCACCGGATACCCCGCCGCACCACACGCAACCGGTGCGGCCGTGCGCCCGCGTCGTCGGGTGGCCCGGAGGGTCAGGGTCCGTTGATCGGGCGGGCGGAACGGTCGAGACTGACCGGATGCGCCAGCCGTTCCGTCCCGGCACCGAGGCCGACATCGCCCGGGCCCGCCAGCATTCGCTCGGCGACCTCCTGCACCGCACCGCCCGCCGCGACCCCGACAAGCTCGCGGTGGTGGCCGGCGACCTGCGGGTGACCTACGCCGAGTTCGACACCGCGGTCAACCGGTGCGCGAACGCGCTCGCCGCGCGCGGTCTCACCAAGGGCGACCGGCTCGCCCTGCTGTCGCACAACAGCTGGCAGTACGCGGTGCTGGCGTTCGCCACCGCGAAGCTCGGCCTGGTGCTGGTGCCGATCAACTTCATGCTCAACGCCGAGGAGATCGCCTTCATCCTCGGCCACAGCGGCGCCACCGCCATGGTCGCCGAGGACGCACTGGCCCCGACCGCGGAGAAGGCGCTGGCCACCGCCGGGATCGGGGCGGGGGTGCGCGGCTGGATCGGGCTGTCCGGGGCCGCGCCATCGGCGGGCTGGGAGGACGTCGACCCGTGGTGGCGCGAGGGCGACGCGAGCGCCCCGGACGTCGTGGTCGCCGACGACGACCCGCTGCGGCTGATGTACACCTCGGGCACCGAGTCGCGGCCCAAGGGCGTGATGCTGTCGAGCCGGTCGCTGATCAGCCAGTACGTGTCGTGCGTGATCGACGGCGGGATGGGCCCCGAGGACGTCGAGGTGCACTCGCTGCCGATGTACCACTGCGCGCAGCTGGACTGCTTCTTCTCCGTCGACGTCTACCTGGGCGCCACCTCGATCATCCTGCCCGGCCCCGACCCGGCCGCGCTGCTGGCCACGATCGAGCGGGAGAAGGTCAGCAAGCTGTTCTGCCCGCCGACGGTGTGGATCTCGCTGCTGCGCCACCCCGACTTCGACACCACCGACCTGTCGAGCCTGCGCAAGGGCTACTACGGCGCCTCCCCCATGCCGGTGGAGGTGCTGCGCGAGCTGCAGCGCCGGCTGCCCGACGTGGCGCTGTGGAACTTCTACGGCCAGACCGAGATGTCGCCGCTGGCCACCATCCTGCGCCCGCACGAGCAGCTCGACCGGGCCGGCAGCGCCGGCAAGGCCTCGATCAACGTCGAGACGATGCTGGTCGACGACGACGGCAACCCGGTCGCGCCCGGGGAGATCGGCGAGATCGTGCACCGCAGCCCGCACGCCGCACTGGGCTACTACGCCGACGAGGACAAGACCGCCGCCGCGTTCACCGGCGGCTGGTTCCACTCCGGCGACCTCGGGATCATGACCCCCGACGGCTACCTGTCGGTGGTCGACCGCAAGAAGGACATGATCAAGACCGGCGGCGAGAACGTGGCCAGCCGGGAGGTCGAGGAGGCCATCTACGAGCTCGACGGCGTGGCCGAGGTCGCCGTGTTCGGCATCAGCCACCCGCACTGGATCGAGGCCGTCACCGCGGTCGTGGTGGCCAAGCCGGGCGCCACGCTGGCCGCCGAGCAGGTGCACGCGCACGCCAAGCAGAAGCTGGCCGGCTACAAGCGGCCCAAGTACGTCGTGCTCGCCGACGCGCTGCCGAAGAACCCCAGCGGCAAGATCCTCAAGCGGGAGCTGCGCGCGGAGCACGCCAACCTCGCCGAGGCCGACGCCTGACGGACGGCGCGGCGGCGAGACCCCCTCCGCCGCCGCGCCGATCCTCAGGGCCGGATCTCAGGGCCGGATCTCGTAGACCAGGTTGAACGCGGTCTGCGCGGCCCGGCGGAACCGGGTGAACCCGGCCTGCGTCACCACCCCCCGGATCGCCGCTTCGCCCGCCTGCGCGCCGAGCGCGTGCCCGCCCTCCTGCGACAGCGCGTTGGGCACGCAGAGGAACGTCGAGCCGGCGTAGAAGAGCCGTCCCACCGGGGTGAAGGTGTCCTCGACGCGGTCGCCCGCCGCCGGCTCGACCAGCAGCCAGGTGCCGTCCGGGGCGAGCGCCTCGCGCACCCGCCGCGCGGCACCCACCGGGTCGCCCATGTCGTGCAGGCAGTCGAACATCGTGACCAGGTCGTACCCGGTGCCGCCGAAGGCCTGGGCGGTGGCCAGCTCGAAACCGACCCGGTCGCCCACGCCGGCCTCGGCGGCCCGCTTGCGGGCGAGCTCGATCGAGGTCTCGTGGGAGTCCGACCCGGTCACCGTGGCGCGCGGGAACGCCTGCGCGAGCAGCACCGAGGTGGTGCCCAGCCCGCAGCCGACGTCGGCCACCCGGCCGCCGGCGACCAGCTTCTCCTCGACGCCGTCCAGCGCCGGGATCCAGTTCGGGACCAGGTCGGCGATGTAGCCGGGCCGGTAGAACGCGTCGCTGCCGACGAAGACCTCGTCGTCGTGCTCGTGCCAGGGCACGCCCTCCCCGGTGCGGAACGCCTCGGTGAGCCGCGGCACGGCGCGCAGGTAGCCGGTGACCGCCCGGCACGCCGAGGCCAGGTCCGGGCCGTTCGGGTCGGCCAGGCAGAACGCCTGCTCCGGGGTCAGCGAGAACCGCGCGGACACCGCGTCGTAGCTGACGTAGCCGCCCGCGGCCTGACCCCGCAGCCACTCGGTCAGGTACCGGGCGTCGCAGCCGGTGCGCTCGGCCAGCTCGCGCGGTGTCACCGGGCCCTGGGCCAGCGCCCGGTACAGGCCCAGGCGGCTGCCGATCGCCACCGCCCCGGCCGATCCGGCCGCGCCCAGGTCGGCGACGAACCGGCCCAGGAACTCGGTCACCTTGTCGTGGTCCATCGATCTGCTCCTTCGCGTCGTCCGCCGGGCTCCCGGCGACGGCACGACGATCGGCCCCGGCGCTGTCGCGGCCCTTGCACCCGCTGTCCGCGCGCTGTCGCGGCGTGCGACGCCGGTCGGAACCGGGGCCACGGGTCTGCCCCCCGGCGGTCGCGGCGGGCATGCTGTGCCCGGAGAAGCTGGGCCCGGAGGTGGGACCGATGGACGCACCGCGCCTGCGGGTCGAGGTGCTCGGGCCGCTGCGGCTGCTCGTCGACGGCACCGCCGTCGAGGTGCCCGGGCCCAAGCGCCGGGCGGTGCTCGCGCTGCTGGCGCTGGCCGAGGGCCGGACCGTGCCCGTCGACGACCTGCTCGACGCACTGTGGCCGGCGGCCGTGCCGGACTCCGGCCGCCAGGCCCTGCACACCCACGTGTCGCGGCTGCGCGCCCACCTCGGGCCGGCCGCGCGGCGGCTGCGGACCCACGAGGCCGGCTACCGGTTGGACCTGCGTCCCGACGAGCTGGACCTGGCGCGCGCGAGGGTGCTGCTGGATGCCGCTCGATCCGCCGCGCCGCTCGACGCGGCGGCGATGCTGCGCGAGGCGCACGCGCTGTGGCGCGGGCCCGTGCTGCCGGACCTCACCGACATCGCCCCCATCGCCGGCGCGGTCGAGGGGTGCGCCCGACTGCGCCACGAGGTGGTCGACGCGCTCGTCACCGCGGCGACGGCGGCCG
>NZ_JAHDTH010000199.1 GCF_018531445.1 Pseudonocardia lacus
CCACGGCCTCGCCGCGCGGCGAGAGCCGGTAGCCGATGTCGAGCGACTCGGTGAGCCCCAGCTCCTTGAGCTTGCGCACGTCGCGCTTGAACGACGCCGTGTCGCGGCCGAGCGCCGCGGCCAGGTCCGGGGCGCGGACCTCGGGCGAGCGGTCGATGATCGCCAGGGTCGCCCGGGTCCAGGGCCCGGTGGCCGCCGCGGCGTCGAGGCGGTCCAGGCGGGCCCGGAGCGCGTCGAGCTCGTCCGGCGTGGGCCGCTGCCGGCGCAGCGCGATCCGCGGGTCCTCGCCCGCCCACCGCAGACCCACGCGGAACACCGGGTCGTCCGGTCGCGCGGCCAACCCGCGCCGTAGGGCGTCGAGCGACGCCGCGCCGGACCGCCGGGCCTCGTCCTCGGTGATCGCCGACTCGTCGACGGGCTCGACGGAGGTGACCTCGACCAGCCCGACGGCCGTGCGCATCCGGGTGCCGACGACGACGCGCGGCCGCTCCCAGCGCCGGAACCCGAGGTCGACGGTCCCCGCCTTGATCCCCGCCAGCTCATCCGGACGGATCCTCATGGGGAGAGGCTATTGGGCTGTGCGAACCGCCAAGGGCGACCTGCCCGAGTGTGGACATTCCGCCGATGCGTCGCCCGCCCGCGCCGGGTGACCGTTCGGTGGGTCTCCCCGACGGTGAGGGGCCCGGGAAGGGCGTGGCATGGCGAACAACGCGATCCGGGACCGGTGGGCGGCGGGCGAGGCCGCGGTCGACTGCTGGATCTCCGGGTCCTCGGTGCTGTCGGCCGAGGTCATGGGCCGGTTGGGCTTCGACTCGGTGGTGATCGACATGCAGCACACGATGGCCGAGTACCGCGACGTCGTCACCGCCGTCATCGCGCTGTCGGCGTCGTCGACGGTGCCGGTCGTGCGGGTGCCCGGGCTCGACCCGATCCTGGTCGGGCGGGTGCTCGACGCGGGCGCCCGCGGCGTCATGTGCCCGATGATCAGCACCCCGGAGCAGGCCGAGCGCTTCGTCGCCGCGTGCCGGTACCCGCCGCGGGGCACCCGCTCCTACGGCCCCTACCGCGCGGCCGACGGCGTCCGGTACTTCGACGAGGCGAACGCCGACATCGTGACGTTCGCCCAGATCGAGACGCTGGAGGCGATGTCCAACCTGGACGCGATCGCCGCGACCCCCGGCCTGGACGTGCTGTTCGTCGGGCCGACCGACCTGTCCATCTCCGGCGGCGGCAAGCCGGTGATGGCCTACACCGACCCGCTGGTCGACGAGCAGCACCGGGCGATCGTCGATGCCGCGCACCGGGCCGGCAAGCGGGCCGGGATGCTCGCGCTCGCGCCGGGCGACGCCCAGATCGGCCGAGGCTGGGGCATGGACTTCCTGTCGGTGGCGATGGAGCAGCGGCTGGTCGCGGTCGGCGCCGCGCAGGCGCTGAAGGAGGGCCGGGCAGCGGCGCGCACGGCGCTGGAGCGGACGTGACGGGCCGCTACGTCGTCGGCCGGGTCGCCGACATCCCCGAGGGCGGGCGGCTGCTCGTCGAGGTCGGCGGTCGGGAGGTCGGCGTGTTCAACATCGCCGGCTCGTTCTACGGGCTCATCAACCGCTGCCCGCACAAGGGCGCGCAGATGTGCCGGGGCAACGTGGTGGCCGGGCTGAGCTCGTCGGGGCCCGGCCGGTTCGACTACGACGAGTCGACGGCGCTGCTCATGTGCCCGTGGCACGGCTGGGAGTTCGACATCCGCACCGGGCGGTCCTACGTCGACCCGCGGACCCGGCTGCGCACGTACCAGGTGGAAGTGGCCGGCGGGGACGAGGTGGACGGCCTGCCGGTGGCGGGGCGCCTGCCCGGGCCCTACGTCGCCGAGACCGTGGAGGTCGGAGTGGAGGACGACTACGTGGTGGTCGACCTCCGCCGGGCGCGGAAGGCGGCCGGATGACGACCGCGCTGCTGGAGGGCGTCACCCGGGACCAGGTCTGGCCGGGCGCGGTCATCGACTGCGACGTGCACGCGAACGTCCCGTCGCTGGAGGCGCTGTTCCCCTACATGTCGAAGCACTGGGTCGCCTGGTGCACCGAGCGCGGGTGGCGCGGCCCGGTCAGCGGGGTGAACCTCGCCTACCCGCCTGGGTCGGACCGCTCGTGCCGCCCGCAGTGGCGCCCGGCCGACCGGCCACCCGCCTCCGAGCTCGGGCTGCTGCAGCAGCACGTGCTGGACCCGTGGCGGGTCGAGAAGGCCATCCTGACCTGCTACTACGCCGTCGATTCGCTGCGCCACCCGGACTGGGCCGCGGCGCTGGCCCGCGCGGTCAACGACTGGCTCGTGGCCGAGTGGCTCGACCGCGACCCGCGGCTGGCCGGCACGCTCGTGATCCCCGCGCGCGACCCGGCGTCGATGATCGCCGAGATCGAGCGGGTCGGCGAGCACCCCGGGTTCGTGCAGGTCCTGCTGCCGGTGCGGCACGCGGCGCTGTGGGGCCAGCGCCAGTTCCACCCCGTGTTCCAGGCGATGGCCGAGCGCGGGCTGGTGGCCGGGCTGCACTTCGGCGGCGTCAGCACCGACGCGCCGTCCTCGACCGGCTACAGCTCCTACTACGTCGAGGAGTACGCCGCGGAGTGGCAGGCGTTCACCTCGCAGGTCACCAGCCTGGTGTCCGAGGGCGTGTTCCAGGCCTGCCCGCGGCTGCGGGTGTCGGTGCTGGAGGGCGGGTTCGCGTGGCTGCCGGTGTGGGGCTGGCGGATGGACAAGGAGTGGAAGGGCCTGCGCCGCGAGGTGCCCTGGCTCGACCGCCGACCGATGGAGATCATCCGCGAGCACCTGCGGTTCTCCGTGGCGCCCGCCGACCTCGGCACGCGCGAGCAGACTGCGAAGGTCCTGGAGTGGTTCGGCTCGGACGACGTGCTGATGTTCGCCACCGACTACCCGCACGGCTACGACGACGACATCGTCGACCTGCTGGCCGCGGCGCCGCCCGCCATGCGGCAGCGGATCATGGCCGACACGGCCCGGGACTGGTACCGGCTCTGACCGAACGGGGGTCGACGGGCGGGCACCCCGGACGCATCATCGGGGGTGCCGCGGGGGTCGCGGCGCAGCCAGCGACGTCCGGGGAGGTGCGCGGCGTGGGCCGTCGGAGCACGCCGGCGCGCGACACCGCGCGGGACGCGGCCTGGGACGCGCTGATGGACCGGCTCCAGCAGGTCGGCCTGCTCGACGGGCACGGCCCGATGGCCGGACGGATGCTGGCCAGGGTGTTCACCCACAGCTCCTACCGGCACATCGACCACGACGTGCTGATGGAGAGCTGGCGGCGCAACCTGTCGGTGTCGGTGGACGGCGTGCGTGCGCGGCGCGACCCGGGCCCGGACGACGACGACACCCCGTTGCGCGAGGTCGGCGAGGACCGCGCCCGCCAGGGGGTCGGCGTGGCGGAGATGCTGCAGACCTCCATGCAGCACCAGAGGATCTTCGTCGACCTGGTGCGCGAGTACGCCCCGCCCTCGCCGTACCGCGACAGCCTGCTGCTGGAGCTGTTCAGCACCAAGCAGGCGTGGTCGGCGTGGAGCATGGTGGCGCTGGCCGCCGGGCACCGCGAGGCCGAGCTGGAGATGCAGCGCCGCGCCCAGGAGGACCGCGACGGCTTCGTGCGCCGCATCATCGCCGGCTCGATCGCCGCCTCCGAGATCGGCACCGGGGCCGAGGCGTACGGCCTCGACCGCGAGCGGCACTACCGCGCCTTCCGCGCGCGCCCGGCGCCGGGCACCGACTCGGTGCGGACGATGGAGCGCTACCTGCGCGTGGCGGAGACCGGCGAGCGCCGCAACGGGATGATGGCGCTCATCGACGGCGACCTGTGCGGCTTCGTCGCGGTGCTGCCGGGCGAGCCGCCGCCGACGGCCGTCGGGGTCTCGCCGCCGGTCCCGCTGCACGGGCTGCCCGCGGTGTTCCGGCTGGCCACCCGGGCCATGGAGACGGCGCTGGCGATGGGCCGCCGCGAGGTGGTCGGCCTGGCCGACCTGGGCCTGCACCCCGCGGTGCTCGCCGACCACGACCTCGGCGAGCTGCTGCACGAGCGGTTCGTGGCACCGCTCGACCGGGAGGCGGGCGGCTCCGGCGCGGCGATCCTGGAGACCGTCGAGTGCTACCTGCGCAACGGCAACCGCATCGAGGCCACCCGCCAGCAGCTGTTCCTGCACACCAACACCGTCCGCTACCGGCTGTCCCGGTTCGAGTCGATCACCGGCTGCTCGCTGCGCGACAACGACGACCTCGTGCAGGTGTGGTGGGCGCTGGCCTGGGACCGGCTGCACCGGGCCGTCCACCGCGGCGGGGAGGGCGGGGCCTACCGCGACGCGGCGGGCTGACGCGGCGGGCCGTGCTTGTGGGGTCGCACAACCGACGCCGCCCGGACTTCGGCGCGGTCGCCGTAGTCGCCGGGTCGCGCACCGGGCAGCGTCGCGGGTGGTGGCACGGTCGCCGCCGAGGAGGGACCGCCCGATGAGGATGACCAGGGCCCACAGCGTGGAGGACCTGCGCCGCGCCGCGCGCAGGCGGATGCCGAAGGCGGTGTTCGACGTCGTCGACGGCGGCGCCGGGGACGAGCGGACGCTGCGCTGGAACCGGGAGTCCTTCGAGCGCATCCCCTTGCGGCCCCGCGCGCTGGCCGACGTCAAGCACGTGGACAGCGCCACCACGGTCCTGGGCGACCCGGTGGCGATGCCGCTGCTGCTCGCGCCGTGCAGCTTCGCGCGGATGTGCCACAGCGACGCCGAGCCGGGGATCGCCCGGGCGGCCGGCCGGGCCGGGACGGTCTACGTGGTGCCGGGCGGGGCCGGGGAGCGGCCCGAGGTCGTGATCCGCTCGGCCACCGGCCCGCTCTGGTACCAGCTCTACATGAAGCCGGACCGGGCGGCGAACGCCGAGCTGCTCGACCGGGTCGAGGGCGCCGGGTACCGCACGCTGGTCGTCACGATCGACACCGCGATCAAGCCGTACCGCGAGAAGGACCTGCGCAACGGGGTCACGCTGCCGGTCACGCCGTCGCCGCGGCTCGCGCTGGCCGGGCTCGGGCACCCGTTCTGGTCGCGCGACTTCCTGTTCGGCACCGGCGGCGCAGGCGTCGACCTGTTCGCCGCGCGCCGGGCCTACCACAACTTCACCGACGCGATCATGCACAGCAAGTCGGTGACCGCCGAGGAGATCCGCTGGCTGCGCGACCGGTGGACGGGCCCGCTGGTGGTCAAGGGCGTGCTGCGCGGCGACGAGGTCGCCGAGATGGTCGAGTTGGGCGTCGACGGGATCGTCGTGTCCAACCACGGCGGGCGCAACCTCGACGGCGCCCCGGCCACCATCGACGTCCTGGCCGAGGTCGTGGAGGCGGCGGCCGGTCGGGCCGAGGTGCTGCTCGACGGCGGCGTGCGCCGCGGCACCGACGTCGTGCGCGCGCTGGCGCTGGGCGCCCGGGCCGTGCTCGTCGGGCGGCCGTACATGTTCGGCCTGGCCGCCGGCGGCGAGGCCGGCGTCGACCGCACCCTCGAACTGCTGCACAACGAGATCATCCGGGCGATGTCGCTGGTCGGCGCCACGTCGGTCAAGGAGATCGACCGCTCGCTCGTCGGCGTCCGGGAGGAGCGGCCGTGACCATCGACGCGACCCTGCCGGCGGCCGCCGCCGCGGAGCCCCGCACGACGCTCGGCATCATCGACGCGGACGTGCACCCGTCGATGAACCCCGTGATCCCCGGGGTGCTCAAGCACCTGCCGCGGCGCTGGCGGGAGTACCTGGTGCACACCGGGCTGCGGGCCGGCGCCCCCGGCGGCGACCGGCCGCGCCACCGCGAGTTCGCCAGCCGCTGGGACGCCGTCCCGCCGGCCGGCGGCGCGCCCGGCAGCGACCCGGAGTTCGCCCGCCACCAGTTGCTCGACGCCTACGACATGAGCGCCGCCCTGCTCAACGACATCGGCGGCTTCCCGTTCAGCGGCGGGATGCGGGTGCCCGCCGAGTTCTGCGCCGCGTTCTGCACCGCGCTGAACGACCACCGCGAGGAGACGTGGTTCGCCGACGACCCGCGCTGGTACGGGGCGATCAACCTGCCCTACGAGGTCCCCGACCTGGCCGTGGCCGAGATCGTGCGGCGCAAGGAGGGCCCGCACGCCGACCGCTGGGTGCAGGTGATGCTGGCGCCGGACAACGAGCGCGGCATCGGCCACCGCAAGTACGAGCCCGTGCTGGAGGCCTGCCAGCACTACGGCCTGCCGATCGGCTTCCACGTGCTGTCCGGGCGCCGGATCACCCCGTCCGGCCCGGCCAACTTCTACTTCGAGGAGCACTGCGACTTCGCCGGGCTGAACTTCCCGGTGATCGCCAGCCTGGTCTTCGAGGGCACCTTCGACCGGTTCCCGGACCTGAAGGTCGTGATGGTCGAGCTCGGCTGGTCCTGGGTGGTCCCGCTGGCCTGGCGGATGGACCACGCCCACCGGATCATGCGCCGCGAGGTGGACCTGCAGCGGCTGCCGTCGGAGTACGTCCGCGACCACCTGTGGTTCACCACGCAGCCGATGGAGGAGCCGGAGGACCCGCGCTGGTTCGACGACGTCCTGGCGCTGTTCGAGTCCTCGGGGATGGCCGACAAGCTGATGTTCTCCTCGGACTACCCGCACTGGGACTTCGACGAGCCCGACTCGTTCCCGCTCTCGGTGCGCCGCGACGTCGAGCGGTTCGGCCGCATCCTGGGCGGCAACGCGAGCGCGCTCTACGGGCTGCCGCTGCGGCCCGGGACCGGCTACGAGGTTCGATAGGAGATCGGATGCACGAGTTGCACCAGGCCGGTGACGAGACGATCGACGACGCCGTCCGCTACGCCGACCCGATGGCCCTGCGGGGCCTGCTGTACTGGCTGACCGGCGACGAGACCGTCGCCGTTCCGGTGGAGCGCAAGCCCGTCGGCCTGGCCGAGGCGATGGCCGTGGCCGACCCGGCGGACGCGGCCGTGCTGCGCGCCAAGGCCGCCGCCTTCCTGCGCGCCCACCGCGACCGGGGCGCCGACGCCGTCGTCGGCGGACCGGCCGACCGGTTGCCCCGCAGCCTGGAGCTGACCGCCGGGGAGCCGATCGCCTCCGACGAGCTGGAGCTGTGGCTGGAGGAGCTCGCGCTCGACCCCTGGGCGCGCTCGCTCAACTGGCGGCAGGAGCCACCGCCGGAGCGGCTCGACGAGTTCTTCGTCCTGGTGGTCGGCGCCGGGCTCGGCGGGCTGAACGCGGCCGTGCAGCTCAAGCGCGCTGGCATCCCGTTCGCGGTCGTGGAGAAGAACCCCGGCGTCGGCGGCACCTGGTACGAGAACCGCTACCCCGGTGCCCGCGTCGACAGCCCGAGCCGCACCTACACCCACGTCTTCGGGGTCGACTACCTGCACCCGAACCCGTTCTGCGCGCAGGCGGACAACGAGAAGTACTTCAACTGGGTGGCCGACGCGTTCGGCGTCCGCGGCGACATCCACTTCGACACCGAGGTCGACTCGATGGTGTGGGAGGAGGACACGGCGACCTGGACCGTCACCGCGCAGGGCCCGGACGGGGAGCGGGTCTGGCGGGCCCACGCGATCATCAGTGCGGTCGGGTTCCTGGCCCGCCCGAACGTCCCCGAGCTGCCCGGCGCGGCGGCGTTCAGCGGGCCCGCGTTCCACACCGCCCGCTGGCCGCGCGACCTCGACCTGACCGGGAAGCGGGTGGCGGTGGTCGGTTCCGGCTGCACCGGCTACCAGATGGTGCCCGAGCTCGTCGACCTCGCCGAGCACGTCACGATCTTTCAGCGCACCCCGCAGTGGACGTTCGACCGGCCCGGCTACACCGAGCCCTTCCCCGAGCAGATCCTCTGGCTCGAACGCAACCTGCCCCACTACTCGAACTACCTGCGGTTCCGCACCAGCTGGCTGACCGGGCCGCACGTGCAGAGCACCGCGTTCTCGATCGACCCCGACTGGGACGACCCGGACACGCTGAGCCCGCTGAACAAGCGGATCCGCGACGGGCGGATCGCGTTCCTGCGCGACAAGCTCGGCGGGCACCCCGAGCTGCTGGCGAAGATGGTGCCGCCGCACCCGCCGATGTCCGCGCGCCCGGTGGCCGTCGACGCGCGCAACAGCGTCCTCGACGCCCTGCTGCGCGACGACGTCTCGCTGGTCACCGAGGGCATCGGCCGGGTCACCGAGCACGGGATCGAGACCGTCGACGGGCGGGAGCACCGGTTCGACGTGCTCGTCTACGCCACCGGCTTCAAGGCCAACGACTTCCTGTGGCCGATGGAGGTCAAGGGCCGCGGCGGCACGAGCCTGGCGGACCTCTGGTCGCGCGACGGCGCCCGCGCCTGGGTCGGCACGATGCTGCCCGGCTTCCCGAACTTCTTCATGCTCTACGGGCCCAACACCAACCCGTTCAGCCTCGGCGTCGTCACCTTCTCCGAGCTGATGACCCGGTTCGCCCTGGAACGCGTGGAAGAGCTGCTGCTGACCGGCAAGCGCTCGGTCGAGGTGACGACCGAGGCGTACCGGCGCCACAACGACGAACTGGACGCCCGCGAGCGGCTGCGGGCCTGGAGCGACCCGCGGGCGCGCAACTACTACCGCAACGAGCACGGCCGCTCCGCCGCGAACTGCCCGTTCGAGGGCACCGAGGTGTGGCGGTGGCTGCGCCACCCGGACCCCGACGACTTCGTGCTGCGCTGACCCTCAGGCGATGCCGGAGACGTCCGCGCGGAACTGCATCGCCCGGTACGGCCAGTTGGTCGCGGTGTTCCACTGGCTGACCACCAGGTGCAGCTCGCGCAGGGTCGAGCCGGGCAGCACGTAGCCGCCGTAGAGCTGCGCGACCCGCCCGCCGGCGTGGTCCTCGTCGTCCCAGGCGCAGCCGCGCAGCACGGTCGCCACCGGCGCGGCGCGCAGGTCGGCGGTCGGTGCGTCCAGCACGCGGACGTCGATGCGGTAGTGGGCCTCGTCGAACCCCGCCAGCACCCAGCGGTCGTCGACGCGGCGCAGCGACAGCTCGCCGAACCGGCCGTCGAGCACGGGTGCGGGCGGGTTGCCCCAGGCCCACCGGCCGGCGGCCGGGCCCCAGCTCTGCCAGGCCGCGGGGTCGGTCAACGCGGTCTCGGGCACCCGGTGCAGCAGCAGGCCGTGCGCCCGCTGGAAGCCGGTGGTGAGCGCGTAGACCCAGCCGTCGGTGCCGCGTTCCCAGGTCAGCATCTGGAACAGGCCGCCGTGCAGGTCGGCGGGGAAGCGGGTCCCGGTGGGCCGCCAGGTGCGCCCGCCGTCGCGGGAGCGGTGCAGCTCGGTCCAGCGGACGTTGCCCAGCTCGCGGCAGACCATGGTGTGCAGGTACAGGCTGTCGCCGATGGCGATGACGTCGGTCGGCAGGACGGTCGTCACCCGGCGCACCCGCCGGCCCCAGCGGCGCCAGCCGTGGTGGGTGTACCGGACGACCTGGTGGGCGTAGGCGCCGCGGCCGGCCGAGCCGGTCCAGCGCAGGCCGGTGGGCACGCTGGCCGGATCGGCGAACAGCGCGACCGGCGAGCGCCAGCCGGGCCCGCCCACGGTCGCCCGCCGGAAGGTGTCCCCGAACACCGAGACCAGGTGGCCCTGCGGGGCGGTCGTCGTAGTGCCCAGGTCGGTGCCGCCGATGCCGAAGCGGTCGGTGAGACCGGGGCCGGTGAGGTCGACGACCTTGGTGCCGAGCCGCATCGCTCCTCCTCGCCGAGATGACCGGCCCACGTATAGCCGATCCGACCCGCCGGACGCGCCGCGCGAAGATTCTCCGACGACGATGTCGAAGCCGCGCCCGGCCGTTCGACGCCCTGGCGAGCGCGGGTCGGGACCGGTCGGCACGAGCGGGGCCCGGGCGGAGGAAGGCAGGCACGACGATGCGGTTCATGGTGATGATGAAGGCGACGGCGGACTCCGAGGCCGGGGTGCCCCCGAAGGCCGAGGACATGGCGGCGGCGATCGCCTTCCACGAGGAGCTGGTCAAGGCCGGCATCCTGCTCGCGGCCGACGGTCTCAAGCCGAGCTCCGCCGGCGCCCGGATCCGGTTCACCGGCAACGAGCGCACGGTGATCGACGGACCGTTCGCCGAGACCAAGGAGCTGGTGGCCGGCTACTGGATCATCGAGGTGGCGTCGAAGGAGGAGGCCGTCGAGTGGTTCAAGCGCTGCCCCAACACCATGGGGGAGGGCTTCGAGCTGGAGATCCGGCCGTTCCTGGAGCCCGCGGACGTCGGTGAGGCGCTGACCGCCGAGCAGCGCGAGCGGATCACCGACATGGAGGCCACCGCGGCCGAGCGGCACGGCTAGCTGCGCGGTTGCGCGGCTCGGCGGCGGTGCGGTTACCTCCGCGGGTGACCAGCACCGCCGCCCACCGCGCCGTCGAGGCGGTCTGGCGGATCGAGGCGGCCCGCCTGATCGCCGGGCTGGCCCGCCTCGTCAACGACGTCGGCCGGGCCGAGGACCTCGCCCAGGAGGCGCTGGTCGCGGCCCTCGAGCAGTGGCCGGCGTCCGGGATCCCCGACAACCCGGGCGCCTGGCTGATGACCGTGGCCAAGCGCCGGGCGATCGACGAGATCCGCCGCGAGGTCACGCTGGCCGGGAAGGTCGAGCTGCTCGGCCGGGAGCTGCCGCGGCCCGACGGGCCGGAGCTGCCCGAGCCGGTCGAGGACGACGTGCTGCGGCTGATGTTCACCGCGTGCCACCCGGTGCTCACCCCGGAGGCGCAGGCCGCGCTGACGCTGAAGATGCTGGCCGGCCTCACCACCGAGGAGATCGCCCGCGCGTTCCTCGTCCCCACGACGACCATGGCCCAGCGCATCGTCCGGGCCAAGCGCAGCTTGGCCGAGGCCCGGGTGGGCTTCTCCGCGCCCGGCGCCGACGAGCTGGCGCCCCGGCTGGCCTCCGTGCTGGCCGTCGTCTACCTCGTGTTCAACGAGGGCTACGCGGCCACCGCGGGCGAGGACCACCTGCGCCCGGCGCTGTGCGAGGAGGCGATGCGCCTTGGCCGGGTCCTGGCCGCCCTCGTGCCCACCGAGCCCGAGGTGCACGCCCTGCTGGCGCTGATGGAGCTGCAGGCCTCCCGGCTGCGGGCCCGCACCGGCCCCGACGGCGCGATCGTCACCCTCCTCGACCAGGACCGCGGCCGCTGGGACCAGCTGCTCATCCACCGCGGCCTGACCGGCCTGGCCCGCGCCGAGCAGCTGGGCGGCGCCATCGGCCCGTACGCGCTGCAGGCCGCGATCGCCGCCGTCCACGCCCGCGCCCGCACCGCCGACCAGACCGACTGGCCCCGCATCGCCGCCCTCTACGCCGTCCTGGCCCGGGTGGTGCCCTCGCCGGTCGTCGAGCTGAACCGCGCGGTCGCCGTCGGGATGGCCGACGGCCCGGCCGTCGCCCTCGACCTCGTCGACGGCCTGGGCGACCGGCTGCGCGACTACCACCTGCTGCCCAGCGTCCGCGGCGACCTGCTGGCCAAGCTGGGCCGCCCGGTCGAGGCCAGGGCCGAGTTCGAGAGGGCCGCCGGGCTCACCCTCAACGAACGCGAGCGCGACCTGCTGCTCGCCCGCGCCCAGGAGTGCGGGTGAGCGGCTGGTCCGCCGAGGACCTGCGCCTGATCGACGCGGCCCGGGAACTGGAGATCGCCGTCGAGCGCCCCGACGGCCGTCCCGGCAGGTGGCTGCCGATCTGGGTCGTGCGCGCCGACGACCAGGTGTACGTGCGGACCTGGTACCGCCGCGACACCGGCTGGTACGGCCGCGCCCTGCGCTCCCGCCGGGCCCGCATCCGCGTCCCGGGCCGGGAAGCCGACGTCACCGTCGAGGACGTCGGCGCCGCGTCGACCCGGCTCGGCGCCGCGGTCGACGACGCCTACCGCGCCAAGTACGGGAGCGGGGCGGACTCCATGGTCACCGACACCGCCGTCGCGACCACCCTGCGCCTCACCCCCGAGTAGCCACCCCGCCGCGCTCGGGGCGATCAGCGCCGAGTTGGACGAGAGCCGCTCTCGTGCAGCGGGGTTGGACGAGAGCCGCGCTCGTGCGGCCGGGTTGGACGAGAGTCGCGCTCGCCCGGTGCGACGCAGCGAGGGAGGGTGGCCTCGCAAGGCTGGTGTGGTCTCGCAGCGCTGACGGGGGACGTCGCAGCGCTGGCTGGGTCGTCGCAGCGCGCCGGCGGGCTGCGCGCCCACACCTGGTGCTGCGAGGACGCCAGTCGGCCCGGTCGCGCAGCGCTGACGGGGACATCGCAGCCGCTGGTCAGTCGTCGCAGGGCTGGCGGGGGACGTCGCAGGCCCGGTGGGCGCGCAGCGCTCACATCTCGCCGGAGCACGACCCCCCTGCTTGAGCTGAGGTCCCCGCTGGAAGCGCCGCCGGAGGCGCAGTAAACCGAAGCGTCACTGGGCGAGGTGACCAGCCGGCGTAACGGCGCCTTCGGCCCAGTCACGCCTGGGCGAAGGGCGATGTCCGAGCGGGTGGGCCAGTCGCCTCCGGCGGCACCTCCGCGGCGGGCGACCTCTGATCAAGCAGGGTCCCGGAGTGGGTGTGGGCGCGCTACGCGCGCCCCAGGGTTCGCGCCTACGGCGCTCACCGCAAGAGCCCCGCGCCGGCACGAGACGAGCGCCCCGCCGCCCCCGTCGAGAACGACGTTGTCGTGATCCACAGGCCCTGTTGATCACGACAACGTCGTTCTCGACGGGGCGACCAAGCCGGGACGGCCCCCTCACCTGCAGCTCAGCCCTTGACGTAGGCGAGCTTCTCGGCGACGAGGCCGTCGTGCACGGTGAACACGTCGATGCCGCGCACGTGCCCGTCCGACCAGCGGTAGCGCCACCGCACGACCACGCGGTCGCCGCAGGCGAAGCGTTCCTCGGTCTCGAACACCCCCTCGGGCGAGGCGGTGAACAGGGCGGTCCAGGCCGCCCGGACCGCGTCGGCCCCGACGTGCCGGGTCCCGTCCGGTGGGGTGGTGTCCTCGAAGACGCAGTCCGGCGTCATCGCGGTCATCACGGCCGCCACGTCCTGCGCGGCGAAGGCCTGGTTGAACCGGGTGACGGCCTCGTCGGCCGCGGTCGTGCTCGCGGTGGTCATGCGGTCCTCCCGAAGCGGGCCAGCAGGTGGTGCTGGGGGGTGTCGGCGGCCGGGACGGCGCGCGGCCCGATCAGGCCGGCCGCGCGGTAGGCGGGTTCCGCGTCGGCGAACCAGGCGAGCACCGCGTCCACGGCGTCGGGGTCGAGGCGCTCGTCGGTGCCCAGCGCGCGGGCCAGGTCCCAGGTGTGCACGAGGTGGTCGGCGGCCAGCTGCATGACGTACTCGGGCGCCTGGGCGTCGCCGTAGGACAGGTGCACGATCCGCTCCAGCGCGCCCTGCGCCGTCACGGCGGCGAGCGCGGCGGCGGCCGCGGCCTCGGCGGCGGTCGTTCCGGCTCCGAGGAGGTCGCCGTCGAGCGCGCTGCCGACCTCGGCGATCGTGGCCCCGGCGAGCAGCGGTGGCGTCCAGCGCTCCTCGGCGACGACGTGGTGCACCAGGTCGCGGACGTCCCAGCCGGGAAGCGGGGTGCGGTCCGACCACCGTCCGGCGATCTCGCCCACCCGGGCCGCGAACCCCGCGCTGCACCGCTCGTACAGCGCTGCCACCGAGGTGGTGGCGGTGGTCATGACGTCTCGCCCCGGGCGTAGTTCGACGCGCCCCACCAGTCGACGACCACGACCGGCTCGGCCCCGACGACCCAGGCGTCGTGGCCCGACGGCAGCGCGGTGACCTGGCCGGGGGTGGCGTCGAACTCCGTCCCGTCGGCCGTGCGCACCCGCAGGGTGCCGGCGACGTGGTACTGGAAGTGCGGTGCCTCGCACAGCTCGGTCCCGGCCAGCGGCTTGACGTCGGCCGACCACCGCCACCCCGGTTCCAGGGTCAGCCTGCCGATGTCGGCGCCACCGATGCGCAGGATGTCGGCCCGTCCGTGCGGGAACGTCCGGGTCTCGGTCGGCGTCGCGAAGTCCTGCTGTTCGTACATCACGTCCTCCTCTGGTCGGGTCCGGTGGACGGCGAGGACGGTACGAACGAGACCTTGCGGTTGGTTGGCGGTCGAGGACGATGTCCGGATGGGCGTGTGCCTGCGGCTGCTAGGTCGCTTCGAGGTGCGGCGGGACGGAGCAGTGGTGCCGCCGGCGGCGTTCGGTGGTCGCAAGGTGCGCACGCTGTTGCGGGTGCTGGCCGTTCGGCAACCGGACCTCGTCCCGCACGACGTCCTCGCCGAGGCGCTGTGGCCCGACCGGATGCCGGTCGACCTCGCCACGAACCTGTCCGTGCTGGTCAACCGGGCGCGGCGGGCGGCGGGCAGCCCGGACGTGATCGTCACGGGCAGCCGGGGGTACGCGCTCGGCGCGTGCTCGACCGACATCGCCGACCTGCTCGCCGCGGTGGCGGACGCCCGGGCGGCCGGCGAGGAGCACGCCGCGGTGGCGCGGGCCTGCGCGTCCGGGCTCGCGCTCTGGGCCGAACCGCTGCCCGAGGACACCTACGCCGAGTGGGCGCACGGGCCGCGGGAGCGGTTGCGACGCGCCCACATCGAGCTGTGCGTGCGGGCCGCGCGGGCCGCACTGGGGCTCGGCGACCCCCGGGCCGCCGTGGCGTGCGCGGGCGACGCCGTGGAGGCCGAGCCGCTCGACGAGTCGGCCGCGCTCGTCCTGGCCGAGGCGCTGGCCGCGGCCGGGGACCCGGCCGGGGCGCTGGCCCGCCTGCACGAGCTGCGCGGCCGCCTCAACGACGAGCTCGGGATCGACCCGTCCCCGCAGGTCCAACGGCTGCAGATGGCGCTGCTGCGCGGCGGGGCCGAACCCCGGCCGGCCGCGGCGCACGCCGGCCCGCTCGCGTTCGTCGGGCGCGACGACGAGCTGGCCGCGCTCCGCGAGACCACCGGCGCGGGCGGCGTCGCCGTCGTGGTTGGCCCGGCCGGCTGCGGGAAGTCCCGGCTGCTCGCCGAGCTGGCGGGCACCTGGCCGCGGGTGGTGATCACGGCCAGGGCGTTCCTGCCCGAGCGGGCCGAGGCGTGGAGCCTGGCCCGGTCGCTGTTGCGCGAGGCGCTCGCGGTGGACGCCGCCGTCGTCGACCTCCTGCCGGCCCGCAGCCGCGACGCCCTCGCCGTCCTGCTGCCCGAGCTCGGTGGCGATCCCGCACCGGGCGGGGAGTCCCTGCGCGCCCTGCTCCTGGCCGGTGGGGTGCGGCTGCTCGAAGCCGCCGCCCGCGACGGCGCCCTGCTCGTCGTCGACGACCTGCAGTGGGCCGATCCCAGCAGCGTGACCCTGATCGGCTCGGCGCTCGCCCGCGTTCCGGCGCTCACCGCCGTGCTCGCCCACCGACCCGAGCTGCCGCCCACCGTGCGGGCGTCGCTGGTCGCGGACCGGCAGATCACGCTCGGGCCGCTGCCGGCCGCCGCGGTCACGGCCCTGGTCGGTGACCCGGCGTTGGCCGGGGAGATCCTGGAGGCGACCGACGGCACACCGTTCGCGGTGGCCGAGGTGCTGCACGGGCTCGCCGGGCGCCCGGCGCCGGACCCGGGCGCGGCGACGGCGGCGCTGGTCGCCGAGCTCGGCCGGGCCGGGCAGCGG